>JADLAF010000001.1 GCA_020848375.1 Ignavibacteriaceae bacterium
ACGCTGCAACACGCGGATTTACCGAAAGGCGCAACATACAGAAGAAGTCAGGCAGCGCTGCAGGAAAGGAAAATCAATTTTTACCTATCCCCTATTCAGCCGAAGAAGTAAACGCAATTGACAATATGCTTGATTTTTCAACCGTGCTGACGGGGTCATTTGCCACCGAATCACGGTTCAGGGAGCTTGCGGCAGATGCTTCGCTGATACATCTTTCAGCACATTCTTCGGTAACAAAGAATCAGCCGGTGATATATTTTTCCGGACTCTATGATGCGGAGAATGACGGAGTACTCGAGCCGGGAGAGATTGCCTCACTCGGGCTGAAGTCGGAGATGGTTGTTTTAAGCAGCTGCAGTTCCGGTCTGGGTGATCCTGATGCAGAAGAGGGCATTACCGGTATGAATAAATCACTGATTGAAGGAGGAGCAAAGAGTGCCATCTCCACTCTGTGGGAGATAAATGATGCATATACATCGCGGTTTATGCAGATGTTTTATGATCATCTGAGTGTGGGAATTTCCAAATCAGAAGCACTGCGGAGAACCAGAGCCGATTTTATCAGCCAGGTGAATTCAGATCCGTATTACTGGGGAGCATTTGTTCTTTACGGTGCTGACTCCCCCATGCATATTGAAAAGAAGAACTACATCTTTATTGCATTTCAGTATGTTTCGCTTGGTTTAGCCGGATTGTTTGTGGTGATGGTGTATATACGGAGACTAACTCGAAAAATTAGTAATTAGGAGTTAGTAATTAGTATAAAAAATGAACAATTTACAATGCACAGAAAGAATTAGTAATTAGGAGTTAGTAAACTCAATGTACAATGTACAATTTACAATGAACAAAATTGAAAAGATTCAACCCGCGTAGTGGGTGACCAATTAATAAAACCGCAACACAACTAATAAAACTGCAACATATACACCACCGTCCCAACCCGCGGAGCGGGTGACCTATTAATAATACTGACAGCTCCGCTTCGTACCCGAACCCACGGAGTGGGTGATATATTAATAGAAACGGAGATACAGCACCCCCGTCTCCGAAACCCGGAAGGGGTGAAATTGATTGTTGGTAGTGGATAATTGAGAATTATTTAGCAGCAGTATATAAGCGAGTTTGGAGTTCAGTATCAGATGCGATTTCGAGAAATAAATCGATGGCTTCGCGGAGATTGGCATTAGCTTCTTCGACGGAATAGCCCTGGCTTGCAATATCGAGTTCAGGACAATGAGCCACATACATATCATCTTCCCTTTCAATAATTGCCGTAAACTGTCTGGTCATTACTACCTCAATAGTTAAAATTTATGTCCGAAATTTACCATTTCCCCGCTAAAAACCATCGGGGCATAAAAAAAGCCCCGGGGACGGGGCTTTTTTAGTTAGAAACCTTTGCGGCAGACTTTTTCGTAATCGGCGAGGGCCATGATCTTTACCAGATCTTCGAATTTTGTACGGGCTTTCCAGCCGAGTTTTTCTTCTGCTTTTTTCGGATTACCAAGGAGCAGATCAACTTCGGTAGGGCGATAGTAGGTTGGATTTACCGTGACCACCGTCTGGCCGACTTTCAGATTTGCAAAAGGTTTTACCACTGCATTCGGATATAATGCAATCAGTTCATCCCTCTTTGCAGAATCAACCGAAGCAACCACACCTTTTTCCGTTTCATTCTCCCCTTCAAAGCGGAGCGCAACACCAAATGATTCAAATGTATATTTCACAAAATCACGCACGGTGTTGGTTTCACCGGTCGCCAGAACGAAGTCCTCAGCTTTTTCGTAATTGAGGATATCCACCATTCCCTGGCAGTATTCGGGAGCATAACCCCAGTCACGCTTTGCGTTGAGGTTGCCGAGGGAAAGATTACCCTGCAGTCCGCAGATAATCCGTGATGCCGCACGGGAGATTTTTCTTGTTACGAAGGTTTCACCTCTGCGGGGAGATTCATGGTTAAAGAGGATACCGTTGCAGGCGAATATATCATACGCTTCACGGTAGTTAACGATGATCCAGTAGCCATAGAGTTTTGCCACACCATACGGTGAACGGGGATAAAAGGGTGTTGTTTCACTCTGAGGAGTTTCCTGAACTTTTCCGTAGAGTTCACTTGTTGATGCCTGATAAAAACGGACTTTTTTGAGACCTACCTCACGGATTGCATCAAGAAAGCGGAGAGTGCCAAGAGCATCAACCTGACCGGTATAATCAGGCACTTCAAAGGAAACCTTCACATGGCTCTGAGCAGCAAGATTATATATTTCATCCGGTTCAATCTTTTCAAGAAGACGGTTCAGATTACTGGTGTCAACAAGATCTCCATAATGAAGAAACATTTTTTTATTTATAATTTCCGGGTTGTTATAGAGATGATCTATTCTGCCGGTGTTAAATGAACTGCTGCGGCGGATAATTCCATGGATCTCGTATCCTTTTTCGAGCAGTATTTCCGCTAAGTAACTTCCGTCCTGTCCGGTTATTCCGGTAATAAGCGCTTTTTTCATTCCGATTTGTTTACCTTTTTATATTTTCACTATTTTCTAAAAACCATTTGTACGTTCTGCGGATGCCCTCTTCAAGAGATACGGAACTTTCCCAGCCGAGTTCATGCAGGCGGGAGGCGTCCATAAGTTTCCTCGGAGTGCCATCAGGTTTTGTTGCATCATATATTATCTTCCCCTGAAATCCAATGATATCCTTCACCAACTCAGCCAGAGCGGAGATAGTAACATCAGAACCGGTTCCGATGTTGATGTGGGATATTCCCTTTTCATATATATCCGCCGCACTGACATTTTCAAGCAGGAAGACCACAGCAGAGGCCAGATCCTCCACATACATAAAATCACGGAGAACCGTTCCTGTACCCCAGACTATCACATGATCCGAGCCGGTAGTCTTCCCCTCATGGAATTTTCGCATCAGAGCCGGAAGGACATGGGATTTTTCCAGATCAAAGTTGTCACCGGGACCGTAGAGATTGGTGGGCATAGCAGAAAAATAGTTACATCCGTACTGGCGGTAATAACTTTCGCAGAGTTTGATGCCGGTGATTTTTGCAATGGCGTATGGCTCATTGGTGAATTCCAATGTTCCGGACAGGAGAGACTCTTCACGGATCGGCTGCTCGGCAAATTTCGGGTAGATGCAGGAGGAACCAAGAAAGAGGAGCTTTTTCACACCAACCCGGCGGGATGCTTCGATCAGGTTTGCCTCAATCATGAGGTTGTCGTAGAGGAATTCGCCACGGTAGGTGTTGTTTGCCATGATGCCGCCCACTTTCGCCGCAGCGATGATTACCACATCGGGGCGGTTTGCCTCCATGAAATCAAAAACCTGCTGCTGATTCCGCAGGTCAGCTTCATTCCGGTCAATATTGATCAGGTTAGTGTATCCGCGAGCCTTCAGGGCACGCCCAACCGCTGAACCAACCATGCCTTTATGGCCAGCAATAAGAATTTTTTCAGTTTTTTTCATTTGGGAACAGGTAAGGGAAAAACGTTAATTTTGGTTATCTAATTATACAATTTACGAAATGAAGCTGGATTTCACTGTGTTCAGGCACTGCGGATCAGGCTTCAATACCAAGAAATTCTGAAAACATGACTTATGACATAA
>JADLAF010000002.1 GCA_020848375.1 Ignavibacteriaceae bacterium
AGCCCGTCTGGTTGGGTCAGCCACCGCGTGAAATACATCTCTTCTCATAACGTGTTCCTGTGTAATCTGAAACTAATCAGTTGCAAATATAAGCGCAACTAATCGGTTTCGCAAGGGGAAAGTGAAAGAAAGATTTACTATTGTGAACTAAAAACGGTGTGAATTAGTGGAATGAAATTGGGAACACAAATAGTGTCCATGAGAAACACGGGTTTTACTGATCGAGGACAAGTATTTCATGAAGTTGAAAAAAGAGTCAGGTGAATTTGATGCTCCTATAAATTAAGATTATCTAAATTATCGCACTTTTAATTTCTGTAAAACTAAGCTGCAATCGCTTCCGATCTGAACCAACCAGCTCCCCAATAAGTGGAGAAATATCTATTACTGCGCCATGCTCAATAAAAACATTAAAAAATTTCGCAAAGTTATCTCCCCAATAAACCATTGCACAAGCCATAGGGGCGCCTTTACCCGTATCCTTTCCGTTTTCCAAAAATCTTAGGCGAGTGTCATAGAGAAAGCATATTGCCTTTGCCTTTGTGAAAACGTATTTTTTCCAGTGTGCAGTATTTGCAGCAACTGGTACGAGGGCGATAACTTCAGAACCGAAATCATAATAAGCGCTCGCACATTTGGCAAGCCAATTTTTAATTGTTGTACCTCTTTCTTTATCAATGCCATAAGGCGGATTCACATATATAGTGGGATAATTCCAAATTTCTATTAATCCGTCTTGTTTGGGAAGTTTAAATTCTACTCTTGCATTTACTATTGAGTACTGATTTGAACATGGGCCTAAATTAATGCAGCCGCCAAAGACTTCTTTAACGGCATTAACATATTTGAGCGGGGTTCCCCAACTCTGACTCAATGTATTTACAGTTCTTCCCGCACTCATGTTAAAATATCCCTCCACTTTTTAGCACTTAAGGCATCAAGTTCTTCTTTAAGATGAGAGAGCTCCTTGTCTTTTGGAGTTATGATGTTAAACCATTTCTCAATGGTGTCAATATTTTTATTAAAGTATTCCAACAATAGTTTGTCCGCCTCAAAATTCATTTGAACCTTGGTAAACTGATTTTTCCTTTTCCCCTCAGTATAGCTTGAGAGGAAGGTGTCTTTTATTGGTTTATATTTATTTGAAGGACTAACTAATAAGTTGTCAATAAATTTTGAGAGTCCTTTGTCATGTAAGAAAAGCAACCAATCATAAGACTGGGCCAAGACCTTTAATTCTTTATTGTGATTGTTTGATGTAAACCAATTCCCATGATTGCTGACTATCCCAACAGTCAGAATGAATCTTCTTAAATATTCCTTAACATCTGAAAAGATTATTTCTTCAAGCAAATTTATATATGGTCTAATGGTATAACTGCCATCACTCCTATAGATAATTCCTTGAAGTTCTCCATTTTCATTTCGAATCTTTTGTAGTGATGAAGAGACCCTTGCAACATAAGCACCTTGCTTTGCCTTTTCAATAGTTTGAGGTCCTTTTTTATTACCCTCTTCAATGCCCACGCGTTTGCATTCAAAAATTGCGTATGGCTTTTTACTCTGCTCATACAGATTTAGTGTGAATTCTGAATTCCTAGTATCCCTGATGCTTGCCAGAAGAAATGAATGGTCAGAACTTGCAATCGTACAGGCATTCCGCAATATTCCGTTATTCAATAAATGATTTGATTTCTTCTGAAATTCATCAATCAGAAAAGGTGAATCTGAAAGTCTCTTAAGAATTTGATTGGATGTAAGAGATTTGGATATGTTCTCAATATTGATTGAATGGGTGCGCAAGATAGGATGAAGTGAATACTCGACATTATGAGTAATCTCAGGGTTACCATATTCTTCCAATCCTCTTTCAATTGAAATTTGGTTATTAAGACCCCATGTTTTAAGAAGATAATAGGTAATAATTTCCACAAGCGTACCTAATGCCCGACCAGCAGCTTTTTTAGGGTCCTTGGTATGTGAAAATACTTTATCCGCTAAAACTGTCTGTAATTTATCAACTGATTCGTATGCCATTGTAGAATTTATTAATCGTATTCCAAGATAAATTTCATAAAATATAATAATCACTTTAGGCAGAATAATAAACCTGAAAACCAATTCAAAAGAAAAGTCATTTAGAGTTTCGGTCTTAAAATGCCATTCTAAAATGGCAATTGGATGATTTAAGGATTTTCTTTACTCTGTATGTCAAATATAGTTATGTTTATTATTTATTTCACTTCAGTTTAATTTCCCCATACCTCAACAGCTTCTAAAAATATTGTTAACCATTGCTGACATCCCGCTGAAACTGCTGAAAAATTTCTGAATATTCTAAATGGGCAGACAGACAAATAAGCTACTCACCGCGTAGCCAATTTAATTGTATAACAAGCACCCCATCTCCTGGAGGTTACGTTTTAAAAGACACCATGACTGGCTTCAAATTTGCAACCATTTTCTAATACGGCAATATCCCTGTTATTTCTGAACTTTCCCCCTTAATTATCCATTATCCCCTCTCAATTTTTCCATTCTTTTCACGTATCTTTAATCCCGACTTTTACTTTTTTCCCAATGATTTCTTCCCGGAGAATAATGACCCAGCGTAAGGCAAAACTGATGCTCGAAGATGGTCTGACTTTGGAAGGGTATCAGTTCGGTTATGAGGATGCAGCAGCCGGTGAGGTGGTTTTTAACACCGGTATGGTTGGCTATCCTGAAACTATGACTGACCCCTCCTATAGCGGACAAATCCTTGTTATTACCTATCCTCTTATCGGCAATTACGGCATTCCTGACTCTTCCTTTGAAAATGAACTTCTCAAAAATTTTGAATCTGACTGCATTCAGGTGCGCGGCCTTGTTATAGCCGACTACTCGACCGAATACTGCCATTGGAATGCAGTTAAATCACTTGATGAATGGATGAAAGAGCAGAAAATACCCGGGCTCTGGGGGGTTGATACCCGTATGATCACCCGCCGCCTTCGCGAAAAAGGAACCATGCTCGGCTCACTTACTCCGGAGGGGATGAACCCGCTCCCGCTTGAGGATCCGAATCTGGATGATCTGGCCGGCGCAGTCTGCGTTAAAGAACCTGTACTTTATTCAAAAGGCCCCAAGAAAGTAGCCATTGTTGACTGCGGCGTTAAGAACAATATCATTCAGGGAATGCTCAGACGTGATATTTCTGTCCTGCGAGTTCCTTCAGATTTTAACTTTAACAGCGTGGAGTGTGACGGCATCATCCTTTCAAATGGTCCCGGAGACCCTAAGATATGCCAGAAGACTATTGAGCATACCCGTATAGCCATGCAAAAAGGGAAGCCAATGCTG
>JADLAF010000003.1 GCA_020848375.1 Ignavibacteriaceae bacterium
AAAATTCTAATCATAAATCATTAAGGATCTGCCACTTGAGCCCAAGATCAGGTATTCTCTTGTTTCTTATCTGTTTCAGCATAAGCGTCTCAGCAATCATCCCTCCCGCACCGGGAGTTAAAACGGATGAAAATTTCCGCAAAGCTAAACTGGAAATTGAAAAATCCTATAAAGGAGGTTACTTTGCTTCCTACTTTCAGAAAAAAGCAGAAATAAGGGAGAAAGTCTCGCGGGGAATTCTCCCTGCATCGGCGCTTACTGTAGATACCGTATTTGCCCTCACCCTGCTGGGTAAATATTCTGATTACAATCCAATCTACTCAACCCAGTCCTTACAGAATCAGATATTTGACGGCCCGACCGCTACAGGTACGGGTACTGTAACCGACTATTACCGGGAGGTTTCTTACAATCAGATGCATTTCACCGGTTCTTGCCGCGGCTGGTATGGCGTCCCTGGCACAATGGCTTCTTATGTGGGTGATAATAATGGTCTTGGTGTTCAGGGTGGCCCCAAATTCGTTCTTGATGTAATTCAGTCCTCAGACAATGAAATAAATTATGCTGATTACATTCAATATTATGATTCCCAAGGTAACCCCCGCATCGGATTTATAGCGGTCATTCACACAGGAGCAGATGCTGCTGCCGGAGCTAACAACATCTGGTCACATCGGTGGACTTTTACCGTAGCCAATAACGGCCAACCTTATACAACTAATGATATAGACCCGGTTTCCGGACGAGCAGTTGTGATAGATGGTGACTATGCAATACAACCGGAACTGAAAGGAAGTAATAATTCAAACGGTGCGATTATCGATATCGGAGTTTTTGCTCACGAGTTCGGTCACATATTCGGGCTGCCTGATTTATACGATACTGATAACTCTTCCGCCGGGCTTGGCAACTGGTGTCTGATGGCAGGCGGTTCTTATGGTGGAGACGGCGGCTCAGCGTATCTTCCTGTTCACATGAGCGCATGGTGCAAAAAAGAAATGGGTTGGGTAACTGTTAATAATGTTTCAGGGCTGATGATGAATCAGGAACTGGTAAGCACTACTGAAAACCCGAATATCATAAGAATCTGGCGTGGCGGACAAACAACAGGCGCAGAATATTTCCTCGTGGAAAACAGACAAAAAACCGGGTTTGACAGCCGGTTATATAGCCCGGGGCTCCTTATATATCATATTGATGAAACCAGAAGTAACAATACTAATGATAACCGCCGTCTGGTTGACCTCGAACAGGCCGATGGTCTGAGGCAGCTCAATACAACGGCCGGGCGGGGTGATGCCGGTGATCCCTTCCCCGGAGCAACAAACAACAGAAGATTTGATCAGATTACTAATCCAAAATCTGATGCATATACATCAGGACCAACCTACGTTTCGGTGAGAAACATAAGATCCTCCGGTTCAAAAATGATTGCCGACTACGATGTAGGCACTATTCCATATATAAAAATAAAAGGAATCACACTAACTGAAACCGTTCAACAGGATGGCCGGGTTGAACAAGGCGAAATCGGAAATCTTAATATTACCATAACTAATATTGAGCCGGTCAACGCGCAAAATTGTCAGGTGCAGATTACCGTTGATGATCCGGGTATTGATATTCTCAGCGCAACCGCCTCAGGGTCAGTTAACGCACTCTCTGATCAGACCATTACCATCACGTCTGCATTGAATGTGAAACCGGAATTTGTAAGCAAAATGCTCACTATAAAATATGTTATCCAATCTCCGGGGAATACAGTTTCGGATAGCATAAGAATTGCAGTAGGGAAACCTGCTGTGCTCTTTGTTTCAAGATCAGAGTTCCCTGCTCATTCTGCTTATTACGATACTGCATTCGAATATTCCGCAATCCATGCAGAACTGGATTTCACCAAATCACCTCAGTTTTTTTCTGACCGGGATGTAATTATTTACTCAACCGGCAGTCAAAAAGATTCACTCTTTACTGCATCTGAAATTGATTCGCTCACTCATTTCCTGCAGGACGGAGGACGCCTGCTTCTGACTGGTCAGAACATTGCAGAATATCTAAAAACCTCTTTCCCCGATTTTCTTTACGGTCAGATTGGCGCACGCTGGGTAAAGAACAATGGTCAATTGGCCAGAAACGTGTATGGTATTGCGTCAGACATTCTCGGCGTCAACTTCCCGCATATACGTTTCAACGGTACCGATGGAGCCGGCAACGAGCGCCTGACTGATGTCCTGGCTGATTCCAATGGTTTTACAATCGCCTTTTCATACAAGAATACTACTGTTGAAGGGGCCGGCGGCTGGAAACGGAATCCTGACACAGGTTCAAAAATTATCCTGCTCGGATTCGGATTTGAAAGTATCAACAACAATGAATCAGCGATGAGCAGAAATCAGATCATGCGCACCCTGCTCACCTGGCTTGACGTTCCAACTTCAATTGATCAGGATCTGGCATCATCACTCATTGCAGATTATGAGTTATCACAAAATTATCCGAATCCGTTTAATCCTTCAACCACTATCAGATATACAGTTCCGGCAGCGGGCAAAGCAGCATTTCTGCTCTACAATGCAAACGGCGAACAAATTGCCGGACTGTTTAATGGTGATATACAGGCCGGTTCAGGAAGTATAGAGCTTAATGCTGAAAAATATCAGCTTGCAAGCGGCATCTATTTTGTCAGAATGATTTCCGGCAGTTTTTCTAAAACCATAAAAATAACCCTTGTTAAATAACAACCGATGTAGAGACGATGCATGCATCGTCTCTACCAATACACCGTCTCTGCCACATGCATCGTCTCTACACAAACAACGTTCACCTTTAAAACACAAAACCCCGGCATTACCGGGGTTCTGTGCAAATTATCTGTGAATTTGTGTATGAATAACTTCATACTTCAAACTTCAAACTTCATACTTCTTACTTCATCAGTGACATTTTTACTGTCTGACGGAATGAGTTATCAGCCGTTTTCATTACTGCGTAATAAATACCGCTGGTAAGACCTGCAGCATCAAAATTCACGGTGTGTCTTCCTGCAGCAGTGAATCCGCTGTAAAGTTCAGTTACCTGCTGACCAAGAGCATTATATACACTGATGGTTACAAAGTTATCAGCCGGCATATCAAATGTGATAGCAGTTGAAGGGTTGAACGGATTCGGATAATTCTGATGGAGCTGATAAGCATCCGCAACAAATACGGTGTTTACTTCAACTTCATCACTATACTCAAACTGTCCGCCGAAATCAATCTGTTTCAAACGATAGTAAATTTTGTCTGCATTCAGACTGCTGATATTATCTGCGAATGTATATTCAACACGTTCGGTAGTAGAACCCATTCCTGATTTGAAACCAACAACTGCAAATTCACCATCCGCACCTACTTTACGCTGAACTTCAAAGCCCTGGTTGTTTGTTTCTGAAGCAGTAACCCAGTTCAGGTTAACAGTATTGCCTGAAACTGAAGCGGTAAATGAAGTGAGCTCGACCGGAACCACGGTGAAAAAGCGAAGAAGCTGTCCGAGGTTTCCCCCAACCAGAACCTTATAGCTGTTTGCATTCACAACAAATACTTTTGGCATCACTGAAGAGCTAAAACCCAAAGGCAGAGTTTCAGCATCCCAGCTTGTTCCGCCATCCTGTGTTCTCCACAGTCCGGTGGAAGTAGCAGCCCAACCGATATTTGTGTTTGGTAAAAATTCGAGACCTCTTGTTAATCCGATTGGCGGAGCAATAGCGGTAAAATTAAGACCACCGTCAGTGCTTCTTCCGAGAGCATTTGTTGCCTGCCAGAAACCGACCAGGCCAAATCCTGAAGGACTGTTAAAAGCAATAGCGCCGGTAAACTGGTTAGCTGCTGTTGCAAATGTCCAAGGACCGTCAACACCACTTGCAGATCTGTAAACACGGTTAGCAAGCGTAGCACCAGAAGCACCGCCGGTACCAAACCAAAGGGTGTTTCCAATGCTGTAATAGCTTGAGTTAGCACCGAAAACGTTTGTAGCAGGAGCAGCAGGTCTGTTTGCAGCGAGTGTCCATGTAGCTCCGGCATCGGTTGATTTCACAATGTGGAAACTTCCGTCGGTAGGATCTGACTGTGCCCAGAGCACAGTTGCGCTGAGGTTATCAACAGAGTTGAACCATGCACCTGTAGCAGTATAAACCTGAGTCCAGTTAGTTCCTCCGTTTGTTGTTCTGAAAATTGCGCCAGCACCTGATGCAGGTCCGGTTACTACAACTGCTGTTGTGGCACTAAGACCGGCTATGGAATATGCGGCTGCACCAACTGTCCCGGCACTTGCAAAAGTGAGACCTCCGTCAGTTGAACGCGCCACAGCACCATTTGCATCCAGTATCCATGCGGTGTTTTCATCAACCCAGTCAACGCCCCAGATATCTCCGGTTAGGCCGCTGGAAACAGAAATCCACTGTGCCTGCAGACTGAATGATGCTAAAAAAAGAAAAAGAAACAAGTTCTTCACGAGAACCTCCTGATATTGTTTAGTTTAAGTACAAACTTTCAATCACCTTGACCATGAACGTAATTCCTCATACAAAATTTAACAATTTATTTGTCAATGTCAACATTTAAAATTAAAAATGCCTGAAAAGCTTTTCAGACTTTTCAGGCATTAATTCGGGTTTTCGGTAGTCAGACGGTCTTAAAGGGCGGCTTTTACCATCAAATAACTCCAGAATGCAGGATCCAGATCACTATTGCCTGCTTTCGTAAAGCGAATTTTCATTAAATCACCCGGAAGAAAAACTGACCCTCCCCAGAAGAGGTTAACACCTTTGGTTACCGTGTATCTGACCGTAAGATCAATTTCCTGACCGAGGGATGATTCACCCGCGGCGGTTTCTTCCGCAGTTGAGAGAAGATGCAGAGCGGCACTGTACAGAAACGGTGAATTGTCCGGCGCATAATCATAATTCAGGAAAATGTCCTGCAGCCCAAGATTTCCTGTATTAGCAGGAATTGAGGTAAAATAATCCATAAATCCGTAAAATTTATGGCCTGTTCCAAACGCAGCATCAAATGAATTATACTTGGTTAGCTCGGTCGGATTCGTTCCGGAAAGTATATCTATTCCGGGGCTGAACTTTGAAGAACCCATTGAATAAGCAGCGGAAACTGATACCAGATATGCTGAAACATCCTTAACACCGATGGTACCACCCTGATAGATGAATTCAACAACCGTGCTGAATGGTTTCATCATATAATTGTGCTCGGCTCCAAGAGTGTATCTGGCTAACTGCTGATCAGAGCCGTTAGGTACTTTTCTGTCAGATTCATAATATCCTTCAAGACTAAGTACGTTGCTTTCATTCAGTTTTCCCTTGACTGTTAGGGCAACCATGTTTACTGAGGAATCCCTAAGTGCGGGATAAATGTATGAACCGGGCGTTGCGTTTGATACATATCTTTCTTCTTCATTAATATTCGCTATGATTAAGTCAGTTTTCCAGGGCATTTCAAGACTAAAAAGAAGCCCGTCATAAGCCCGCCCGAACGGACCCCAGTCACTGTTTCCAAACAGTCTCTCGTTGCCAAGAGAATATTTGAATCTTCCTGCCTGAATACTTAGTGGCAGAGAAAGAACCTGATTGAACTTAATATATACCTGATGCATATCAACGTTTGCAAGATAGGCAGAGGTGGTTTTCCCCTGTCCGAAGGTACGTGAATCCTGAAACTGCGCAAAAAACGATACTTTGTCATTAAAGTTTCTTGTCACGCCAATGCGGGTGCGCATGGTTGTCACATAAGCAGGATAGGTTGCATTATAGAAATCACGACCATCCAGCTCTCCTCTGAGCTGAAGGTCACCGTTGAACTCCCATGATTTAGGCGCATCCTGTGCATGAATCACCATTGACGCCAGTACAAATACGATAAGTAGTGTTCTCATAACTCCTTCGATATATAAATAATTAATAAGTTGCCTGCCGGGCTTCAGCTTTTTTATCCCATTCAGCGGGCACGGTCTTAAGCCACTCTGTTTTTGCTTCGTTGAGTTTTTTCATATCGAGACCGATGTATGCCTGTGCTTTCTCCTTCGTTGAAAGATCTGGCAGACTTATAGGATATTTGATGCCAAGTTTTGTTAAAAGAATCGCAAGCTGAATCTGTGCTTCATGAGCTTTCTGGATTGAAGAAGATAGAACGCGTGCTGACTCAAGTGGCGCGTGGAAAGGTGCTCCGTGTGAAGCTGCTATATAGTCCCATCGCCACTGGGCATGTCTGATGAGCTTATGAATTTCCTTCAGATCTTCCGCCTTTGCCCCGGCATCAAGAGCGGTTTTTGTTTCAACGTGAGCTTTAACTATTGCATGTTCGGCCGCAAGCAAAAGCTCTTTAATTTTATCCTGTCTTTCGTAAACATTTTCACGGAGTGTTTCTTCACTTTCGCGGTGGCAGACCTGACAGGAGCCGGAGATATTATTCAGCGGGCTTTGAATATGATGGTCAGTAAATTTCACACCGCCATCACTCTTATAAGGCATGTGACAATCCGCGCAGGATACACCGCGCTGAGCGTGAATACCCATTTTGAAAACTTCAAAGTCAGGATGCTGTGCTTTGAGGATCGGAGTCTTGCTCAGTGAATGTACAAAATCAACATGTTCAACACCATCATAATACTTTTCCATATCATCCACTGTCATGCCGCCATCCCAAGGAAATGTAAGATATTTTTCTTCTTTCCCTTTGAAGTAGTATTCAACATGGCACTGAGCGCAGACCAGAGAACGCATTTCCTGATGTGTTGCTTTAGTTATATCTTTTCCCATTCTGGAGTATGCCTCAGCCAGAGCGGGTCTGGTGATATGCAGATTCATCGTCTTAGGATCATGGCAATCCTGGCAGCCGATTGCATTCACTACTTCACCGCCAAGATCGCTCCATTTCTGTTTGTAATAATTAGCTACCCCCATTTGATTCATCAGACGCGGAACATCTGTGCTTTTACAAGTCCAGCAGGTAGCAGGTTGAGGTACGTCCGTTCTGAGTGTGTTGCGTATATCCTTAATTGCATAATAGTGACCGCGTCCCTGATTATAGTCACGCGAAAAAGCATAACCTGCCCAGAGAACAACCAGATTTGGTTCTCTCTCAAGCATGTCAACTTTTGCTGATCCGCCATATTTACTCGCAAATGAGGTATCGAGCGTTTTTATATAACTTTCATATTCTCTCGGAAATGACTCGCCCCAGACTTCATTACGGGGTTCCCACTCATTAATCGGCTTGAGGGCAGTCAGACGGTCCTGTGCCTCTCCCCTTCTTTCGATGATCGATGCTCCGAAGAGACCGGCAAGAAACACAACTATAACTGTTACCCCAAAAAGCACCCAGGCCATATACGGCTTTTCATTTACTATATCTTTTATTTTTTTCATGTTCTATTTCCTGATAATATATATAATTTATTTTTTTTCGCCGGTAAGATAGGTGTCCATCCACTCAGGCATAACAGGTGTAAGCTCGGGAACTCTGGCCATCGGGAAAGATGACAGACTGTTCACTCTTCCATGTGGAGTTTCGCGGTGACATGACCAGCAGAGCTGTGCTTCACCTTCCTGAGCTTCATAAAATGTGCCGGTTTTCAGCTTGGTATCATGCAAATATGAGCTGTGGCATCTGATGCAATTTTCCATTACGACAGCCGCACCCATATCCTTTATGTGAATCACCTCCGGTTCAAGTCGCAGAGTGAACATTGTCGCATGACGTGTTCCGTCCATTGCTTTGAAGAGGTATTTTCTGAAAAAGTTGTCCTGCGGTACGTGACAGTCATTGCATGTAGCAACCCGCGCATGACTGCTCCTTTGCCAGGTGGCATATTGCGGGGTCATTACATGACAGTTCATGCACGCCTCAGGTTTATCAGAAAGATAGGATACGGCATTTGATATCCGGAAAATAACCAGACCAACTCCGGTGAGGACAGCCAGCGCAAATACAACCGGCACTTTCCAGCCGGCAGGAGGTGATATGGCTGATAATATTTTTTTAATCATGTTTTTACCTTGGTAGTCTTACGAATTCGCTAATGAAAGATACTTTGAAAAAACTACCCTCTTTGTGATTCCAGTTTAGCGACCATCTGCAGTTCTTCCTCTGAAAGATGATCCTGCAAATACTGAAAATACTCCCTCTCTTCAAAACGAATATGCCCCTCAAGAAGTTGAGCGAAATCATCCATATCATCAATTATGGTTGCACTCCCTTTTTGCAGGGAGAGGACCGCTTCGCGGATAAGTTTATGCTCATGATAAATTCTGTCATTCATCGGTTTGAACAAATCAGTTCTGTCATCCAGATATTCCATTATTCTCTCTTCAGCCCTGAAGTGGGGCCCAAGATGAGTTTCCATCAGTTCAAAAAGATATTTGAGTTTTCCTTCGGTTGTCACCGGAAGGTCTTTGTATTCGGGTGCGTTTTTTTTGAGAATTTGTGCAAGAATGAGTGAGGTGTGGTGTTCACGTGAAAGGGGTGCAATCGCCGGGTCTCTTTTCATGGGTTTTAATGTCCTATTAAGTCTATGATCTGATATAGTTCACGATATTCCTCAGCGGTAACGGAGTTCTGCCAAAACCCGGTGAGGATTGCCAGTCCGGTTATACCTGTATATATAATGACAATTCCTGCTGCTGTTGCAAAATTCGATCTTTTGCGTTTAGTAATGATGTTTTGCTGAAATAACGTGTCTTTTACCGGACAAACATCAACGCAGTTCAGACACATTGTGCACTCATCAGAAAGCACCCGTTTAACTTTATCAACTTTAATGGCTGAAGGGCACGCTTTGGCGCAAAGTCCGCAGTCAATGCAGCTCACCGGATTTCTGGTAATTTTAACAGGGCTAAACAATCCTGTAATGCCGAGAAGTGCGCCATAAGGGCAAAGATAACGGCACCAGAATCCTCTGATGAACGTTGAAAAAATAAACAATATAAGGATAATTACAAAACCGGTAGTGCTTATCTGCAAAAAGAAATTGTAGAGCTTTATATCAGCTACTTTGTTATACGGACTGTTCAGAAATACATTAAGCTGCATAACTGACATCGGAATAATAGCCCAGAGGAAGAATCCGAGCAGAAGATATTTCAGGGAGCGGAGCGGCCAGTCTAACCATTTCGGTATGATAATTCTTTTTCCGGTAATTTTTTCACCAAATTCAGCAATCATTTCTGAGATGGTTCCTATCGGGCAAAGCCAGCTACAGAAAGATTTACCGGCGTAAACCGAAACTGCCACAATCGCGGTAAAAATAAAAAGACCGGAAGGATGTATCATATTCACCTTGCCGCTCTGAATCCAGTACCAGAGGGACATAAGAGCACTGATAGGAAGAAATCCGTCAACCCCTTCAGGGCGGTTATGAAATTCTGTTACATCGGGGGAAAGAGAACTTACAAAAAGCCAGAATTCAACCCCAATCCAGACGACCAGAAGCAAAAAAGTGGTCTGAAGTGCGAGGCGGAAATGCTGAATTTTCTGAATATCATTTTTTATTATTTTTTTCTTAGATGTATTATCGTATTGCATAAGGAAGTGTCACTAAAAAGAGAATCGAATATATCATAAGAGTCAGCCCCAGCCGTTTAAAGTTTTTCTCCCTTCTTTTACCCAGCCGGTCTGCGGTCAGATGAATAAGAAGAGGGAGAAAACCGGGTAGCAGCCAGAGCGGCAGAATATATCCTGAGAGAGCAAAAAGGAAAACAACCGCAGTAGTAAAGATGATGAAGAAAGGAATAATGAGCCGGGCATGAATTATACGTCCTACATCTTCGCGCAATTCCATCATCTTAAGATCAGCAAAGGAAGAAGATATGGTAAAAAAGAGGAGGTTCATCACCGAAGCAATCAGCCCCTTCTGAGTAAAAGAACCATTAAAGAAAATATCAGCAAGAAATCCCCCTGACGTCAGCAAAAGGGTACCGGTAAAATTTCTGAGTGGTGAATATCCGACTGAAGTCATAACGAACTTCATTAGAAGGAATAACAGCGCAATAAACAGACCAGCGGGTATGAGCAGCCATGCTTCAGAAAAGAAGAGAAGAGCAGCACTTAAGAGTAGAGCGATTGAGCCATAGCGCGGAAGCCAGTAAAGAGCATCCTGCTGTTTTAACATTCCGGATTTGCCGTTCCGGAGAAATGAGTTTATCAGCATCTCTGCCGGTTTGTAAACCATGAACCATCCGAGAGCAGCAGCCAAAAACAATACTGCATAAAAATTAAGCTCCCCGCTTATAAGTATAACTGAAAGTACAGGGACCAGAAGTATCACCCATGCACCGTGCTCATTGGTAATAATCATCTGCCTCATGACTAAATCAGTTTATTTCTTATAGCATCAAACTTGACAACGGTTTTATGGGCGAGTTGATGCAGATTTCTGCTGCCGAGCATCTTCTTTGTGTCGTTGAGCAGTTTTATCCAGGATGAGTGTACCGCGCAGGGGTACTCGTCTGAACAGCCAGGAAACCCAAGGACGCACCCTTCAAATACATCATTCCCCTGAATGGCTTTGACCACATCAATCAGGTAAATCTCTTTAGGATTTTTTCCCAGCAAAAACCCTCCTCCTTTGCCCTTCCTAGACTCAATAAAGCCGCTATTGGTAAGTTCCTGGAGTATTTTTGATACAAATTCCTTCGGAATCTGCAGATGGTCAGCAATATCAGCAGCCGTGACCGCGAGCCCTTTTTTTGTCAGGGTGAGGTAAAGCAACGATTGTATTGCGTATTCGCTCTTTTTTGAAAGAAGTAATGACATAAATAAATCAGACTTTTAACTCTGATTAAAATACGGAATTACATTTACTCAGTCAATGGGAATTAGTGCCTGAGCAGGTAAAAATGCCCCTCAATCAGGGAAATGCTTAAAATCCTGGCTATCTGGGGGGCAGCCGTTCTGAATAAAGTTTTGAGATTTCCGCCCCGATCAAAAATACATAAGCGGAATAGTAAATCCAGAATGCTATTACCACAATAAGGGCATAAGCTCCGTAAATCTTACCATAACTCGCAAAATTATAAACATAATAACCAAATATCTGTTTTGCTATTTCCCAGGCGATAGCTGCTGTTAATGCCCCTACAAATACTGCCTTTTTTCTTAACTTCGCCGCTGGCACCACTCTGTACAAGAAAAGAAACATTCCAAAAACAATCGAAACTGAAAACAGGGTTGCATAGAGTTTTGGTATATACTCAAATCCGATAAAATCAATTGTACCTGCTGAAAATGATATATTGTTGAGGACTTCAAGTACGGGCAGCAGAAGTGTAGCAGCAAGAAACAGGAACATCATCAGAAAAATAAGACCAATATCCCTCAGTTTACCCACAAAATAATTCACTTCGGTTCCATCCTTAAATATCCTATTTAAAATAGTTCTGATGCTGCTGAACAAACTCGAGGCGGCAAACAGCAGACCAAGCCCGCCGATGATACCTGCAAGATTTCGATACTGAATAACTTCCGAAATCCTGTTAAATAAAATCTGTTTCACAAACTGTGAATATGCCTCATAAGGAATAATAGTATCAATGAACGTGTTAATCTGCACTTCTACTTCTGCCGAGTCAAGGAAAATACCGAGTATCCAAAAAAGAATAAGCACCAAAGGAATAATGCAGACGAACAGAGAAAAAGCAAGACTTCCGGAATAAAGAAACAAATGATTTTCATCAATGCGGTCAATCAGGCCAATGACATAATGTCGAAAGAAACTGATAAAACTACCGAATTTTGGGGAAAATCGCGAAAGCAAACGAAGCTTTCTTTTCAGTCCTTCAACCCATGTGAAAATTCTATTTTTCATAAGAACCTGAGTGGCAACTGAGGACCAAATACCTGATCACTTACAATTATTCATTTGCGTTTACGAAATATGTTCCATAATTCTGGAAATTGACCGGAAATAACGGTCGGAAACATCTGACAGATCAAACTCATAACCGTTAATCTTTAATGACTTCCCGCCAGTAACTCCGGCCCTGATATATTCCTGATTCCGGGATCTCAGATATTCCTCAACAACCAATGTATTTTCCGGCTTTACAGAAATTATCACTCTCGATTGAGTTTCAGAGAAAAACGTGAAGTCCTCTCTTGAGCCCGCTGGCAGTGAAATTTCAGCTCCTATTGCCTCTTCCTGATTCATAATGCAGCACTCCGCGAGAGCAACTGCAGCACCTCCGTCTGATACATCATGCGCGGACAGTACCCATCCGGAACGAATAAGGAAAAGAAGATTGTCATGAAGTTTTTTCTCCTTCGTCAGATCGAGTTTCGGGCAGTCTCCTTTTACCATACCATGCACAGTCTTAAGGTACTCAGTTCCGCCTATCTCCTCTTCATCTTTGCCAAGGATATATATAACGCTTCCATTTTCACTAAAGTAACTTCGGGTAATGTGACTAAGGTCTTCAATCAGACCAAGCATCCCGATTGTAGGAGTAGGGTAAACAGCGCTTTCGGGTGACTCATTATAAAAACTTACATTACCGCCGGTAACTGGTGTATCAAGAAATCTGCATGCTTCCCCCATTCCTGCAATTGCTTCGGTGAACTGCCAGTACATCTCCGGTTTGTACGGGTTCCCAAAATTTAAACAGTTAGTTATGGCAAGCGGTACTGCACCTGTGCATACTACATTACGGGCCGATTCAGCAACAGCCGCCTTAGCTCCCTCGCGGGGGTTCAGATATACATACCGCCCGTTACAATCAGTCTTAAGTGCAAGCGCTTTGCGTGTGCCTTTAATATATACAACGGCTGCGTCACAACCCGGACCGATCACCGTAGCAGTCTGAACCATTGAATCATACTGACGATATGCCCACTGCTTTGAAGCGATATTTGGGGTGCCCATCAGTAGCAATAGCGCGTCAACGCAATCTGTTTCCGGAAGTTCTTCTTTCCTGAATGAACGGACTTCATCAAGATATGCCGGTCTTGCAGTTTCACGAATATATACCGGCGCCCCTCCGCCTAATACCAGGTCAATCGGCGGCACAGATGCTTTCCGCTCCCCATCAAAGCTGATATTCAGCATTCTTGTTGAGGAGACTGTGCCAACTTCAGAGCAATTAAGATCCCACTTGTCAAAGACTGCTTTTATTTCTGTTTCTTTTCCTTTTTTCCCTACTACCAGCATTCTTTCCTGACTTTCTGAGAGCATGATTTCATAAGCAGTCATTTGCTTTTCCCTGAGCGGGACTTTGTTAAGATCAACTTCCATCCCGGAATTTCCTTTCGCGCTCATCTCAGTGGTTGAGCAGCTAATGCCTGCCGCACCCATATCCTGAATACCCACTATTAATTTTTTTTGAATTACCTCGAGAGTGGCTTCAAGTAAAAGTTTTTCTGTGAAAGGATCACCAACCTGTACCGATGGTCTTTTGGCTTCTGACTCTTCTGAGATTTCTTCGGATGCGAAGGTTGCCCCGTGTATTCCGTCTCTTCCTGTTGATGAGCCCACGATGAAAACCGGATTTCCTTCACCTTCCGCAATTGCTGAGGCGGTTTCCCCTACCTTTACTAAACCGACTGCCATGGCATTTACTAACGGATTCCCTTTGTATGCATTCTCAAAATAAATTTCACCCCCTACAGTTGGAACTCCGAAGCTGTTTCCGTAGTCTCCTATTCCCTTAACCACTCCCTCAAATAAATATCTGGTTCTGGCATCATCAAGTTCACCAAACCGCAATGAATTCAGGCAGGCAATCGGGCGGGCACCCATAGTAAAAATATCGCGTAAAATTCCACCGACTCCGGTTGCCGCCCCCTGATAGGGTTCAACCGCTGAGGGGTGATTGTGACTTTCAATTTTGAATGCAACAGCAAGTCCGTCACCAATATCAACCAATCCTGCGTTTTCATCCCCCGCACCAACAAGCAGTCTTCCTCCTGAACGGGGAAGTGTTTTGAGCTGAAGAATTGAGTTCTTATAGCTGCAATGCTCTGACCACATCACGCTAAAAACTCCGAGTTCAGTAAAGGAAGGCACCCTGCCTAATATCTTTAGAATTCTCTGATATTCGTCTTCATTTAATCCGTGCTGAGCTGCAAGTTCAGCGGTAATTTCCGGTTCTTTCATCTGTCCTGATTCTTTGAGATTTTAATAGGAAAGATACTGAAAATCGGGCTCTGTTTTTTCTGAAACAGAATCAGGGAATGCAGTTAAACAAGAAAAAAATAAAAAATCCCATAGTATATTATCCGGTAAAACTGCTGCCCGATTTACCAATGCTCATCGGTTAAAATCCTGTATATTGCGAAATTGCTTCAAAAAAAATGCGGTTATCAATTTGTCACGAAAAAACATTGCTATACTGGGTGGAGGAAATATCGGGTCTGCCATTGCCATGGGTCTGGCTGATTCACGATTGTTTCCGGCTGAATCTATTATTATAACAAGAAAAAACAGAGAATCTCTGATTACCCATCTCCAAATGGGGTTTGATGTTAGTTCAACAAATCTTGAAGCAGTATCCTCCTCCCGGATAATTATGCTGTGTGTTCAGCCGGGGCAGTTAAATGAACTTTTAGATGAAATAGCCCCCCGACTGAGAGATGATCATATCATTATTTCGGTGGTTTCTGGTGCTCTTATCAGAGACATTAAAAAGCGTTGTCATAATAAAGGCATGGTCGTAAGAGCAATGCCAAACACTGCAATTGCGATTAAAGAATCAATGACCTGCCTGACTTCTGACTCTGAGGAGGGACTTGAAACAGCTCAGGAACTTTTTGATTTACTTGGAGTTTCAGTTGTTATTCCTGAAGAATTGATGGTACCGGCAACAGCACTTTGCGCCTGCGGAACTGCATTTTTCCTCAGAGCGGTGAGGGCCGCCTCTCAGGGGGGGATTGAAATTGGTTTCCACGCAGAGGATGCTTTGCTGATGGCCGCACAGACAGCCAAAGGGGCTGCCGCACTTATTCTGAATGGGCGCAAACATCCGGAAGGTGAGGTTGATAAGGTAACCACCCCGCGGGGATGCACAATTTCGGGGCTGAATGAAATGGAACATCATGGTTTCAGTTCTGCAATGATTAAAGGAATTACCACCGCTGCTGAAAAAGCTGCAAAACTGTATTCCCCGGCAGATGAAATATGAAGAATTATTACGTAAGCTTCAATGCACTGAATGAATTCTCCGAATACTGCTTTCTTGTGGATAGTGAAGGAACCCTTCTTGATGTAAACAAAGCAGTCATCATCGATATGAAAGTGCCAAAGGAAGAGATGCAGGGTACTCCTTTTTATACCTGGCTTCATCCCTCTTCAATTCTCAAAGCAGAAAATGCACTGATTAAGGCAAATCAGAATACCGGCACAATTGAAATTGAATGCAAACTGCGTCTCTACGGTGAAGTTTTTTGCGATGCAACAA
>JADLAF010000004.1 GCA_020848375.1 Ignavibacteriaceae bacterium
CGCATTGAAACCAGAGCACAAAGTGTCTCAATTCCTGGAAGTTACGAAATCCCCAAAGAGGTCATCTCAGAGGCAATTGTGAATGCCATCGCGCATCGAGACTATACCTCCAATGGAAGCGTTCAGGTTATGTTATTTAAGGATCGTCTGGAAATCTGGAATCCTGGCTCTCTGCCTTTGGGTTGGACAACCGAAAAGCTTAAACAGCTACATTCCTCAGTTCCAGCTAACCCACTGCTCGCAGAACCACTTTACCTTGCGGGTTATATTGAACGAATGGGAACCGGAACCTATGATATCGTTAACAGATCTACCGTGGCAGGACTCAGGGAACCAGACTTTATTCAAGAGGAAGATTTCAAAACAATTCTATATCGTCCAACTGATTCCACCACCGACCATGTTACCGACCATGTTACCGACCATGTTACCGACCATGTTAAAGCACTTATTCTTGCAATTTCTGGTGAAATGAGTCGGGTGGAATTACAAAGTTCACTCAAGATTAAGCATCGGCAACATTTCAGAACAGCATACATAAGCCCGGCCTTGAATGATGGATATATTGAACTGACTCAACCCGATAAACCCAGAAGTATATCGCAAAAATACCGCCTGACGAAAAAAGGTAAATCCTTGAAAGACAAATTAATCCGGCTATAAATTCATCTGAAAATCGTCCAGAGATTTTGAGAGTTTTATATTTTTATCCCCGTAGTATCACAGAATGCGATACATCCAACCAATACCATTTTTCTTACTTTACATTAAAACTGCCTCTTTGCGGCTTACTGCCTTTGCGCGGGGTTTGGAGACATCTGAGTTTTAAAACTCTGCGGAACTTTGCTTTCCTCTGCGTTTAAAATTCCTCTTTGCGTCTTTGCGCGAGGTTAAGGTATCTGAACACGATTTAGGGATGAGCAGGATAATCCAATCAGCCCCAGCGAGTCGGCACCGGAAAGCTATATATATCGCACCAACACCAACCAATTCCACGGACGCGTTAGGACAAGTCGCGACTTGTCCCTACAGCCAAATTGCGCACAATATCGCCGTGCTCATCCGCGCTGCGCAAGCATCCGTTTAAAATCCGCGTGCCATTGACGAAGAATTGGAAACTGTATTGTACATTGTAAATTGTTCATTGTACATTGATACACCCCATTACTAATTACTACTTCCTAACTACTAATTATCAAAGACTGATTCCCGACATCTTCCTGTACGTCTCAACTGCATAACTGTCTGTCATACCGCCGACATACATGGTGATATTCAGTATCAGCTTATAATCATGATCCGGATCCTCACGGTCAACCTGCAGATAACGCTGCGGGATAAGGCGCCGTGTCTTTTTGCCGTAATTCCCCTTCTCAGCATCAAAGGCCGCGTGCAGAAATGCATCAAGCAGTCCGGAAAGCACCACATAGCCCGCCGTTTCAATCTCGATCACCGGCTTGCTGTTATATATTTTCTCAACGCTGGTTTTCCTGATCTGCTCAAGCTCCTGATGTGAAATCGTCTCGCTGAAAAGATGTTTGTCATATTTCCCCTGAAGTATATCTTTACTGTTTCTCAGGAACGCGGAGGAGACATCCTTCACCAGCGCTCCGATAGCGCGTGAGCGCAGATAGCCGATCTTCTCATCATGATTTCTGATTTTATCAAGCTCCCCGCGGTGGGTATCGGTATAGCGGGAGACAATGCTGTCTAAGAGTGTATATATCTCCTCAAAAGAAACCAGCTTCAGCTTATATCCGTCCTCAAAATCAACCAGGATATAGCTGATATCATCCGCTGCCTCGACCAGAAACGCCAGCGGATGACGGCGGTATATACGGCTTCCTTCTTTTTCATCATATTCAAGCCCGAGATGATCAGCCGTTTTCTCAAATACTTCCTTATCCGCCTGAAAGTAGCCGAACTTCTTTTGCGAGACCCGACCGCTGCTGCGCAGTTCAGGGAGCGACTCTTTCGGATATTTAGTAAATACTCCGAGTGTGGAATATGTCAGCGAAAGCCCTCCCTTCCTGTCAGTATCATGCAGATAGGAATTGGTCAGCAGCCGGAACCCCGCCGCGTTTCCCTCAAAGGACTGCAGATCATTCTTCTGCTTTCCGTTCAGTCTGCTCAGGAATGATTCTGCCTTGCTGCTGCGGAAGTATTCTGAAATGGCATCCTCACCGGAGTGACCGAATGGCGGATTGCCGATATCATGGGAAAGGCAGGCCGCGGCCACCAGTGCTTCGATATCATAACCCGACACTTCACGCAGTTCATCCTTATATATACGCTTCAGTTCAATGCCGCAAAGGTGCCCCAGCGAACGCCCCACGCATGAGGACTCGATGCTGTGGGTAAGCCGTGTATGTATAAAATCTGTCTCAGGCAGCGGTATCACCTGCGTTTTATTCTGCAGCCGGCGGAATGCTTCTGAAAAAACTATGCGGTCAAAATCTTTCTGATATTCATTTCTTCCGTCAAAAGGAGTCGCGGCTGTGGCCTCTTTTCCGCAGCGCGCCGGGGTAATCAGTTTATTCCAGTTCATTTCTTTACTCCGAAAAATTGTAAAAGAGGAAAATGAAACCTCTCAGCCCACGCTTTTTCATTATGAAGAGCATCGGGGAATTTCCTCCATACAAAACCTTCCCCCTCCTCAAAGCCCTGTTTTTTCAGTGCCAGAAGCATCTCATCTACTCCCGGCTGAAGCCGCTCTTCAAGCCCGAGACCGCCGTTGTCTATATATATATTCAGTTTAACCGGAGTGCCTGCATAGTCCGCAACAGGAGAAACATAATCTATCTCATATATCTTGAACGCGGGGGAAAGTGCCGCAACCATGGAATATACATCATTATACTCCCACGCCAGACGGAAAGAAATCAGCCCGCCGCCGGAGCTCCCCGCCACTGCCGTATTCTCCCGCTCAGGCATGGTGCGGTAATTTTCATCAATAAACTTTTTCAGATACCTCGCGCAGAACTCCATATATGCATCTGTAGTATCCCCCCGTGTATATTCCGGATAACGGTTGCGGGTATTATTTATTGCAACAATGATGATCTTCTTCATCAGACCGGCGCGGATAAGACTGTCTGCCAGATCATCAGCCCGCCAGTCAAACCCCATGGTTGAAGTGGCAGGATCAAACACATTCTGCCCGTCGTGCATATATAAAACGGGATAGCGCAATTCTTCTTCATCATATCCCGGAGGCAGCCATACATGCACATCGCGCGGAAGAAGTTTGGGGTATTCCATATTTTTGTGCGTGATTACCTTCCCCACCACACCGCCAAAATTTTTTCTAGGCATATCCGCCTCATTCCTCCAGAACGGAACAAAAATCTCAAGCGTGGTGTCTTTCAGAACGCGGAGCGCAAAGTTTTGCGGCAGTGTTCCCTTCTCATATACCGCTTCACGCTCCCATGCTCCTCCTGTTATCTTAAACTCTACCGTCTGCCCCGGCTTAAAGGGTATATCCTTTATCCAGTGCAGCGCGCCCACAGGAGTGAGTTCCACCGCCGCAGGGTTCCATCCTCCTGTATTCTGTGTATTGCCTGATATATATACCTTCCCTCCTTCAGGAAGTATCGCGGCTTTAACCGAAACACGCAGCATCACTTCCTGCGCGTTAAGAAGTGAGGTAAGCAGAATTACGAGAAGAAGAAACGTCCGTTTCATGATATCACCTGAGCAGAATCATCTTTTTGGTTTCGTTAATGCCTTCACCCTGAATACGGTAAAAATACTGCCCCGAGGGAGCCGGCTCCGCTGCTTCATTTTCACCGTCCCACTGCCGCTTGTGAGTGCCGGCTTCAAAATATCCCTCCGCTATGGTTCTGATTATTTCACCGAGATTGTTATAAATCCGCAGCTTTATATACGCGGATTTGTCAAGCCGGAACTCAATCATCGTGAGCGGATTAAACGGATTCGGGTAGTTGTTTGAAAGCTCATATCCCGGCTCCGTTGTTTCAGATTCTGTATGTATGGAGGTAAACGGCGCCGTATATTTATATATCGAGTCACCGAATGCATAGGCAAGGTTTTTATTCACGATGCGGAACCGGTTTACCCTTCTCCCCAGAGAAAGCGGACTCCAGCTCTCCCCTCCGTTTGTTGTCTGCCACATCGGGTTTGCACTGTTGCCCCCCGCCCAGCCGAGCGAGCCGTTTATAAAACCCATCCCCTGCACAAAGTAGTAGCTGTTACTAAAAAGTTTTTCTTCCCAGGTATATCCGGCATCGGTGGTCTTCAGAAAATAAATGGGGGAAAGGGAGTTCCGTTGCAGCGATATATATCCGGTATCAGGTGTCGGGAACTGAATCTTCCAGCACCACTCCCCCTGCCGCGTGGTGGTAATCTGCGGAGTCCATGTGTTACCGCCGTCTGTTGTATATAATACGATGCCGCTTGAGTTTGCGTGAGTTATATTGGTTAATCCTATAATCCATCCGGTAAGAGGAGTAGTAAAGTAAATATCAATAAGCCCCGGGGCAAGCCCGCTCAGGTCTTTAGCTATCCAGGTCTGGCCGCGGTCAGTGGTCTTATAGAACCAGCCCGGTCCGCGCACCCGGCCCACCCCCACAATTACGGAGTCGTTCACTGCCTGCATTCCGCAGAATCCCCTTTTAATCACCGAACTGCTCAGTTGCGGCTCCGGCACCCAGGTCGAGCCGCCATCGCTGGTTTTGTAAAGGATGTTGGTATCGGTTGAAGCCGGATTATTTATCTCTCCAATTCCCAGAGCCCCCGCGTAACCGTGCAGTGAGTCAAAAAATGAGACTGAGCGCCAGTGGGTTGAGCTTCCTTTATCCAATACTTTAACCCATGAAACACCGCCGTTGGTCGTACGGTGAATTTGCCCTACACCGTTTACAGCCCAGCCAAGCCGCTCGTTCAGAAAGAAACCGTCGTTATTGCGTGAAGATGGGCTGGGGAGAAAAGATGTGTTCTCCCATACCCCTGGTGCCTGTGAAAGCAGAGGAATGCTCAGAAAAAGTGACAAAACAAAAATTTTGGTAAAAGACATTACGCTCCGCAAGGGATATTTAAGTGATTTATTCATAGCGAAATTTAAGGAAGAAATGGGAGTAATAAGTAATGAAAAAATGAAAGAATGAAGAATGGATAATTACAAACTGAATGCTTTTTGCTGGTCAATGTATCGCCCCTTGTGTTCATTGGAATTTTAGGTGACCCTGGCTGAACTTTGCGTGACTCGGCGAAAACTTTGCTTTATTCTGCGGTAAAAAATTCTTTGCGTCTTAGCGGCTTTGTGCGAACCGTGAGTGCAGGAAAGGGTATCGATCACAGATTTAACGATTTAAAGGATTTCGCGAAATTAGAATATAGGTATAGAGACAGATTGTCATCTGCCTCTACAACCTTTGCATTTAAACTCTTTGCGGCTTAGCGCCTTTGCACGAACCGCTAACGAAATACTCTGTCTTCTTACTTCAAGAGCGTAATCTTCTGCTGTGCCGAATATCCGCCCGCTGTAAGACGGCAGATATATATACCGCTGGGCAGACCACTTCCGTCAAACCGAACGCGATAGTTACCCGCATCTTTAACTCCTGACTGAAGAACAGCAACTTTTTTTCCGGTGATATTATAAACCGTAAGCTGCATTTCACTTTTCTCAGCCAGCGCAAACTCTATGGTGGTCTCCGGATTAAACGGATTCGGATAATTCTGCTCAAGCCGGAATTCAGTTATCCCATCATTCTCAGCTTCAACAATTTCAGAAAAGCTGTATGACCCGTCATAGTCCGTTTGCTTCAGTCGGTAATATGATATACCCGTAAACGGAGTTATATCCGTAAAAGAATAATTGTTCTGTTGGGTTGTGGTGCCTGATCCGTTTACCGAACCGGCTGTCAGCCAGTTGATTTTGTCTGCTGAACGTTCAATGTTATAGGACATATTATTCGTTTCTGTCGCGGTCGTCCAGTTCATTTTAGCCGCACCATTGTCAAACCTCACTGTAAATGAAGTCAGTTCAACCGGTATCTCGCCGCTTCCAATGCCCTCCCAGCAGTGCACCTGAAAAGAAGTTCCGCTTGTGCCGTCATTTCCTCCGCCGAAGAAAAGCTTCCTGAAGCCGGGTATATATGTGCCCACGGGTAATCCGCGTACTGCGGGCAGATCACTGTCTATTGCCCAGGTGTTTGTTTCGGGATTATATACATATACCTTCATCAGAATCGAATAACCGCTGAACCCGCCTCCGCCGCCAACAACATAAACAAACGAGTCACTTGCAGCCACTGACCATTTGGTAAAATTAGCCGCCTCAGGGAACGGTGCTATTGCAGACCACGTATTAGTTGCAGTATCATATTTATAACAAAGTGTAAAGTCACCGCCGGTTTCACCCAATCCGCCAACTCTATAAATATACCTGCCGAGTGTAGCCATGCCAGCGTAACGCCTTCCAATCGGAGGCGCTGCCATCTCTTCCCAGGCGTTTGTTGTGATGTTATATCGATGAAAGTACCCCACAGGAGGGCTTGAACTGTTTGCCGCGCTTGCGTAAATATAGTTGCCGCCGTCCCATACTATTGAGCCCTCAGGACCGCGCACCTGTGATGGTCCTGCGGTAAGAGTGGCCCAGGTTCCGGTGCCGTCACCCGTTGGGGTGAAAACTTCAAAAGTGGTATTTGTTGCAGTGCCTGATCCCCCCATTTTGTAAAGTTTGCCGTTAGCTACTGTTGAAGAGATATTAAACCCCGGTGCAGTTGCAGGGGTTGAATTCAGCCATGTTTTAGTGGGGATGTGATAAGCAATTGCAAGAGATGTTGCATTCTGCGAACAGAATATATATACATAGTCACCTATTGCACCATAAGCCGAACGACCGAAAAATGATGGTGCATCAGTGGTCTGCTCCCAGGTATAAGCATCTGAAGGAGCCGGGTCTTCATCAGACCGGAATCCCTCCGGCGAACCGTGTTCCTCTTCATAAAAGAGACCAAGCTGCTGGGGTGTCAGAGCGGGAACTGAGAAAATGAGAAAGCAAATTAGTAACCAGGTAAAGCGCATGGCAACCTCTTGTTTTTTTTATCGGATGTGTATCGGAAGTTTAAGCAATCTCCGCCTGATTTACAAGTGCAACCGGCTCTAAAACGTCAGATGTTATTCTTCCAAAACTATTGAGAGTATTTTTTCGGCGCTGTCCTCTCTGGTACCGCTGTTGCGGTTGGTCAGAATAATTACGCTCAGTTTCTTTTCCGGAATGCGGTAGAGGACATTTCTGAAGCCAATGGTGCTGCCGGTGTGCCACACGGTTTCCATTCCTTTCCATTTCTTAAGATGCCACCCGTAACCATAATCAACCATAGTGCCGTCATTCAGCAAATTGCGTGAGGCAGTAAGAGTCCAGGAGCTTTTTGAAAGCAGTTTCCCGTCATTCAATGCTTTGCACCAGGCAGTCAGATCATCAATGTTTGAATATATACCGCCATCCCCGAGCACCGAGGAAGTTACGGACTGATCGGTCCTGCGCACCGTATCAAGCCGGATGCTGTATCCATAAGCGCGGTTCGGGACCTTATTATAGCCATTCACAAAGGCAAGTGAGTTCTTCATGCCAAGAGGAGTGAATATATACTTCTTCAGATAGTCAGGATATTTCATACCGCTGTACTTCTCAACCGCCAGCGCAAGCAATGCATAAGCGGTGTTGCTGTACTGATATTTTTCACCCGGCTTGAAATATACTGAGTCAATCTCCTTCATGAGCGTCAGAACATCAGCATCCAGCACGGGTACGGTTACCGAGTCGGGTATAAGTTCTTCATAGTCAACCAGCCCTGATGTATGATTCAACAAATGATGCACATTTATAACCTTCCCGTAATCAGGAAATCCCGGAAAAATTTCTGTAAGCGTGGTTTTATAACTCAGTTTTTTCTTCTCAATCAGGCGGATAAGCGCAGCGGCAGTAAACTGCTTTGAGACAGAAGCAAGTCGGTAGTTTGTCTTAGATGCAGCTTTCTTCCCCGTCTCAAGGTCGGCCATTCCGTAAGATTTTTTATACACCACCTTGTTCCCAATCATCACTGCCAGCGATGCCGAGGGTAGCATGCTGCCGTCATAAGCAGCCATAAGAGAGTCAATCTGAGCTTTTTGTTTTTTTGTGAGCGATTGTGACTGAAGTGAAGCCATAGCTGATAAAAATATAATGATGAGAAGTGCAGTAAGGATATCACCGGAAGCCGGCAAACCCCTCCGGACCGAAGACCTGAAACTATCGGGGGGGGTAAGTTCTGGAGTGATGTTTGCTGCCATTTTGGTGTCCGGTTGTCCTTAAAAAATAACGTCTCAAATTTATCTCTTTTTTATTTATTTTAGGCACTTGTATCCGTCATTTATGGAGTTTCCGGATAAAAAGCCGTCCGGATTTGAGCAGAATGGCGTAATACAAGAGGTAAATTCATCTGTTTCACTAAATCAGCGGATTATGGATAACCGGCCAGCACCATCAGTAATTGTAATATTCGGCGCCTCAGGCGATCTCACCAAGAGAAAGCTGATTCCCGCCCTGTACGATCTTTTCTGCAAGAATGCCATGCCTGAGCGTTTTGCCGTTCTGGGTGCAGCCCGCTCTCAGTTGAATGATGATGTTTTCCGTGGTAAAATGGCTGAGGATATAAAAAGTTATTCCGAAAACAAAGAACACCTGAGCGATGAGGTCATCAGTAAATTTGTTAAAAATCTCCATTATATCTCGCTTGAAACCGAAAACCCTGATGACTACAGTCGCCTCAAAACCCGCCTGGACGGGCTTGATGCAGAGCTTAAAACCGGGGGCAACTATATATATTACCTGGCCTCGCCGCCAAAACTTTATGAAACCATTGCTCAGTCACTATACTCTCAGGGACTCAGTTTAAGCAATGATGATTCGGTCAGCAAAAAACTGATTATCGAAAAACCGTTTGGATATAACCTCGGCTCAGCGCTTGCTCTTAACCAGAAGCTGCTTACTCTCTTTCACGAAAATCAGCTCTATCGCATTGATCACTATCTCGGTAAAGAAACTGTTCAGAACGTATTGGTGCTCCGCTTTGCAAACGGAATCTTTGAACCCCTCTGGAACCGCAACTATGTTGATTATGTCGAAATTACCGCGGCTGAATCTATTGGCGTTGAAAACCGCGGCGGTTACTATGACACCGCCGGAACGCTGCGCGATATGGTTCAGAATCACCTCATGCAGATAGCTGGCCTGGTTGCCATGGAACCTCCGGCCAACTTTGATTCAACTTCTGTTCGTAATGAGACGATTAAGGTTTTTCAGTCGCTCATCCCCATCCCCGCTGACCGGATTGATGACTTTGTGGTGCGCGGTCAGTATATATCATCAAAAATTAGAGGTGAGCAAGTTAGAGGATATCGGGAAGAAAATGATGTAAACCCGAACTCGCGCACCGAAACCTACGTCGGGCTCAAGTTCTTTATAGACAACTGGCGCTGGGCGGGTGTCCCGTTTTATATGCGCGCCGGTAAACGGCTGCCGACCCGCGTTACTGAAGTTGTTATTCATTTTAAGAAACCGCCTCAGCATCTTTTTCACCGCGATAACAAAGAGCAGCCGGGCAACCGGCTTATCATTCGAATACAGCCGGATGAGGGGATTCTTATGAAGTTCGGCATGAAAACACCCGGTGCCGGTTTTAAAACGCAGCAGGTTAATATGGATTTTCATTATTCAAATCTTGGCAACATCAATATATCCTCCGCTTATGAGCGTCTGCTGCTTGATTGTATGTCGGGCGACTCAACTCTTTACGCGCGGGGTGACGCAGTTGAGGCGTGCTGGCGTTTTGTTGATCCTGTTCTCAAAGCATGGGAAACAAATCCTGATATTAAACTCTTTGGTTACCCCTCCGGAACCTGGGGACCCGTGGAGGCAACCGGTCTTTTCGGTCAGCCGGATTTGGACTGGCGCTATCCCTGTAAAAACCTTTCCGATGACGGAAATTATTGTGAACTGTAGCAGAGTATATATAAGATTATGAGCGGACAGATTATTAAAGTGTTTGATGCGGTTGACTCACTGATGGGCACCTTTGCCGAAGAGCTCTTCTATTTTTCCGCGAAGTCACCCGATAAGGCAAATGTTGCACTTTCAGGGGGCTCTACTCCCAAAGCACTGTTTCATGAACTTGCTAAGCCGGCTAATCTTGATAAAATTCACTGGGCTATTTTCAACTTCTTTTGGGGTGATGAACGTTTGGTTTCGTATGAAAATCCGGAAAGCAATTACGGGGAGGCGAACAGAATACTTCTTTCAAATATCCGCGACACAAGACAGGGCATATTTCCTGTTCCGGTTTTATCCTCCCCTAAAGAATCCGCGCTGCTCTATGAAGTTAAAATCCGCGAAATAGTTAAGCAGGTGAATAACGGTATTCCTGTGTTTGACTGGATCATCCTTGGCATCGGTACTGACGGTCACACTGCTTCTCTCTTTAGCGGAGCAAAGTGGAACGAAGATGAAAATCCCCTCACCTTTGTTGCCAAACATCCGGTAACCGGGCAGAAGCGCATCAGCTTTACCTATAACCTGATTAATCAGGCGCAAAGAGTAACCTTTCTGGTGACCGGCAAAGAAAAAGCACAGGTAATTGAACAGATTCTTAATAAAAAACCTGAAGCCGAAAACTACCCGGCGGCAAAAATTCAGCCGGAAAACGGAATTATTGAATGGTATCTTGATTCTGAAGCAGCAGGGCTTTTGCAGTTATAGTCTCATCCGGCTCTTCTTTTGCCAATATATTATACAAATACTTACAGATAACCTGTTTTCACCCCTCTAACGTACTCTCCGTCACCTTAATATGAGACCTGGTTTCTTTATATTCACAAAATACTTTTACAAAATTCCGAACCATGGATAACAAAAAACACAACAAATCACTCTTTAACGAAATCGCGTTACTCACTACCGAACAGCAAAACACCCGTTCGAAAAACATTGACTATGCATCAACGGCTGAAATTCTGAAAATTATTAATGAAGAAGATAAACTCGTTCCCCTCGCGGTTGAAAATGAGCTGCCGTATATAGAGCAGGCGGTGGAAGCTATTGTGCATGCACTTAAAAACGGCGGACGGCTGCTTTACTTTGGTGCTGGTACCAGCGGACGCCTTGGTGTGGTTGATGCCTCCGAGTGCCCCCCGACCTTCGGGACTCCCTTCGGCATGATTGAAGGTTATATAGCCGGCGGCAGAGAAGCAATGTTCCGGGCTCAGGAAGGCGCCGAAGACAAAGAAGAAAACGGTGCGCATGACGTGATATCAGCAAAGGTAACCAGCAAAGATGTTGTCTGCGGAATTGCGGCGAGCCGCAGAACTCCCTATGTAGTCGGTGCCGTAAAAAAAGCTAAAGAGCTTGGCGCTGTCACACTCTACGTAACCACCAATCCGCGTGAAAATTTTGACATAAAAGAAGTAGATATACCGATCTGCCCTTATGTAGGACCAGAAGTAATCATGGGTTCAACCCGGATGAAAAGCGGTACGGCGCAGAAATTAGTTTTAAATATGCTAACTACCACCGCTTTGGTGCGGCTCGGCAAAGTATATGAGAATATGATGATAGACCTTCAGATGACCAACAAAAAATTAGTTGAGCGCTCAAGAAGAATTGTCATGAATATAACCGGAGTCACTTATGAAGAAGCTGCTGATTACTTAGCAAAAGCGAACAATCATGTCAAGTCTGCTCTTGTAATGATCAAACGCGGCGTCAGTTACGAAAAGGCACAGCAGCTCCTGACTAAAACCGATGGCTTCGTCCGTAAAGCGATTGATCTAATTGAGAATGGATAGGGGATAATTCAGAATGGATAGGGGATAATTCAGAATGGATAGGGGATAATTCAGAATGGATAGGGGATAATTCAGAATGGGAAAAGCGGGTTTATATATATAGCAATATTTTTTTGCGAAACCAGCAAGAGAAAATGTTTCCCGCAAATCACACAGATATTCACGGAATTCGTCGCGGGCTTTTCTGCGTTCATCAGCGGAATCTGCGGGAGAAAATGTTTCCCGCAAATCACACAGATCTTCACGGAATTCGTCGCGTGCTTTTCTGCGTTCATCAGCGGAATCTGCGGGAGAAAATGTTTCCCGCAAATCACACAGATATTCACGGAATTCGTCGCGTGCTTTCTGCGTTCATCAGCGGAATCTGCGGGAGAAAATGTTTCCCGCAAATCACACAGATATTCACGGAATTCGTCGCGTGCTTTCTGCGTTCATCAGCGGTAGAAAATGCCCACAATTAATCGTCAACTATCCATTTTCCATTAATTTGCCGGTTAAACGTCTAAACATTGTTACCGGGACTATTCTCCGGAAGATGCTCACCATCCGTGCCTGGCTTCCGGAGGGATAGCGCAGTTTCCATGAATTATCCGTTGCGGCTTTATATATCGTTCTGGCTACCACCTCCGGACCCGGTGCCATCTCGTTTGCTTTCTTCATAAACGCTTCAATCCGCTTATCATAATCACCATATCCTCCGATATCAGGATTACTGAACGATACCATTGACCGCCCGTGAAACTCTGTCTTAATCGCCCCCGGTTCAACCAATTTTATTTTAATATTAAACTGTCTCAGTTCATACTGCAGCCCCTCGCTAAATCCTTCAACCGCCCACTTTGAGCTGTTATATATGCTATATATCGGAAAGGTGATCAGTCCCGCGACAGATGAAAGATTAATAATCACTCCGTTCTGCTTCTCTTTGAAATGAGGGAGCAATTCGCGAGTCATCTGCATAAGACCAAAAACGTTTGTATTAAACTGATGATGCACATCCGCCGTAGTTGATTTCTCGAAGATCCCGATTGCACCGTAACCAGCGTTATTAACAAGAACATCCACCGAGCCAAACGCAGCGAGCACCTGCACAGTACAGCTTTTTATTGATTCGGGTTCAGTGACATCAAGTCTGAAAATCTTTATTGACGCATGCTTCTGCAGTTCTGTTTCCTTTTCCGGCGAGCGCATCGTGGCTGCCACGTTCCATCCCCGCTCAGCAAAATAGATAGCCGCTGCTTTTCCGATTCCGGAGGAAGCTCCTGTTATAAGTACTGTTTTGCTCACTTGTTTCCTGTTTATATATGTTCCTGAAAAAAATAAAGCCGCTGAAATTTTTACAAATCCGGCGGCTTTAAGAGAATTTGAGATTAATAAAAAGGAAAATTATTTATCAATTTTCCATTATCAACTATCAATTACTTTTTATAGTTCAGTGATTTCAGACCATAGAAGCGGGCTGAGTCAGCCAGTTCTTCTTCGATTCTGAGAAGCTGATTATATTTTGCGATACGGTCAGTTCTGCTGGCCGAACCGGTTTTAATCTGACCCGCGTTGGTTGCAACAGCGATATCAGCAATAGTGGTATCTTCTGTTTCACCTGAGCGGTGGCTGATAACGGCGGTATATCCGGCGTTCTTTGCCATCTCAATTGCATCCAGAGTTTCGGTCAGGGTCCCGATCTGATTTACTTTAACCAGAATGGAGTTTGCAACACCCATATCAATTCCTCTTTTCAGAATTTTGGTGTTTGTTACAAATATATCATCACCAACAAGCTGAATTTTTGAACCAAGCTTTTCGGTCAGAAGTTTCCAGCCATCCCAGTCATTTTCCGCAAGACCATCTTCCAGGGATACAATCGGATATTTGCTTACCCAATCTGCCCAGTAGTCAACCATCTTCTCTGTTGAGATTTCTGATTTATCTGACTTAAAGAACTGATATA
>JADLAF010000005.1 GCA_020848375.1 Ignavibacteriaceae bacterium
GTTCTCCGGAAAGAAGAGCCGCATCAGCAGATTATGCTGATCATCAAGCCCGAAGTAGTTCTTATCGCTGAAATCCATCGGCTGCTCAATCAATTTCCCTCGGCTGATATATCCCTTCCCGTGGCTGAGGTCTTTGAGGGGCATTTTAACCGTATCGTGATTATACGCTGTCGGCTGACTGTATATAAGGTTCTCCCCTTCATAAAACCGGAATGGGTTCGTGTTTCTGTTCTGCTCGTACGATGCCCCCACCGAAAGCCGGGTGAATATATATGAGTTCCTGTATCCGCTCATTCTCAGGCGGTCAAGAAGTTCTTTTTGCCCCACAAATTCAAACAGCCGGTTATGTGCATCATTATCACTTACAAGAAAAACTTTTTTTGCATAATGTGCTATCGAGGGACGGTGGTTTTCTGCCGTGCTGTCCCAAATCACCCTTGTCTGCCCCGGATATGCACTGTCTATTTCAAGAGGAGAGTATTTATTTAGCCCTGGTCTGTTCAGATTATTTAATTTTTCAAACGCGAATACCGCGGCAGGTAGTTTTACCGTGCTTGCCGGATACCAATAGTTTTCATTGCTCAGGTTAAACGTGTGTGTTTTAAACTCTGCACGGTTATTGCTTCGTCTGTCAATCTGCGTGTAGATGATCTGGATTTTATATTTCTCCTTTTGCTCAAGCAAAGCTCTTAACAGACTGTCTTTCTCAAGGGGAAGAAATTCATTCAATGCCGATTGTGAAAAGAGTGCATTGCTAAAATAGAGTAGTATAATAATTATTCTGTTCATTCTTTATCCGGATTTGGGCAATTAACAAATATAAGAATTTTCTTAAACCTTTAAGCATCAGGTATATCTTTCTGAAAAAATTTGTATTTGATGGTGTTTATTTCCATCCTTTTTCCCATTTTTGTGTATGCAGTCCTTAAAAATTGTCTGTGACGAAAACATCACCCTTGCGCAGGAGGCATTCTCAACCATTGGTGAAGTAATCTGTGCGCCGGGGAGAAGCATAACACGCGAATTGCTTATGGATAAGGATGTGCTTGTCACCCGCTCAGTCACGCAGGTAAACAGTGAATTGCTTGAAGGCACCTCTGTTAAGTTTATCGGTACTGCAACAATCGGCACTGACCACATTGACCTTGAGTGGCTTGAAGAACAAAATCTCGGCTTTACTGATGCAAAGGGCTGCAATGCTGACGCAGTTGCCGAATACGTACTCTCCGTCATCAGCCGTATCCTCGCCGTACAAAAGAAATCCTTTTCTGACACTTCAATCGGTATTATCGGTCATGGTAACATAGGAACCCGGGTCGAAAAACTTTGCAGAGCAGTTGGGTTGCTCCCTTTTGTTAATGATCCCCCAAAAGCAATTATGTCCGGCGGTGTTGGCTATGTTTCACTTAAAGAAGCTCTCGCCTGCGATATCATCACTTTCCATACTCCGCTTGAAAAGGAATCTGATTTCCCGACCTGGCATCTTCTTCATGAAGGTCTTATACAATATATTAAGCCCGGTGCTATTATTATCAATGCCTCACGCGGTGAGGTTACTGACAGCAGAACGCTGCACCGTCTGCATTTTGAAAAAAAGGCAGTCCTCGTGCTTGATGTGTGGGAGAATGAACCGTTTGCAGACCCCGATCTGTTAAAAATTGCTCTGTTTGCTTCACCTCATGTGGCAGGATATACTACACGGGGGAAAATCAACGGTACAACAGTGGTATATAAAAAGATATGCCGGTTTTTCGGGCTTGTACCTGTCTGGGAACCACGGTATCCGCAACCGGACAAAATTAAATTTCCCGTTTCTGCCGAAGGCGTAACCCCCTCATATATATATTCCATCACCCGTCTGCTTGATCATTTAGATCAGGATACCGCAGCAATGAAAAATCTTGCTGCACTCGAGCCGGAGCCACGTGGCGCTCAGTTTGACCGGCTTCGTAAAGACTATCAGCTCAGGTATGAGTTCCGTGATTACTCATCCCCCGACCCCTTCCTCCGTTTCATTGGCTTTAACACTCACGAAGCTTAAAAGATTGAAATACCCGCTTTTGTTGTAAGAAGTTCAAGCGCTTTCATTCCTATCACAGAATTCCCTTTGTTGTTCAGGCGCGGAGCCCACACTGCTACAGTATATATATCCGGATGAAAAGCAACTATGCCGCCCCCCACGCCGCTTTTGCCCGGTAGCCCCACCAGATAAGAAAATTCACCCGCTTCATCATAAAATCCGCAGGTCTGCATTATTGCGTTAATGCGTTTTACCTGTGACTTTGTTAATTCAAACCCGGTGAACGAAAACGGTTTCTGATGATTGGCAAATGGCAAAAAAGCGTGACTCAGATCGGAGCAGCTCATCATTACCGAACATTGATGATAGTATAAGTCCAGCACTTCGCTTAAATCATTTTTAATGTTTCTAAAATATTTTAATACATTTATAAGAGCTGCATTTAGATATCCGGTCTCCTTTTCTGAACGCGCAATTTTTTCATCGTAATACACCGCCTGATTTCCGGATATTTCTCTCACAAATTCTA
>JADLAF010000006.1 GCA_020848375.1 Ignavibacteriaceae bacterium
ACACAACTAATGATAAGATAAACCCATTTTACTGAACGTCCGGGGTTTGGGGGACATAACTTTGAGTAAATTACAGCAGTTCAGCACGCAAATCTACTGAAAAAGGGGAAAATTAACAATTCTGGCTGGATTTTACCTTGAATTATCCGGGGGACAATAGCTGCAATTTGGATGTCCGGGATCAGGTGGATTTTTTTGAAAAATAATCGTTTTGGTGTTTTTACTAAATGTGACCTTTTGTCCTCCTTGATCTTATTCTCCTTGGCGTCCTTGTTGTACTTATTGTCCCTGAAAAACTTTGAACACAATTTTTTTGCAAAACACTCAAGACATAATATTTTTTTGTGTCTCATGTAAAAACGATGCATTGGCGGAGTAAAACTCCGTAGCGCCAAAATCACCGGCAAATGAATGGTCACAGCATAGTACAAGTTTGTTGCATTCCTTAACCGCTGCTCCGATTATCCCTGCTGCCTTTCTCGTTCCCTGCTATCTACCCCGCACTTAGCAGCGGCAATTTTATGATAAACTTTGTACCCTGCCCCACTACACTTTCCGCTTCAATCTGTGCATCAATAAGGGAGAGCATTCGCTGAACGATTGACAGCCCGAGCCCTGTCCCTTCAAAGTGACGACCATATCCCTCGCTCACCTGCCTGAAATCCTGGAAGATAAGCTCAAGATGCTCCTGCTGAATTCCGATACCGCTGTCTTGTATATATATCGCGGCTTTGCCGGCTGAGATTTCTCCCATACTTATTTCAACACCGCCGCTTCTGGTGAACTTAATAGCGTTATACATGAGGTGACTGAGTACCTGAAATAAAAGTTTTTCATCTGCCAGAACAATTAATTTGTCTGAACGGGAGCTTACAAAAAGTGTTAACCCCTGACTGATTGCAATGTTGTAATATTTATCAGCAATTCGTTTTACAACCTCTTTCAAATCAATCTGCTTCTTGTCAACTATCACCTCACCGGACTCAAGCATCGCCAGATCAAGAATCGAATTAAGCGTGGTCATCAGCCGGTTACCAGTCTTCAAGATGCTTTCGGTCATTTCCTTTTGGTCGGGGGTGCCGGCTTCTTCCTGCAATATTTGTGCAAAACCGAGGATTCCGTTCATTGGCGTACGGAGTTCATGGCTCATGTTTGCCAGGAATGATGACTTCAGCCGGCTTATCTGCTCAGCATGCGCTTTTGCTTTAATCAGCTCTTCGGCTGCCCGAACCTGCTCTGATATATCATCAATTATGGCAATACCCGCAATAATGCCTCCTGAAGCTTCCCTGAGTGGTGTGGTTCTCAGTTTCACATTAAGGCTTACTCCGGTGGATATGGTCGTATATAGACCTTCATATTCCGCCTCGATTCCATTCAGCGTATTGGCGATAATGCTGAGTACTTTGGAGTCCTTAAGCGCTGCGAGGGAAAATCCCATGAGTCTTTCAGGTGTTATTCTTATTATTTCACAGCACTTTTTATTAGCCGAGATTACCGCGAGTTTTTTATCATACAACAGAATGCCCACCGGTGAGTTGTCGAAAAGACTGCGGTAGCGGTTTTCGCTCTCGGTAATCATGGCGGTTACCTTCCGCCGTTCGCTTGTATCGCGGTAGTTGAGAATTATGCTTTTAACAACCGGATCATCAAGCCGGTTTATAAATGAGCATTCTATCCATATATACTCACCGGAAGCAGTAACAATCCGGAATTCTTCATCCTTAACTTCTTCAAATTCAAGCACTCTTCCAAGGATTTCTTCAACGCGCCGCGCATCTTCCGGTGCAGTTATCCGGGTAAAGGATGATGTAATAAATTCACCTTCACCGAATCCTGTAATACGTGAAAAAGCTGCCGAGTTAAAGATGATGCGCGCGCCGGAGTCAAGCAAGGTAATAACATCACCGCTGTTTTCAATCAGCTTCCTAAGCCATTCTTCACTTGCCTTAACCGCCTCTTCTCGCTGCCTCCTTATCGTAATATCTGAAACACGGATGAGAATAAAATTCACTTCACTCGAATAGATATCCCTTACTGCTATCGAAGCCCAAAAGTCTTCTCCGCGTGCTTTGGGCAGCCGTGCTTCGCTCTGAACCAATCCTCTTTCGATAGTGCTTTCTCTTGAAACAACAATAAGTTCTCGGGGTATATATTTAAGCAGATTAAATCCGCTCAGTTCCTCGCAGGTTTTGACTCCGAATAATGAAAGTGCCTGAGCATTGCAATTCTCAATTTTTTTCGTCTTGGGTGAATAAACAATAAGAGCATCGGTTGACTCCTGATAAAGCGTCTTCATCAGTTTGTTTCGGAAGCGCAGGGTTAAAAACATTGAACGGAGTTTACTGAGGACAAGATCAAAGATTACAAACAGGACAACCATGTTGCCAACCAGAACTTCCGCGGGCATGGCCGGCTCCGGCGTTATTATAAGCCATCCGGCAGTTAAAAGAACCATTACCACCATATATATCCGTCTCTGTAGATGCTCATAGTAGCCGAGCACTACCGCTGAGAGCACCACCAGATGGCCGGATACATAATCTATACTGAAATTATTAATCGCTGTTACCCGCAGCGACCAGATGCTCGCCAGATAAAACATGACGCGGAGATATATGCTGAAATATCGACTGACATTGGGGGGAGATTTATAGATGCCAAACCCGACAAGCCCTAAACCTGCCAGAAAGTATCGCTCCCACAAATTTTCTACAGCTCCCGGACTGCTTGTCTTTATGATGTATCCGAACAGAGGCAGAAAAATAATACCTGAAAACAGAATGTAAAGATAAATCCGGGAGTATCCGGTGGTGAATTCCGGCTCTTCCTTAAAGAGATTCTTCAATTCCTCGGTTCGCATATAAAACAGATTTTCAGGTTAAAATATTACTGCTTACATCATTTGATGTAATTTACGGAATTGTCAGAACAAAAAAAGGGGATGAACTCTCAAAAAATCAGCGGTGTGATCTGTGTTAGTTCATCCCCTCGGTTTTAAAGTTTTTTGCAGGTTACATTTCTTCGGTCAGAACTCCAAATTTAGCGATATTCGCTGAATATCAGGCAGTATGTCAAAAACTGAGTATGCGTAGTCAAACCGGAGAAGCGCCTCACCCAGGAAGAAGGAAAAACCCGCCCCCAGGGCTGCCTGTTCATCATCATAATTGTATTTATACCCGCCCCTCAAATACAGACGGTCATAAAAGCTGAACTCGGCCCCGGCGTGAAGCCTCTCACTGTTGTCGTTCGGATGAGTGGCATCAATCCCTCCGCGCACCTTAAAGAAATCCTGCTGATACAAATCCATCGCAATACCCACACGGAAGTGAAGCGGAAGCGCATAGGGGTCAGTCTTGAGCGATGCGGGTGCCAGACGGCTCAGGGGATAATTCTCATCTCGCGAAAAAACTACATTCAGGTCGGGTCCATCAAAGCGAAGGTCAGGACCAAAGTTGGTCATTGCCATGGCGATGGTAAAGTTGTTAAAGTCTAAACGGTACTGAGTACCAATGTCAAAGGCGATTCCGTCAGCAACTTCGTTCCATATACGTTGATATATATACTTCACACTGAGACCTGCGCTGAACCGATCAGTAAGAAAGCGGGAGTAGGTAAGACCCATTGCCAGATCCTGAGCATCATAAAAGCGGCCCGTTCCGTTTGGTTCTTTTTCCGTGGTTATTTCAACTTTGTCTGATGAAACAGAGATAAGACTGACACCCAGCACTCCGCTCTCGCCAAGTGAGTATCCAACCCCGGCTCCGTTGATATCAAACATATCAAACATCTTCAGATAGGAAAAGTGTATATCATAGCCCTTAACCGCCGCGAGTCCGGCGGGATTATAAAACATTGAAGACGCGTCTTTAACCAGACCGGCGGCCACTCCTCCCATGCCCGCTGTTGCTGCTCCAAGTGGTATTTCAAGAAACTGAGCGCCGGAAGCACCCAGATTTGAATACTGCGGCAGAAGAGCAGACTGAAAGAGAAGAACCAGTACTACAATAATTTTTTTCATCATCTTCTCCTTACTTTATAACTGCAAAACGGTGAATGTATTCCCCCGCGTCAGACCTGACCATATATATATACATGCCCGGAGCTATTTCACGACCTCCTTCGGCCCGCATATCCCAGGTTGCCGTACCTGATGGCCCGTAGTGGTAAATGGTTTTCACCAGATCAGCATCAAGAGTAAAGATATATATAGTTGCCTGGGGAGGAAGATTGATAAACTGAATCTGGCGCAGCGGTTCTCTCCGCAGCTCTCCAAATTCAGGTTCAAACAGTGATGAGACGATATAGGGGTTCGGCACCACCTTAATCTTATTCATTGAGGTGCCGGCCGTCTCTTTGCTATATGACGAACCGGTGAGCGTTATTCTATAACGGTCACGAAGATTCGGGAGAATCGGCTTCAACACATCAACCGAGAATGAGTTACCCGGCGCGGGAGCTGTGGCACTTCTGAAATCAACCCTTCCTCTGATTCCGTCAAAGGAAAAAACCCCGAGATTTTCAAGTGTATCTATGGCAAGAACCGGTGTTGCGTCAGCCGCGTTAACCGAGTCTATATATATCGAAACGAACGGATTACCAGAAGGAGTATATCCACTGCTGGTCACACGAACCAGATACTGAACAGTCTTCAGCAGAGTTTCATCATCCACGCTAAAGACCATATCAATTTTATCGGTTCCGCCGACACGCGAAACATCGCGGATGATTTCCGGCTTTGTCACGCTAAATACCAGCCCGTCTGTGGTTGACTGCGGTCTGTCAAATATAAGCGGACGCGGCGGCGCTACGGTATCAACTCCGTTTTTTATGGCGTGTGAAGAAAAATTAATTTGTATATAGTCACCTGCCTTCGGCTTGAACTCAGCAGGAGCAGCAGGATCCGGCTCAATAAGCCGCAGGCGCATTCCCTGCCCCGAAATGGTGAAGGTTGCGTTAGGTCCGGCTAAATAACTCTGGTTTTCTCGCAGAAAGTCCCCCGTGTTCAAATCAATCAGATTAAACACAGTAGGTGATTTAAACTCTATCCCTAACCGTGCGGGTGTGTTTCGCCCCGAGTCAGTGACCTCTATGCGCGCAATTGTGTTAAGCTTTCCGCGGATGGTTGTCTGCTGAAATGAAAAACCCACTTCATAAACATTGTCTTTTATCTGATCATCATCACGCGGGGTAACTTTAACCTCGTAGTTGGACAGCCCCGTCCCGGTGTGTGTTACCGTGTTTACACTGACGGGTGTTCTGCCCGCGGCATTAGTTGCCGGCGTTAGTGCAATGGTATTAACACTGGTAAGATTTTTACCAAGCGGACTTTCAAGAGATTCTATCAGTGAGTCGCCTCTGTCATAAGCAGTAACGGTGTACCAGTATTCAAAGCCATTATCAACCGTGGTATCTCTGTAGCTATATTGAAGTCCGCGGTCAAGACCGCTCTGGTTCAGCATATCATAATCAGCCAACAAAGACCAGTTCACACCTTTGTCCACGCTTCTGTATATACGGTATCCTTCAAAATCATACTCGCCGGAAAAGTTATCTCGCGATTTTTCAGCAGCATTATCCCAATAAAGAAGATTTTGTTTGTCGGAGGAGTACCCTGAGAGCTTCGGCGTGGTCGGCGGTTTGCTTATTTCAAAATCAAATGCAAGAATTTTTTCTGCCTGACCAAGTGTTGCCATTGCATCGTTATAGGTGTCACCGGCAATAATGGCGGTGACGAACACCAGCGAGTCACCCGGGTTCATTGTATATGGCCCTGATGAAAGCGTGACAACCAGATCAAGCCCGCCCGCGGGGATGGTTGCAGTATCATCAAAGCGGAGTGAGCTTTGTGAACCGAGGTGGAAATATTTGCTGCCCAATGAGGAGTTATAGAGCCCGGGAGTGCTCGCCAGAATACCGTACTGAACAGAATCAATATCACGGTCATCATCATATAAATTATAATGCATATCGGTAACGCCAGCCATCACTCCGTTAATAAGCGGAGTCCTAAGAAATGCCATTCCGAAGTAACCGGACTTTCCACCGGGCCACTCTGAAGAGAATCCCTTAGCATCATAATAATACACGAAGTTCTTTTCACGGTTATATCCAACCTTATCATCAAGATATTCGGGTGTTCCGCCGGATACGTTTCCGACATCTATGTCCGTATATAAACCGAAATAAACGCTGTCAAGCAGTTTGCCCCCTTCATTCTTCACAACAAAAGTATAAAAAATAAGATTCTGTGCAAACTTAACACCATAAGTATATCCGGTCTGTCCGACTGACACGCCGAGCACTTCAGTGGTGTTTTTTGCATCGTCATATTTACAGTAGCTGTCCTGGTCTGATTTAATAATCGGGTTTCCGTCAGTATCCTTAAAAGGCCAGCCGTTTACCGAATGCCACGTTGCCGGCGCATCGCTGAAGGCAATTTTTGCGAGTTCTGTATTGTTATATCCTTCAACCGCCTCCCACTCCTCATTAGTAGTGTATCTTCCCTGAATTACATTGCCGGGAACTCCCACCATAGGATTGATGCGGTATATATAATGTTTACCGCTGTTGATGGGGTACTCACCTGAGGGTCCCTGCGAAAGACGGCGGGGATAGAGTTTGCCTCGATTTTCAAAAAAGAGACCGATATTGCTGGCGTTATGAGAGCCGCCTGCACGATCTATTATGCCAAATAGTTTTTCAAATGCATCCTCCCGGTAGTCTCTGTCTTTCTCCCGCTCCTGAGCAAGAGCCAGAAGAGGAAGCATGAGGAATATCAGTATAAGTTTCTTATATATCATTGCTTTTCTGCTCCTTGCTAAAATTTAACTGATGCGCCAAGACGGATGCTTCTGGGCGGTCCGAAATAAGCCGGGTTCTTCATATATTCTTCTGAGAGATTACCCTCGTTAGTAAAATCCGGCTCACCGGTATCGCTATATACATAAAGGATATTTCTTCTATCGGTCACATTAAGAATTTCAGCAAACAGGCGAAGCCGCATATCGTTAAAAATTCGGATTTCCTTGCCAATCATTATATCCATCTCATACGTTGCCGGCTGACGCAGTGAGTTGCGCGTCACAAACCCGATATCTCTTCCGCCCGGTGTGTACGGATATCCTGATGAGGCCTTAAAAATGACACTGTAATCGGTCTCCTCCAGCAGTTTGGTTCCAAAGAGCAGCGGTCCCTCCCCCTTGGCAAGCTGGAAAGCAAGAGAGGCATTTATTACGTGCGGCTTGTCAAAATCTAGATAATAAAGCTGTGTTGACTCCTGTGTGCCCGGATATTGTTCGGTCTCAGAGGATGCGCTTCCCTTTGCTACTGAGTAGGTATAGGTCAGTCCGCCCGAAAGATTTTTATCAGGACGGATATCAAGATTCACCTCAAAGCCCTTGATATTAGCATAGTCTTCATTGATATAAACAGTATAACCGACATATCTTCCTTCAACAAACGGGAAGTAATAACGTGTGCCGATCAGTCCGGTCACGTCTTTATAGTAAGCAGTTGCATGCAGTGCTGTCTGCTCGTTAAACTGATGCGAAATACCAACCTCGTAAGCAATGGTTCTCTGCGCGTCAAGACTGGCCTGACCAAGCAACGGCTCGCGGACGTTCATGTCATACTGATTGTTTTCAAACAGATACTGGAAGTCCGGATTCTGGAAAAAATGTCCATAAGCAAAATGAAGCTTGGTTCGGTCTGTTATAGGATGAGCAATACCTACCCGCGGACTTATCTGATACCGCGGTTTTGCTGTTATATACGTAAGAGGATTGAGCGGATTCTCGCGGTAGCTCACATTTGCATTTACATAATCAAATCTCAAACCCAGATTAATAATCAGATACGGCAGTTCGATTTTGTCCTGCACATAAGCCGCGGCTTCAAACGGCGATGTGTTATAGTCATTTTTATAGGGGAAGTTCCGTTTGGGATCATAAACATAAAACAGTCGCAGTTTGTGCTGCTGAAACTGAATTCCTGCTTTCAGTTCATTGCTCTGACCAACCTGCCAGAGTGCATCTGCTTTTACGTCAACCGTGGCTGTGCGGCTGTCGGTAACTTCCTCTGGATCAGAAATTGCGTAAAACTCAAACCCGTTTCCTATGTCCTCAAAGTAAACACGCTGATTAATTGAAAGATAGTCAGCGGTATCTTTATTGATTCCTGAATAGTACCCCTGGTTAAAATAGGACACGCGGAGGTCATAGAAAAAATTATTTGCGACTGTGTGGGTCAGCGTTAAAGTGTTCTGCCAGCTATCGGTTTTACGGCGAAGATACTGATCGGGTATATATTTGTAGGAGTGGCTGTATCCTTGCCTTTCCCCTTTGTTGGCGCGGGTTGAAAGTGAAATTTTCATTTTACTGATTTCACTGGTCGAGATTTTCAGAAATCCTGTCTGAGAACGGTTATAACCAAAGGGCAGATAATTTCCGCGCTTGTCCTGCTCGGCTGAAAGGAAGAACCGGGATTGATTGCTCCAGAGCGGCCCCTCAAAACTTCCGTTCATTCTCAGCTCGCGTAGTTTGCTATAACGCTCAATACCAAATTCACTTGAGCGGAGTTCTATTTTACCCTGATACTTATCTGAACCGTCACGGGTTACTATGTTCACCACGCCGCTTAGTGCGTTGCCATACTCTGCATTAAAAGTGCCGCTCAGCAGTGACATCTCCTGTATTGCATCATTATTAATTGATGCCGCCAGTCCGCCAAGCAGCGGGTCTTTAACATACATTCCGTCTATAAGATACGCTACTTCATTTGATCGCCCGCCGCGGATATGCAGATTACTTCCGTCACCCACAACGCCCGCCTGAAGTGAAAGCAGTTCGGTAAATGATGCAACCGGCAGGTTTTCAATCTTTTCTCTGGTAATGGTGCTTATAGTGCTGGTCAGGTCTTTCTGGATAAGAGGCGCTTTGGCTGTTACCACTACTTCATCAACAGTGATTGACTCGGTGCTCAGTTCAACGTTAAGAGTTGTTGTCTGATCAACCTGAATCTTTACATTTTCAACTGTGATTGTTTTATAACCAAGGAAACTCACCCTGACGGTATATATACCAGGAGGGATATTCAGCAGGGTGTACTCTCCTTTATAGTCCGCGGCGGCGCCGAGCGAGTGTTTTTCAATCAGCACGTTGGCTCCCGGCAACGGTTCACCGGTCTGTCTGTCCGTAATCTTACCGGAAAGCTTTCCGGTCACTCCGGCAAACAGGGGGAGTGATAGTATGATCAGTAAGGCAAAAATCTTTTTTATCATCTGCTTTTCTCCGTGATTCCTGTTTTAATCAAGAACAAGGTCAAGTGTTTTGGAAAATTTATCAAGTTTCTCAAGTATCCTGCTGCTTCTCTTATTGTTTTTCAGCGCGCACTCAGTTGCAATGGCATTTATCAAAACAGATATGGCTGAAAAAGAGTTGGTATAGAGCATATTTTCTGAGTTAACCGTCAGGATGGTGTCAGTATAAAAAGAAAACGGAGCTGAATGTTTGTCAGTAATGGCAGTAAAGCCGATGCTCTGCTCCCCGGCGCATTTTGCGGTTTCTATTGTTTCTTTTGAATAAGGCGGAAAGGAGATTAAAATCATATAGTCCTCTGCGTCCTTATAAACCAGTGACTCAGGGAAGCTGTTCCAGGTATGATTCATCACCGAGGCATCAACACCAACCTGATTAAGCTGGTAAGCGAGTATTTCGGCCAGCAGATAGGAAATACCCAGTCCGCCGGTATATACCCGTCTGGCTTTAAGTATCCTGCTGATCGTCCGGTTAAAGTGATCGCGGTCAATGCGCGCCAGAGTGTCGCCGATATTCTGAATATCAAGATTGGCAACCGCGGTGAGAGTATCATCTTTCAGATTTTTTGCATCGAAAAGAGGAAAAATTGATTTGTTTTTAATCTTATGCTGAAGTGAAAGAGAAATTTTTTCCCTCAGTTCAATATATCCATCCATTCCTATTCTCTGCGCAAAACGGGTAATGGAAGCAACGCTGGAAGAAGTAAGACGCGAAAGCTCATTCACATTATGAAATGGTATCTTGTCAAAATTCTCCAGGATATAATCAGCAATCTTTTTCTGACTTTTGGGAAGGTCAGCGTAGCTGGCTGTTATAAGGTCTTTAACTGAAATATCTGCGTTCATAAAAAAATGTATACCAGTCCGCGCCCCGCCTGCTCTGACTGCACAAACAGACGGGTGCGGCACTGATAATAAATTTATTTCAGCAGAGACATTTTTTTGACGGCAACCTTCTGACCGGATACCAGGCGATATACATACATTCCGGAAGAAAGTTTTGAAGCATCAAATTCTGCTTCGTGATATCCTTTTTCCAACTGACTGTTTACCAGCACTGCAACTTCGTTTCCGAGCACATCATAAATGCGGAGTGAGGTTTCAGCATCTTTTTCAAGATAAAATGATATTTTGGTTGAAGGATTAAACGGATTCGGATAGTTCTGCTGCAGAGCAAAGGTATTGGCAGCAGTCATTTCTTCTTTAACACCAACCAGTGCGCTGTAAACAAGAATTGCATCGCTCATCTGTGCAAGCATTTGAGCTTTTGTCTGTCCAAATGCAATTGCAACATACATATTCAGAGTTGCGCCCGCCGGAAAAACAACTGATGCCGCACCGGCAACTGCCACTCCGCCATCTCCGCCTGTAGCAACTGAATCAGTAAACGTACCTGTTGTCATGTAGTCATAGAATAATGTGTCTGTATAAAACAAATCATACCAGTCGAACAAGGTAACTGAGGTAAGCGGATGAGAGAGAGATTTGAAACCAACATAAGATGCTCCTTTATATGAATAAAAGAGTGAGTTATCAGCATCATATTTAAGAACTTCATTTCCGTATGTTCCTTCATTAATCGGAATCATTTCAAATCCGGGGATCGCATCAAAGGACTCAGTTCCGTTGTTGGTTACTGAAAACTTTGAAATCGTAAATGCACTATTAGACCATCCAAAGCTGCTTACAACTGCGGAAACCACAGGGGGTTTGTTTGAATATGAATTATCTATGCCAACATTTATTTCGAAGTCACCCCAGGTAGCCGGACTGACGGTTGCGGGAGCAACAACTCCTTCTGCATCTTCCTGATAGTCAAAAACTTCTGTGCGCGATTTTGCAAGAAGAAATGACAGCCGATCAACCTGTCTGACTGATACATCCGGTGCACTAACCCGAACGCGGCCGTATGTACCGAGAACTACATGCATCAGACCTGATGAAAATTCCTGTGCCTGAATTCCTGCCGGAAAAGAAAGCAGAACGGCTAATGTGAAGAGGTAAAATTTCTTCATGGAGATATTCCTTTATATATAGTTGATGATTGTTTGTTATATTCTGATATAACCGCTTATGCTTGTATGCGGATTTTTTATTTCACTCTTTGTTTTTTACTGATGTTGTATTTGTCTCCGCTTATCAGAAGATCAATAACCAGTCCCTCAGCGGCAAAGTTTCCGTGTTTGTCAGTCCGGATATTTTTAGTTTTTGTTGCATTCATTACCATGACCTGGCTTTCACCCAGAACCTCAAACCTGTCACCACCTGTTACCACTATTGAAGTTGCCTCATCTATGGCCACACCTATCAGCTTCGGATTTTCATACATGAGTGACATCAGCCGGTTATGGCGTTTCCTCTTGACGAAATGCTGATCAACGATAACATTTTCAAGAAAGCCAAATCCTTCTTTTGTGATCACATTGTCTTTCTCAATGGTGATAAAAGCATTGTTTGAATCTTTGTTCTTCATCTCGTCCCCCGTAAGCATAATCTTACTCATTACAGCAGCTCCGGCGCTGGTACCAGAGATTACTCCCCCCTGCTTATATATTTCTTTTATGCGCGCAAGGAATTTTGTTCCCAGCAGATCGCGCGTCAGCACGCTCTGATCACCCCCTGAAAAAAAGATTCCGGTTACTCCGTCTAACCCGGAAAGATTTTCTTTACTGTCAAGCTCTTCCTGTTTGCCGTATATATAAGATATGTTTTCGTATCCGAGTTTGTTCAGCCCCTTCATCTGATATTCTGCTGTTTCTATCGGCTCGCCGCTGGCGTTTGGTATTATCACCAATTTTGCGTTTTTCCCTCCGGCAAGCTGCATGATTTTGTGCATTACATAGTCAGGCCTGCTTCCGCCGCCAATAATTACCAGACTTCCTTTTGTCTGGGCCGAAATCAGTGAAGAAAGCAGCGCTACAAAAAAGATAAAATGTTTCATGTCAGATGATACTGTATAGTGATAATGACGAAAATATATATATGACCAAATCCCTGTGGTGCAGGGAGCCCGGTCAGAACAGAAACTTTGAAAAAAAACAGCAGCAGCTTTATTACGACTGTTGCAGCAGTGCCAGAGCTATATCCGTTGCCTTAAGCAGGTCTGCGGTCATGATATACTCATCATCGGCGTGCGGATTCCTGGCCCCGATGCCTATATTCACTGACGGAATACCGTTCGAGTTGAGCGAGTTGGCATCACTTCCTCCGAGTGAAATTACCGGCTCGGGTTTCATTCCGGCAGCGCTTATTGCTGCTTCAATTGCCGGTATAGTATATACATTCCGGTCAACGGTGTATGGGGTGAAGTCCCAGTCATCAGCAAAGATGAGGGAGCCCCCTGCGTTCAGGGTTTCTGTTTCAAACACATCTTTAAGCCGGGCTACTTCTTCTTCAACACGCTTTGTATCAAAAGAGCGCACTTCACCGTGAAGGACCACCCGGTCGGGGACCACGTTCACTGCGTTTCCACCTTTTATCAGACCGAAGTTCAGTGTGGTCTGCTCATCAAGCCGCCCCTGCTTCACCCGAGCAAGTGCTTTCGCGGCAATTGATATAGCGTTAATACCTTTTTCTGGTTCAATGCCTGAATGAGAGGCGCGGCCAACTACTTCGATTAACACCATTTTTGCTCCGCAGGCAGAATAAATATATTTGCCGGGCAAATGAGATGAATCAAAGACGAAGCCCCCAGCTATTGCAGGATCGAGTTTTAGATTTTTTGAGCCGCCAAGGGTGGTTTCTTCACATACCGTAAAAGCAAGTGTAAAGCCAGGCGCGCCGGGCTGATGTTTTATAATTTGTTCAGCGGAGGCAAGAAGGACTGCGCATCCGGCACGGTTATCCGCTCCGAGAATAGTACCTCCTGATCCGTGGATTTTTCCGTCACTAATTTGCGGGACAAGATCTCGTGTGGGTCTTGCTGTATCCATGTGCGATAAAAGAACTTTCCTCCCCCCGTCTTTGTAACGGGCAATCAGATTACCAGTGTTGCTTCCGGTAATTTCAGCGGTATCGTCCTCGGTTATGCTCATTCCGAGCGGTTCGAGCACAGACCGTATGTAGTCTGCCACCGCTTTTTCGTTGCACGAAAGGGCATCAATCCTGATCAGATCAAGAAATAACTCTACTGTCCGGGGTTCCACTGTGTAACCTTCTTTACCATTTTGGGTGAAAGTGAAAATTCTTTACCTTAAAATTGTAAATTTTATTACCTTTGTCAAGAAAAATCGTTACTATTTTTACACTTTTTCTCACCTCCCTCAGGCGGCAGGACGAGGAGGTGGCAGAGAATTTCCGGTTTTTCACTATGTTAGACCTTAGGATTCCCGTTTCGCTTACCCGGAAACAGGAGAACCGAAGGCAAAATACTCCGCCGCGGGCTTCCCCCTGGCGGACAGTATATATCAAATATATATTATCAACTAACGAAAGCATCATTGCCCGATGAGCAGTACCAAAGCATTCAGACTGAAGGTTCCGAACACCTATCTTCTTATCTTCCTTCTGCTGGTCTTTATCGCAGCACTAACATGGATTATCCCCGGCGGTGAATATGAACGCCAGGAGGTCAACGGAAGAATGGTTGTGGTTCAGAACTCATTCAAATATGTTGAAAACGAACCTCAGGGTCTGGTTGCGCTTTTCACCTCCCCGCTCAAGGGATTTGTGGAAGCAGCGATGATCATCGGCTTTATCCTGATTGTAGGAGGTGCGTTTAACGTTCTTGCTGCAACAAATGCGATCACTGCCTTCATTACAAAACTTGCCAGAGCACACAAACACTCCAAAACACTTCAGACGTTTTTTATTCCTGTTCTTCTGCTTATGTTCTCGCTTGGCGGTGCAACATTCGGGATGAATGAAGAGATTATTCCTTTTGTTCTCATTACTGTTCCTATTTGCCTTGCGCTTGGATATGATTCCATAACCGGAGTTGCCATACCATTAGTCGGTGCGCATATCGGATTTGCAAGCGCGTTTCTGAATCCGTTCAACGTTGGCATAGCGCAGGGCATCGCTGATGTTCCCCTTTTCTCCGGTATCGGTTACCGCGTCATCTGCTGGGGTATTTCAACCGCAGTGGGTGTGTTCTTTCTGCTCTATTATGTGCGTAAGCTGTCAAAAAATCCGGAGATCAGCCCCATGTATGCCGAGGATACTGAGTTCCGTAAAAGCGGTCACATTGACAATATATATGAGAATCAGATTGAACTGACCGGAAAACATAAACTGGTTCTGTCCACCTTTGTTGCTTCCCTTTTTATGCTCGTGATCGGTGTGGTAAAGTTTGACTGGTATATAGAAGAAATAGCCGCAATGTTCTTTGTTATGGGCATAGCCACCGGCATCATAGGCGGGCTGAACAGCGACAAACTCATTAAAGCATTTATTGACGGAGCAAAAGATTTAG
>JADLAF010000007.1 GCA_020848375.1 Ignavibacteriaceae bacterium
TCATTCGGGAACCGGAAAACACTTCGGTTTCCGAGCGGAGCCGAGGAAACCACCCGCTACATAATGCAACATATACACCCGGTTTTCGAGCGGAGCCGAGGAAACCATCATCGAGCCGAGGCCACCCGGCTTTAAGTCATCCCCGGTTTTCAAATCTCAATTCACCTTTCATAAATCATCATTCATAATTTTTTTTTGTTGTGTTTCTGGAATTTTCCTTTTATTTTTCTGGTAACTGTGGGGGATTTCCCGCAAAAAAGAGAATAATCCCTTCCTGAGAAGAGTCCCGTTTTAAGTGACCGGGGGTCTGCCACAAACCACGGTTAAGCGAACTATTTGCAATTAATGTCAGGCGGTTGGGTGTGCGTCTTAAAATAAAACTGAAACTAAAGACCGGGCGGCTGATGACCCCAAATTATCAGTATCAGCTCGGGGCGGCTATTTATAATCTTCTTGATTTTGGTTCGCCTGCCTTTGGTAAGTTTCTTCATGATATTGGGTTTGAATCCGGCGGCCGGGTTTTTAAGCTCTTTACTTACGCGCTGCGGCTTAACAAAATCCGCTTTGAGGGGAGCATGATGCACTTGCTAAGCGATGAGGCCTTCCTGCTTGTTTCCTCCCCAAGAATTGATGACTTCATCCGCCACTTTATTACCGGCACTTTTGAATCAAAACAGCTTATTATTGACGGCTTTACCCGTAATGAGTTTTCCATAGTCCAGATGGAGATGCTGCCGGAGGAAAAATTCAGTAATGCTGCACATCTTAAACTCATCAGCCCCATGGTTGCTTCAAAACCGCTCACCAACGGACATCTCAAGGGAACTTACTATCTGCGCCATACCGATACCGATGAACTTGACCGCATAATTTCGGCTAATCTTTCTAAAAAGTATCAGATTATAAGTGGGCAGAAGGACTACCAGGGCGAAGTGGCTATCCGGTTTGATGAAAAATACCTGACTGAAAATAAACGTGTTACTAAAAAGGTGACAATAGATGAGCGGGGTGAGCACCCAATTGACATTGTCGGGATTCAAGCCCCCTTTAACATTACCGGACCGGCTGAGCTAATTGCTACGTGATATGAGGCGGGTTTTGGTGAGAAGAACTCCATGGGCTTTGGGATGGCAGAGCGGTGAGAAATTTTTTAATGGAAATTTTCCGGAAATACAGAAAAACCTTTACTCTTATTAATCGTAAACAACAATAACGATATGGCAAACGAGAATAAAACACACATATACAGCGCGGAAGAGAAAATCCTGATTCTGGCGGGGCTCTTTCATGACATTGGGAAGTTTGAGCAGAGATGCACAGATGCCCGCGTGAAACATCAGGAGCTTGGTGAGCGCTTCGTAAAAGAGTTTGATGAACAGTTCATCAAAATACTTGACGGGAGCAGTGAAGACTTTGCAAAGCTCTGCACAGCAATACGTGAGCATCACAATAAACAGGCCGATGAGCTGACACAGTATATACGGCAGGCGGATCATCTGTCCTCCAGCCAGAGAGTGGAGCTTGATTTAGAGGATTTAGGAGATAAGCCAAGGTGGGGGCATAAATATCTTTCTTCTGTGTTTGCAAAACTTGCACTCAACTCGCCTGATGAGGGAGAAGAACGCAAGAAATTGTTAAAATATTATAAGCAAAAACCGCTGGTTGAATCGAATTATAGTTTGTTAATTCCCTCACTCGAAGATGTAACCAATGAAGCCGCATATCGTTATGGCAAGCAGGACTTTAAAAACTTCAAAGAGGACCTTGGTGCAATCTTCTCCATTTATGAAAAGCCGGAGGATTTTGATACGCTCATCCGTCTGCTAATGCTTTATTTTGAGAAGTATCTCTGGTGTGTGCCTGATTTTACCGGGAGTGAGGAGACTGATATATCACTATATAACCACTCCAAGGATGTGGCGGCAGCGGCTCATGCGCTCTATAAAGCAGAAGCCGGAAGTGATGGTAATAGAAAACTGAATCTGGTGATAGGGGATATACCGGGTATTCAGAATTATATATTTAACATCACCAACACCAAACCAGCTAAAGTGCTGCGCGGACGTTCGGTGTTTGTGCAGGTGCTAACGCGTGTTTTTGCAAGCAGGTTCTTAGAGGAACTCGGTTTGAGCGAAGTGAATGTGATTATGCTTGCGGGTGGAAAGTTCTATATACTGGCACCGCAGAATATTAAGTTTAAGGAACGGTATGAAGCTGCGCTCGATTGGTGCGAAGATTATATGAAAAACAATTTCTATTATGAGCTTTCTTTCTCAGCCGGATATGAAACGTTTGACCCGGAGGAGTTGAAGAATAAAACAAAGTCCTTTGGTGACATTGTTGAGGAAGCATCACATAATTTACTTAAAACCAGAAGTTCGGTTTTTGAAGGTGAGTTTTTGGTAAAAGGTTTTGATGCAGTCTTAAATGAAAAATATATACAAAATGAGGGTGGTGATTCAGATAGCATTAAATGTGCAATAACTGGTAAACCGATAAGAAAAAAAAGAGAGCAGCCACATGAGGAGTATGATGAAGATTTAAAGAGGGACATAGTTGTTGGTTTAAGGGACAAACAAGCCGGAAACGAACTTGAACTTGGTAAGTCAATTGTGTATGAAGCCACGGTGATTGAGTATAGCCCGGATTTCAGGGATGTTAAATCGGTCAAACTTATAAGCGACTGGGAAAAAACCAGTGAAGACAGGAAACGGATAATAATCAATCCGAACTATGATGATTTTAATGGCAATGTAAATAATAATAAAGATTTAATAAGAGGTGCTTACTTCCTTCATGTGGCAAACTTTGCCAGCCAGGATAGCAAGAAAAACGTGATGGATTTTGAAACCATGGAAAAAACCAACCAGGGTGCAAAAATGCTCACGATGATTAAAGGTGATATAGACAACCTTGGTCTGCTTATGGCAACAGGGCTTTATTCTGATGGCAAGGATTATACCGGTTTCAGCCGGACAACTTCACTAAGCTATCATCTGAGGTATTTCTTTAGCACCTTCTTTAATAACTTTCTTAAGAAATGGGAAGGCAAGGGTGCGGAAAACAAGGTATATACCGTTTTTGCCGGAGGTGATGATCTGCTCTTTATAACACCGCATGGCTCAAGCTTAGAGCTGCTGCAAGAGATAAACAATAAGTTCAAGGAGTTTGTCTGTTCAAACCCGGAGGTGCATATCTCCTACTCGCTCACCAACTTTAAGCACAACACACCGGTTCGGTTAGTGAATGAGTTTGCTGAGGAGGCACAGGCACAGGCAAAGAGCAAGAACAAAAAGAAACAGGTTGATCTGAGCCGGGCAACATGCTTTTACCCTGAGGAAAATAAGGCCTCGGTAGTGGTGCATGACACGGTGGTGAAGAACAAGCAGATACCCAAGATTATTGAGCAGACAAAAGATTTGATGGAATGGATTAGTGTTAATGATAAAGACAATCCCGTTTCGATGGGTGTGGTTAGAGCATTGCTGCAATTGACAGGTATTATGCAGGAGTATCTTGAAACAAAGCGGACTGAAAAGCTGATGTTTTACCCCCAGCTTACCTATCTGATTAACCGCCTGCTTAAGGATGGCAGCGGAAAGTATAAAATTGATAATGAAGAAACACGCACCAAGGTTGGAAAACTTTTTGATAAAGCGGTTAGTATCAACCAGAGTGATGAAGATAAGAAGAAATTTTTTGCAGTGCTTAAACCAGCATTGTGTGAGGCAATTTATAAACTAAGAACATCAGGAGATAACAATGAGTAAACAATACCAGGTTAACAGACCACAGAGTGGCGGCGGATCATTAAAAGGGAAAGAAGGTCCAAAAATCAGCGATGAAGATCTCTTTAAGCAATATAGTATTGAGGGATTTTTTGATAGCAGGAATGTAATAAGAACTGAACTTATTTGTGATATGGGGGATAATAATGTGAAAGACCTGGCGGTCAGACTTGCTAATGGAGATGTGGCGGCAGGTGATAAAAAACTAAAAGTAAATCAGCTTAGAAAATTTTATGATTCTTATGTACGGATTATTAGAGCTGATATTCCAGAGGATCAAATGAAAGTTCAGTTGCTCATGTTTTCTGCTAATGCACAATATTCCGGTGACCGTCTTAAGTTAAGACTTTTTAAATTATTTATTAAGCAGAGGGTAGGGTTTGTTATTCAATCTTCTGATGATTTGTTCAAAAAAGCTTGTGATGCTTTTAAATTGCATTTTGAAGCTTTAGTCGCATATTTTCCAAAGAATGAAAAAGAAGAGGCAGAATAATGAAAAAGATTGTATATGGTGTTACTTTAACTGTTGAAACAGGTCTCCATATTGGAGCAGGTAACGATAAAATGCAAATAGGCGGTATTGACAGCCCGGTTATAAAAGACCCCGTGACTAAATTACCTTACATCCCGGGAAGTTCACTAAAAGGTAAATTCCGCTCACTTTTAGAAACCGAAGGTGGTTACGATAAAGGTGAAAAACATAAAATCCTTAATACACTTTTTGGAGCTAGCTCTGAATATATAGATGGATTATCTGAGAAAGAAAAAAAGGAACTTTCACCTACCCGCTTTATCTTCAGAGATTTATTCCTGCATGAAGATGATAAAAAAGACTATGTTTCGGGAAAATTAGCGAATGAAGTTAAGGCGGAAGTTAAGATTAACCGAAAAACTGGTACAGCAGACACTAATGGTCCAAGATTTATTGAACGTGTACCCGCTTGGGTTGAATTTGTAGGAAAGATTGTGGTAAGAGAATTTCCTGAGGATGAAAACCTTAAATCCTTAGAAGTCTTGTTAGAAGCTGCAAATCTTTTGAAAAATGACTACCTGGGCGGTTCAGGTAGCCGCGGCTATGGTGCGGTAACCATTACTATCGAGTAACGTAAGAAATGATTATGTATAAGCTTTTGATAAAAACCATTACACCACTGCATATAGCGGGTCAGGAACAGATGATACTTAATCTTGACTATATTATGTCAGACGGAAAGGTTGGTGTTTTAAGCCGTTTGCAAACAGCAAAATATCTGGCTGAAA
>JADLAF010000008.1 GCA_020848375.1 Ignavibacteriaceae bacterium
CACTTTATGGCTCAGGAGTCAAAAAAAGTTGTTCCTCTGAATGTATATGTTGATCAGATACGCGAAGAAATTAAAGCTGTTTATGGTGATGACTATGATGCAGCACCTGTTAACACCTGTGAAGGCGGTCTCTGGCTTACCTTTGATACACTTATGACACCTCCTTTCACCGGCAGAGGTGACAATTATCGCGCCAGATATATAGCTCCGCTTGAACGCCACATCCATCATCAGGGGGGATACGGCCGCCCATTCCCGCCAAAGTATAAAGATATATTAGCTGAACGCGGTTCAACTGCCGGAGAACTTGGTTTCAGCGGTAAACGGCAGAATAATCTGGATACTGTATTTGTACCGCTTGATGGTGCTGAGTATCCGGTTCATGGAATTAACTATCATCCGGTTCCGCTTCTTAAAAATGTAAAAGCCAAAGAATCACTCAAGAGACTTGAAGAGCAGGCACACCTGCACGAAACAATGCTCACCGGTTTTGCATCAATCGGGTATGACACAATTGGCTACGGCTACGGTGAAAAAGAAAAAAACGGCGCGCCTTCTCTTTCTAAGGGAATTGCTGATCTTGCAAAGAAATTTAACGTTCCCTATGTTATTGATAACGCATGGGGTATTCCTTTTATAGGGACCAGCATAAAGGATGTCGGCGCAGATGTAATGATATTCAGTATGGACAAAGCAACCGGTTCAGCAACCAGCGCACTGGTTATCGGTAAAGAAGATGTAATGGTTCCGATACGCCGCTCAATGGGGTATCATGGCGCGCGTTACGGCACAGCATCCTCTTACGGTAAAGCTGCTTATGTAACACTCGATCCGGGTAAGGAAGGTTTGACCGGTCAGCTTGCTGCTTTGCGTGTTATAAAAAACACTCCTGAAGTGCTTACCAAACCGATTGATGACTTATATAACATTGTTGTTGATGAATTCAGCCGTATAGATGAAAGAATTCGCCCATATTTCATGATTACCAAGAGCAGAAACTGCGGCACAGTAGAAGTGAACTATGAAAAAAGCTGGGAAGGCGGGAAGATGGGAATACCAATCTTCTCAATTGAAGATATGTATTCCGGTTCAAATCTTCTGCAGGATGGATGCGCTCAGATGGGTATCATCCCGACAATTTCTTATGATGCGAATATCTTTATCTCTCCCGGACTCGGCACCACCGACAGTAAGGGACAGATTATTGAAGACCGCGCGAGAATGGCAGTCCGCGGTTTAGTGATGCTGATTGAAATTATCTGCAATCACTCGGGTATGTGGGAATAAGCTAACTCTTTTCAGAGGGCATACCCGCTGAATCATCGGTATGCCTTCTGATATATATGAAAGGCAGTAATATGAAACGTGCAATGGATGCGGTAATGGATGCCATAGACATCGAAACCTATCTGATCTGTTCGAGTGCTCAGGAGGGAAAACAGCTCGCGCTGCGTCTCGGAGAAGAAATGAACCTCGGGGAAGTTGATGTGATGTTTGAGGAGTTTGACGGATTCGGGGTGCGTGTGCGGCTGAGGAAGTATATATACCGTCCGGGAAGCCGTTACCGCTGGCTGGATGAGGGGGAAAAAGCATGAAAATGAAAATTCTTTGCGTGCCCTTTGATCCGGTGCATGATGTTGGAATCAAAATCATCAAAAGCGAACTTGACAGCCGGGGGCATGAAACCAGACTGCTGAGCCCTGATTTGCCGCCCGAAGTTATCATCAAAGAAGCTGCTTTAGTTCGGTACGATTTTATCATGGTAAGCAGGACTCTGGGTTATGGTGTGGCTGAACTGCTGGCGCGTTTCATTGACATGCTCGACTCAGCCGGTGTGCGGGACTATGCAAAAATCATCATTGGCGGAAAACCGATAACTCCTGAACTTGCTGCTGAACTGGGCTTTGATAAGGGGTTCGGCGAACACTCAACAATAGATGAAGTGATTGCTTATATTGAGGGACGTGAGTATATATCAGGAGGAGGGGGGCTGAATAGAAGTAAAAAAGATATTACCACTGAATATGACTATACATTTTATCATGAGGAAGTTAACCGGCTGCTTGAGAGTATTGCTGAAAAATCCATCAGATTTACTCAGAATAAAACCACCCCTGGTATTAAGCGCGCACGTCTGAGAAAGCAGATCGGAAGTACAAAAAACAAAAACCTGCTTCATGAATACCATTCACTTTGTGATACTGAGATCAGAGAATCAAACAGCGGGAGGTATATAAAAGGTGTAAGACCTGTTTCGGATGCTGAGGTGAGGGAACTTGAGCGATTTTCAAATGAACGGGTTCCCGTATATCCTGCAAAGATACAGCACTCTGGAAAACATCCTCTTTTCTTTAAGTTTCTTGGGAGCGGATGTCCGGTTATGGATATCGCTCACGCAAAGGTATGTGAACGTTACGGAATTAACGGGTTTTTGGTAATCAACCCGTCGTGGGAAGCGCGTTACGAAGGATTGATTTCGGGCTGCCTCACCCACGAAAATGACGGAACTATAACTTCACTTGAGAATATTCGGCTGCTCAGAAATTCACTTGATAAGGGAACACTCCTCAGCGTGAGGGCTCACCGGGGTCTTAACACAGCAGAAACTGTTGAACTTGCGGGTCAGGCAAAAGCTGATCTTGTAAAGATTAATCTTGTTTATGGCTCGCTTGGTGCGGGCACCGATCCGGAGCGTCTGCTGGTTGACGGTATTGAAGCTCTGAAAATAGCTGCAGAATACAGTCTGCCATTTGATATACCAGGAAATGATGAGTTAAGCGGAGTACCTGCCTGGAAGACTCTGGCAGGTTTGCTTATCAATGTAATGATAGGAAAGAAACTCGGGGCAAAAGGAATTCTTAAACCGCTCTTCTGTTACGGTCCTCATATTGTCATTAACGGACTGATGAAAAATAATTTTATTGATTATAATGCAGCAAAGATATATACACTTCGCAGTTTAGTCAGTGCACCAATCTGGCCGGGTGAGCCGGTTGCATTTATGACCCAGTCTGAGGAGCGTGTACAGTCAGCCACGGCAACCGGAACCCATGCGGCACTCGCTGCAGGACTCGGTGCTGATGCAGTCACCATAGCTTCGACTGATGAAGCATATTCCCGCGGGCCTATCTGCATTACTTCGCGTATTGATTCTATCCGCGCTGCTGCCGAATCACTCCGCTTCATGGGAGACGCATCATACCAGCCCACAAAACAGGCGGAGATATATACAGAAATGATGACAGAGAAAATCGTTGAAACTTTGCGTCTGGTTGAATCAGCCGATCAGCTGGCAGATGCAATCAGCAAAGGTTATCTCGGAAGTCAGGAAGACGGCGCCTATCCGGGTACCTTCGGACGCGGAACCGTTTCGAGTGAAGATTAAACAGAAATATATATTATGAAATCCACCGGTATTATTGGTACTGCAAAAAACACCGGCAAGACCACCACGCTAAACTGGCTGATGAAACAGCAGGGAAGCACGGGTATTGCCGTGACGGGCATCGGTTATGACGGAGAGGAACGGGATAACATAACCATGCTCCCCAAGCCGCGGCTCAGGTTTGAGGAGGGGGTGATAGTAGCTACCGC
>JADLAF010000009.1 GCA_020848375.1 Ignavibacteriaceae bacterium
AACCACCCGCGACACGATGAGACGATGCAATCACATGAAATCCGTGTTTATGTACGTATCGTTTGGTGATTGCATCGTCTCTACGAAAAACATGGGGGGCGTGACGTTTGCATCGTCTCATCGAGGAACAGAGGAACCCCCCTCCGACACGATTAGACGATGCAATCACATGAAATCCGTGTTTATGTACGTATCGTTTGGTGATTGCATCGTCTCTACGAAGAACATGAAAGGCGTTGCATTTGCATCGTCTCAGGGAAGAACACGGAAAACCCGTTCCCTCGACTCCGCTCGGGAACCGGTCGTTCATTCGGGAACCGGTCGTTCACCTGGGAACCGGTCGTTCACCTGGGGACCGGAAAACACTTCGGGAACCGGAAAACACTTCGGGCACCGGAAAACACTTCGGTTTCCGAGCGGAGCCGAGGAAACCACCCGCGACATAATGCAATACTTCCACCCGGTTTCCGAGCGGAGCCGAGGAAACCGCTAATTTCCGGTGCTGATGTATCATTATGTCACCCTTTTACGCATTGTGGGTATTTGAAGATTTTAACCCTCGGTTTTCCATTCTTCACTCTAAATTCATACTTCCCCCTTCATAATTCACGATTCCGGTCGTATTTTTCAGGATGCTTATTCCAGGATTTTACGGAGATTTTTGTGGCTAAAAACCCCCAGACGGGTGTATTGCTTATTCAGCTTGGAACGCCTGATACCCCGGGCGTTTTTGATGTTTACCGCTATCTGACTGAGTTCCTGAACGACCCCAGGGTGATTGACATCCCCTGGCTGCTCAGAAAAATTCTGGTTAACCTGATTATTGTCCCCTTCAGGGTCAGGAATTCCTCCCATATTTATCAAAAACTCTGGACCAGAGAGGGCTCTCCCATTCTGCTTTATGGCAATAGCGTGCGTGACCTGCTGAAACATGAACTGGGGGAAGACTTCGGTGTTGAGCTGGCAATGCGCTATCAAAAACCGTCATTGGATGAGGTGCTGGCGCGGATGAATAAGCAGAATTATAAAAAGATTATTATTGTCCCGCTTTTCCCGCAATACGCATCAGCCAGCACCGGCTCAGCACTTGAGAAGGCAATGCAGATCATCAGCAAATGGTGGGTGATTCCGGAAGTGAGGGTTATCAGCCAGTATTTTGATGACCCAGGATATATAAACGCGTTTGTTGAAATCGGCAAGAAGTATAATCACAATGAATATGATCATGTGCTGTTCAGCTTTCACGGACTGCCAATGCGTCAGGTGGATAAAGTATATACTGACGGAAAGCCCTGTGATGATCACAACTGCGAAAATGAAATCACCGAAGAAAACAAATACTGTTACAAAGCAGTCTGTTATGCAACCACGAGAATGATTGCTGAGGGACTGGACCTGCCGCGTGAGAAATATACCGTATGTTTTCAGTCTCGGTTGGACAAAGACTGGCTTGAACCATTTGCTGACAAAATGGTAATTGAGCAGGCGAAAAAGGGAGCGAAGAAGCTGCTGGTTTTCAGCCCTGCCTTTGTGGCTGACTGCCTCGAAACGTTAATTGAAATCGGGTATGAATATGATGAGCTGATTAAAGAGCACGGCGGTGAAAAGGTGCAGCTTGTTGAGAGCTTAAACGATCATCCGCTCTGGATTCAGACGCTTAAAAATCTTGTCTTAAAACAATAGGTTATATATATGCCCTTTTCCGAATTCGAAACCGATGTTATTATCCGCCCTGATGATATTGATATGAATAGCCATGTGCACAGTTCCAGGTATATGGACTACGTCATAGCCGCGCGTTATGACCAGATGCGGACTCATTATAAAATGTCCATGTCTGAGTTTAATGAAAAAGGACTGAACTGGTATATAACAGTCACACACATTGAATATAAACGCGAAATGAAGATGGGGGATCAGATAGCCGTCCGGACAAAAGTACTGGAAGCAAGCGGGGCACAGGCAAAGGTCGGGTTTAAAATTGTGTTGAAAAAGTCCGGAAAATCAGCAGCCGAAGGATATTTTGTATATACGCTCATTAACACAGCCAACGGTCGCCCGGTCAGGATTCCGGATGACGTGGTTGAACGATATTCAATTTAAGGAATTAAGCAGGGATGTTTAACTTTAAAAATAAAAGCGCCGCTGCAACCAGTCAGGACAAAGTATATATGACCGGTGAGGAAAAACTTGAAGGCATGCTGGCTGATATCAAAACCGCCGCGCACTCTTCGGATGCGGTGATGGTTGTTGCGTTTTTCCATGATCAGTTCACTTTATTGCGCGATGAAATGGATGAGCAGGGGGTGGCCTATCGCTTTTTTGACCTTCTGCATCAGCGGTATGAAACCGTAAACGCGGCAGGGAACCAGATGGTGCGCGTTATGCTGCTCCCTTACGAAGTGCTCAAGGGAATGAGCAGCGGATTCGGGGAGGAAAAAAGCGGAGAGGTTGCGGTGATTGTTGCCGGGCATCATCCAAAATTAGAAACCGATGAACTGGTACTTGCATTTGCTCAGGCCCTTAAGAGGAAGGTCGTCATAACCTTTTATCAGAGTTTTGAGGATGAGTTGCTAAAAGTTTTCGGCGGAGAACGGATTCAGCAGTTAATGATTACTCTGGGGCTGGTAAAGGGGGAAGCGATTTCACATCCGATGGTGACTAATTCTATTCGTACCGCACAGGAAAAACTCGGAGAGCGTATTGTGTCTGATCTTCCGGCCGGGTCTGAGCCGGAGTGGTTCAGAAGTAACATCTCAACAAAATAGCGGCCGGGTCGCACTGACTTTGTGTTCTGCCCTCCGGGTGTCATTATTATCTTAGGTGCTTTTTTCAAGTCTTTGCTTATTTGCCGAAAAAAACAGGCGGTTTAACCCGAATTGCATGGTTGCCCGTTTGAATAATTCCGGGTTTTTCGTAATTTAAATCAGACTTTTTTATCCGTTTAGTAAATTGAATATGATAAGAGAAATAGTAACAATAGATGAAGAAAAATGCGACGGTTGCGGGGTTTGCGTACCGGCCTGCGCTGAGGGGGCACTGCAGATTATTGACGGTAAAGCGCGGCTGATCAGTGATATGTTCTGTGACGGTCTGGGTGCGTGCATTCAGGAGTGTCCGCAGGATGCTATAACTATCGAAACCCGCGAAGCTGAGCCATACGATGAAATAAAAGTGATGAGAGAGATGATGAAAGCCGGAGATAATACCATCAAGGCCCATTTGATGCACCTGCTTGATCATAATGAAACTGAGCTTTTTGATCAGGCGGTTGGTTTTCTGAAGGAGCAGGGGATTGAAGTAGAATTTGAAGAAAGGGAAAGGGAAGCACAAAAGTGGCACTCCTGCCCGGGTTCAAAATCAACGTTCACACCTAAAGAGTCAGAACAGGAAAATCAGGGGATTAGAGATTCGCAGCTTAATCACTGGCCGGTTCAGCTTCATCTGATCTCACCTGCGGCACAGCAGTACCGCGGGGCAGACTTGCTTCTTGCGGCTGATTGCGTGCCGTTTGCATACCCTGATTTCCATAAAGATTTCCTTAAAGGAAAAGCCCTGGCTATTGCCTGTTCCAAGTTAGACAGTAATCAGCAGGTGTATCTTGATAAACTGATTCACATGATTAAGACAGCCAGTATTCGTTCAATTACGGTTGCAGTTATGGAAGTGCCATGCTGTTCAGGATTATTCCGGCTTGCCAAGGCAGCCATTGACTATGCGGGTGAGGAGATTCCGCTTGCGGTGGTTGTTGTTGGAATTGATGGGGTTGTGCGGAACAACTGAGAACGCGGATTTTGATTACGGATAAAGGTGAGCCATCAACATCCGGATAAATCCGGGTGTTATTGAAAGTGACAATTTAAGATCTTTCAATAACCACCAGATTCATCTGGTGGTTGATACAGATCCATCACCACGAACTCTGCGCTCCGTACCAAGCACCAAGAACTAAGCACCAAGAACCAAGCACCAAGAACCAAGAACTAAGAACTAAGAACCAAGAACCATGCACCAAGAACTAAGAACCAAGAACCATGCACCAAGCACCAAGAACTAAGCACCAAGCACCAAGAACTAAGCACCAAGAACTAAGCACCAAGAACTAAGCACCAAGAACTAAGCACCAAGAACCAAGAACCAAGAACCAAGAACCAAGAACCAAGAACCAAGAACCAAGAACCAAGAACTAAGCACCAAGCACCAAGCACCAAGCATCCAAAACGAAATAAGTTGAATAAGGGAAATATTATAGGTAATTTTGTAGTCTAAATTACTCACACCAGGAGTTCAGTCATGAACAGGTTCTTTACCCTTTTCCTGATTCTGGGGTTTCAGCTTATCCAGCCGCAGAATTTTTCCGTTCAGGAATATAAAAATTTCCTCCAGCAGCATCAGAATTTAACCACGCAGCAGTTGCTTGAAATGTATCCCGCGGGTGTATTTTCAGCCAATATACATGCAAACCCGGGCGAGGCGCTTTATCTTGACAGCATAAGAACGCTGCTTGGTCTTACGCAGTACGAAGAGCAGCTTCTGGGGCAGCACGGGTTCATGGTGAGCGAACGTCTGAACCGGAAAGCTTTTGGGCAGTCATTCCTTGAGATATATCATAAAGACCTTCCCGTATATATATCAGCAGATGCTCTGCTTCACTCCTTTCATGTATCATACGACAGAATTCTTAAGGATATAGAAGTATATTCCCTCCATCCTCGTCTCAAGACGATGCTCAATGCTATGCACGCAAAGATGCCTGATCTGATGACCAGATATGCCTCGCAGCCGGAGATGATAATGCACCTGCAGGATGCAGATGTTTTTCTGACGGTTGCAAGAAAACTGGCCGGAGTATCAGCCGTTCCCTACTACAGCAGTAATGGGGTTTTAATTGATACAATCATCAGCAGCGTAAACCGGTTTCAGTCAGCCGGCTTTGCACTTTTCAGTGATCAGCCGCGCTCGGTGGATTTCAGCCAGTTCAAGCCACGGGGACATTATATACCAGACCAGCAGTCACCTGATATTGATAAATACTTTAAGGCGATGATGTGGCTGGGGAGAATTGAACTCTATCTGATCGGCCCGCAAAACACCCTAAATCCTGTAAAGCTCTACAATGTACAGCGGCAGGTCATACTTTCATATCTGCTGACTGAACTAATGCAGCTCAGCAGTTCTGAGTCTGATCTTGAATATATGGAAGACAAAATAAAATTTTTTGTGGGAGATCAGGATAACGTTACCTATCAGCATTTGCTTGAATTAAAACAAAGCATTGGGCTGGGGTTTGCATCAGAATTTCTTGACACTAACCGTGTGAAGCAGCTTCAGGACTCGCTCAAGACCAAAGAGTATGCGTATCAACTGATACTTTCGCAGATACTCTACCGTAATCCCATGGCACCTGATTCAATAATCCCGGCCTCATCGTTTATGTTGTTGGGTCAGCGCTTTGTGATTGATTCTTATGTTACAGGAAGTGTGGTTTATGACCGGATACCGGGACAGGTTTGCCGGCTTTACCCCTCAGTACTTGACCCGATGTTTGCTCTGGGGAATAATGCTGCGGGGCAGCTTCTTAAGCCGGAGTTAGATGCGTACCATTATTCACTTAATCTGGCCGGACTGCGTTATCTGATTGAATCGTACGGAGAAGAATTCTGGGAAAGCAGCATGTACAATAACTGGCTGGCGGGAATCCGTGAACTTAAGAAGGAAGAGGATAACCCAAATCTTCCTGATTTTATGACGACTGCTGCTTACTGGCAGAGAATGTTGAATACACAGTTGACCAGTTGGACTCAGTTACGGCACGACAATCTGCTCTATGCCAAGCAGTCTTATACCGGAGGAAGCATCTGCTCATATCCGTATATATATCTTGAACCGTTTCCTGAGTTATATAAGCGGCTTGCGAAGATCGGACAGATAGGGAAGAACAAATTCCCCGGAATTCCATCAATATATAATTATTTTGTTACCTTAGAAAGGGTTTCAGATTCGCTGGCGATTATAGCACAAAAGGAAATTGATGGAGTCACCCCCACGCAGGCAGAACTGAGCTGGCTCAGGTGCATGATATACCAAGTTGACCCAGGCAGCGGCGGTTCACCATACAATGGATGGTATTCACGGCTTTATTACCGCGATCATGAATTTGATAATAACAAAGGGCTGTTCGAAAATGATTTTATAGTAGCCGATATACACACAGTTCCAACATACTGCGGAGGAGCTCCTCTCGGTGCGGTAGTGCACGTTGGAACCGGACCGGTTAATCTTGGGGTATTTCTGGTAAAACACGGTGACCAGATGGTTGCGCACGTGGGACCGAACTACAGTTTTTATGAATACCGCACTGTTAACTATTTGCGGCTTGATGATGAGCAGTGGAAAAACAGCTATCTCTGGGCAGCGGCACGTCCGGACTGGGTAAATCTTTATATGGCAGACTCAACAGGCAACAGTAAGGGCGCGGGGGCAACTCTTCTTACCGATGTAAAAGAAGATAAATTTGTAAGCGAACTTTCTTACAAACTTGAGGCATCAAATTATCCTAATCCGTTTAATCCTAGTACAGTGATCAGATTTACCATTCCGTCTGCACTTGCCTTGCGGAGTGTGAGTCTGGTAATTTATGATATACTCGGCAGGGAAGTGCGCTCACTCTATCAGGGTGAACTGCCCGCCGGGACGTATCTGGCTGAGTGGGATGGACGGAATCAGTCCGGAGCTGAGCTTTCATCAGGCACGTATATATATAAGGTTAGTGCCGGAGATGAAAGTGTTTCAGGCAAGCTCATGCTGGTGAAATAAGATGTATGAAATATGAATTATGAATTATGAACTGGTGTTTAATGAATAATGAAGAATTATTTATCTCTTTAAAACTCTGCGCGGCTTCGCGTGAACATTTCTTTACTCTGCGTTAAAAAAATTCTTGTGAGTCTTGGGGGCTTTGTGCGAATTCAGGCAGCACAACTGGACGCGGAGTTTAAACCGGTCAGAGGGTATGAAAAAATTTTGTTGATGATGTTCTTAACTATAACTAATTCACTTCTGTTTTTACAGTTTTGACGATTGGACAGGTCACGACCTGTCCCAACGGTTCTTATCCTGCTATCCTTTAATCGTGTTCAGCTATTCAAGCAGCATTCGTATTTCAGCAGTACTGTTAGTGGGGAGTTTGCAGCTAAAATCTTTACAGATATATACTAGCGAACCGTTTTCATCTGGTCTCATTTCAGCGGTGAATGGAGCCGTGTCTGAGAGATCTTCATCGGGTGTTTTAATAAGGTGAACTTCAGTCGGCAGATATGAGTCGCGCAAAAGCTGCAGGGTATCAGCTTTGAGCGTATCTTTGCCTGAGTTTGCAATTACGGTTTCAGTCATACCAAACAGATGCCCGAACGAGGCACTCAGGAACATGGTATATCCGGCCGGATACTGCTGAACAGTGTGTGCAAAGAAATCAATAACTGATTGCGCGGTTTTTTCGTAATTGCTGTCTCCTGTAAGTGCAAAAAGGCGAAGCAGATTCATAAGCATCACTGAGTTTCCCGATGGAATTGCACCGTCATAGATTTCCTTCTGTCGGATGATCAGCTTCTCAGCAAAGTCCGAGGTAAAGTAAAACGCACCGTGTGTTGTATCAAAGAAATGAGTGACCGCAGAATCACAAAGGGAAAGTGCTGTTTTTAGATGTTCTGCCTTGCCGCCTGCCTGATGCAGTTCAATAAGTCCGTAGATCATAAAAGCATAGTCATCTAAAGTACCGTCAAAGCTGACTTCTCCATCACGGTACCGGTGCATCAGCGTAAAGTCATCCTTAAGCATTTTGTTCATGATAAAACCGGCGGCAGTTTCTGCTTTTGTGATAAGCTCCTGATCGTTAAGAACAAATCCGGCCCGGGCAAAAGCGGCGATCATCAGACCGTTCCAGTCAGTAAGTATTTTATCATCAAGATGGGGGCGTATTCTTTTCGAACGATTGCCAAGAAGAATGCTGAACCACTTCTGTATCTTAGCAGAAAGTTCTTCGGCCGGAAAAGAATTTCTTAGAGCAATGGTAGATATATCTTCAGTTCTGTGAAGGATATTCTCACCGGTTACTCCACCCTTAAACGGGTCAAAGAAGTTACCTTCTTCTTTTATTTGAAATATATCACAGAATAACGCCCCATCTTCCTTAAGTAGATGAAAAATTTCGTCGCGCGTCCAGAGATAAAATTTTCCCTCTTCTCCCTCACTGTCGGCATCTTCTGCTGAAAGGAAAGCACCTTCAGAGGAAGAAAGATCGCGTGATACGTAATTAAGGATATCACGGATTGCACCAGCAAATTCTTTATTCCCCGTTAGCTGATAGAGTTCGGTCAGAGCAAGTACGAGCATTGCCTGGTCATAGAGCATTTTTTCAAAATGAGGGAGCAGCCATTTTTTATCGGTAGAGTAACGGTGAAGTCCGCCGCCGAGGTGGTCATATATACCTCCCATGAGCATCGCATGGGCAGTCTTTTCAGCCATCTCTGCTGCCTCCGGCTCGTCAAAGTGATTAGCATAGCGGGAGAGAAAAATAAGATTGTGCGGAGTGGGGAACTTCGGTGCATTGCCAAATCCGGCGAACTCTTTATCAAACTTAGCTCTGAATGCGTTGAATGCGCTGTGAAGAATATCCGCATCAAAGAAAACCGGCTTTGGTGCGGCATCTTCTTTCCTGAAAGCTTTGGTCAGGTCTTCGGCTGAGTTCAGTACGTCTGTACGGCTGTTCTTCCATACATCCTGAATGCGCGAAATCAAATCTATCATCCCAATGCGGTTATATTTGCTTTCTTTGGGGAAATAGGTCCCCGAGAAAAACGGTTTCTTCTCATGAGTCATTACAATGGTAAGCGGCCAACCGCCGGCTCCGGTCATTGCCTGGCAGACTGCCATATATATACCGTCAATATCGGGGCGTTCCTCACGGTCAACCTTGATATTTACAAAGGCCTCATTCAACCGGCTGGCTACTTCCGGGTCTTCAAATGATTCCTTTTCCATAACATGGCACCAGTGGCAGGTGGAGTATCCGATGGAAAGGAATACGGGTTTGTCCTCCTCTTTAGCTTTTGCAAATGCTTCCTCTGACCAGGGATACCAGTCAACCGGGTTATAAGCATGCTGAAGAAGATAAGGGCTTTTTTGATGAATCAAGCGGTTTGGGGTTTTGGTATTCAAGATAATAGCAGATAATAATTATAAAAATGGTGTTTACAATTAATTCCAGGAAACACGGTAAACAAATATTTTCTTCAGTTCAAAAGGTTCAGTAAAGGCATCTCTTACCATTGGATAAACTTTGTGTCTCAACTCATGCACAACCGTTGAGCTTTTCATAGCAATGTTTTTCAGATATTTGTCATCTGAAAAAATAAGGTAGTCAGGTCTTACCTTGTTATAGTACTGAGTCAGATTACCTGCTACAGTATAAGGTATAATTTCAGGATTCACAAACCCAACAGGGTCAACAATGGTCCGGTCGGTTTTGTACGCAATTTTTCCAATCCGCTGGCGCACAATCTTTGCATCAGGCGCAGTGTTTATATTAACCCATGCAACAAGACGGTCTTCAGCTTCTTCACTTGAAATAAAAGATGCTTTATGCAATGAACTGAGCAAAAATACCAGAATCACAAGTGAAGAAACCGGCAGCGCGAAAAAGTAACGTGTAAGCTTAAAACTTTCTTCACGAAGGATACTCAACGCAAGATAAAACCCAAAGGGAAGGAACAGACAGAAGTATCTTGCATAAATGATATCAGCATTTATGGTCAGGGAATAAAAACACAGCATCATTGCAATGGAGAACACTGCATAATAACCGCTGATGTGAAGATCTTTTCTGTCTGATTTTATGAGAACATAAATCAAAAGCAGGAGATGAATGAAATAATTTCCGCCGAGTATTTTTACGGTATCAATCAGATGGGACAGAAGAAGTGAACCGGCTGAATATGCTCCTCCTTTTGCATAATAGGTTGAAGGGAAGAAAATACCGAATGTGCTGTATGAATATAAAAACCAGGGAGCCGCAATCAGCAGGGAAACTGCTGCTGAGAGAGCCAGTTTCGTAAATGAAAACTTTTTAGTGTGGAGCAGATATATACCCATTAACGCTGAGGTCAGCACACTTTCGGGGCGGATAAAATAGAACAGTCCGGTGATTAGTCCAAAAAGTGATGGATGAATGGTTTGCTTTTTGATAAATATATAGTAGATTAACAAAGAAGAAAAAAAGAAGGAGCCGGTGGCTTCCATTCCAAGCCACGCATGCTTAAGCAGATTAGGGTCAAACACGAGTAAAAGAACAAAAAACACTTTTTTGTATTTGTCCCCGGTCATCATAAAGATAATTTTTACCCAGAGAACTACACTTGCAATTCCGAAGCCGAGACTAAGAATTGCAGGTGAAGAAAGCGGGTGTCCGGTGATCTTGGCTATCAGTGCCATAAGAAAGAGCCAGAGCGGTGCGGTAAATCCGTATGAAGGAGTGCCGGGGTTAAAAGCAAGTTCACCGTTAGCCAGCAGATTTTTCACATACTGAAGATAGATGTATGTATCATCACCAAGCTGAAAATAGAAATAAAACAGCCAGCCGAAGAACAAATAAAGCACTACACCGGTGAACGCCAGTGTTTTAAAAGAATTGCTCATGGTAAGTCTTGTCACAAGTCGGACAAGGGAAAACCCTTCGATTTAAATGTTTACTTGAGTCGGGGAAATCATCAGGAAACAAGTACTCCCGGCAGGAATCGAACCTGCGCACATGGCTTCGGAGACCAATGCTCTATCCACTGAGCTACGGGAGCAAATTTACATCTGCAAAAATACGAAAAAATGGCGGTTTTTGAAGGGGATATGTGGCTACGGAGGGGAAATTGGTCTTAAATTGACCCGTTTTTCAGTCAGATGAGGTAATGTAGCAGAGCCGGGTAATGATTTTACTACTTGCAAATCACCTGCCTTTAATGCAGAAATCCGTATTTTTGGACATGTATAGTTTCTTTGCTTTTGTCAGGAGAGGTGCAGTGCTTCTGCTTCTTTCAGTCCTTCTCTTTAACTCCGCGGGATTCGTGGGTGCATTCTATTTTGCAAAGGCGAAGATTAAAAAAGAGATTAAAATGAAGCTCAAGGGGGAGTTCCCTAAAGACCAGTTAAAGCTGATAACAATTGACAGCCGCAAGGGGGAAGACAAACTGCTCAGATGGATTGAGCCGCATGAGTTTATGCTCAACGGACGGATGTATGATATCATAAAAACCGACACGATGCCCGGCGGAGTGCTGCATTATCTGTGTATAGATGACGAAGACGAAACACTCCTCTTTGCAAATATGGATGAGCTGATAAAACAGGAATTTCAGAGGGACAGGAACAAAAGGGGAAACGCGGTAAAGAATCTTGAAAAAATGCAGATGGAGTATTTCCTCTCTGCTCTGAAAACAATATATCCGGCTGAGCACACTGAGGATTACGGAGCAGTCCGGCTGGTATTACCCGCAAACTATATATATAGTCCCCTTACACCCCCTCCGCGTTACTCTTAAACTTCATTTCCTTATATACCCCTCTTTGGTAAAAGAGGATGAATGCAGTAACAATTTGAAGGAAAACTTAAGTGATCAGGAAGATGCTGTTTGCCTGCTTTCTGCTTTTTCTGTTTGCGGAAACAGTCTTTTCGCAGGGATATATAGTTATCGGTAAGGATTCAACTTATCTGATAACCGACTCTCTCTATTTTGAAACAGATGAAGTGGTGGTTACGGGCACACGTGTTAATAAAAAAATCATTGATATACCTTATCCGGTAACGCGCATCAGCAATACCGAATACCGGTTTGAAAAGAAAACTTCAATTAACGATGTCCTGACGACCGTTCCCGGGGTGTTTATGCAGTCCCGCTATGGTAATCATGATGTTCGTATATCCATCCGCGGATACGGCTCCCGTTCCAATTCCGGAATCAGAGGGGTGCGTATTCTGCTTGACGGCATACCGGAATCAGAACCGGACGGTCAGACTCGAATTGAAGCAATTGACTTTCAGTCAGTCGGAAGCATTGAGATAGTGAAGGGAAACTCCTCTTCATTATATACTACTGCGCCGGGTGGTGTGGTTAATTTTATCAGCGATATCAATTTCAAGAACTCGTTTGTTACGCAGTTCAACGAAGTTGGTTCGTCCGGTCTGCGGAGAAACGGCATTAAAATGGGTCTTCGTACATCAGGTTATGGACTGCTGATGAATTATACCTATCATAACTTTGAAGGATTCAGAGAGCACAGTCAGGACTACTGGCATGTGTTTAATACTGTTTTGGAAACTAAGCCGGACAACTGGTCAAACTTCCAGATGTTGTTTTATGCTGCCATTGGCACTATAAAGCTGCCTGGTTCGCTTACTCAGCAGCAGATGGAGGAAGACAAAAATCAGGCGGCGGCAAATGAAAAGAACTTTGACTTCTACCGCAGAAGTAATAAAGGAAGAATAGCATTCCGTTATTCAACCAAACTTGACGAAGCAAATAAAAATGAACTTGAGATAACCGGTTACGGGACGATCAAGTATTTTGAAAGAGCTCAGAGAACGATTCGCATCTTCGACCGCTACGGACTTGGCGCCACAGTCCGGTATATAAACAGGAGCAGCATTGCCGGGCGGGACAATGAGTTCTCAGTCGGTGGTGATTTGTTTTACCAGACAGGACCGGTTGCCGAATTTCAGAATATCTCAGGCACCAAAACGGACAATCTGTTAGGGCTGACCGATGATGTAATAGGCAACGCTGGTTATTACTTTACGAACAATACTGAACTGTATAATCAGCAGTTATATCTTCTGCTTACGGGAAGGTATGACAATGTTGATTTCAGAATAAAAGATCAGATAGCGGGGTTTAAGTCAGCGCAGAGGGTATTTAATGAATTCACTCCCAAAGCCGCGCTTAACTTTAAACTTACGCCAAACTGGTCGGTATATGGTTCGTATGGTCTTAGCTTTGACGTCCCGGCGGGTAATGAGCTGGATGATTTCACCGGTACGACTCATATCAACCAGGATTTGCAACCGCAGAAGTCACGCAATATTGAAATAGGGACCAAGGGGAGCTTTGCTTTCCCAGAGCGATACTATTTCAGCCGGGTATCATTTGAGTTCACCCTGTTTAATACTGTTATCAAAGATGAAATTGTTCCCTTTGATATTAACGGCGATGTCTTCTACCGGAATTCCGCAAAGACAAACCGCAGCGGTGTTGAACTGGGAGCAAGTACGGCTCTGATTCCGGGTCTTAATGCAGGGCTTTCGCTTACCTACTCTGATTTTACCTATGATGAGTACCTTGCCCGTTCAATAGATGCGGCAGGTATTGAGACTGATACTGATTACAGTGGTAATGAGGTTCCAAGTGTGCCTAAGCTGAATGCATCATTTACCCTGGGATATAACTGGCTGATAACAGATAATATGATCGGGTTTGCTAAGACCCAGATACAGACGGTAACAGGAATGTATGTTAATGACGCAAACAGTGCTAAAACAAGTGATTACACACTGGCGAGTGTAACGCTTGGCACCGAGATATACTT
>JADLAF010000010.1 GCA_020848375.1 Ignavibacteriaceae bacterium
GAGCGAAGCCCGGTCACCGTTCAAAGTCCGGTCACCGTTCAAAGTCCGGTCACCGTTCAAAGTCCGGTCACCGTTCAAAGTCCGGTCACCGAGCGAAGCCCGGTCACCGTTCAAAGTCCGGTCACCGTTCAAAGTCCGGTCACCGTTCAAAGTCCGGTCACCGAGCGAAGCCCGGTCACCGAGCGAAGCCGAGGTGACCTCTTCAATCAGAAAAGATTGCTATATTTGGGATGTTTTTCACTAATAATAAAGGGTTCAGCAGGTTTTAATGCCGCTTAGTTCTATGTTTCTTTCTGTCCTGAATAAAATACAGATCGCCCTTATTTCGGGCGAATATGTAGATTCAGCCCTGATACTCAATTATTCTGATGGTATCGGCAAGATCACCGGCTATACTTCCTCCGAAATCAGCGGGCTCCCCGGTCGTATCCTTAATATCATCTTCCCTGAGGACTCTGCTCAGGTTCTCCGTACGCACAAAAACCTCTTTGCCGGGGGGGATAAATCAGTTGAGTCACTCCTTACTTACCGGCTGCTTTCCAAGTCGGGCAAAATGATCTGGGTCAAGGAATATCTCCTATGCGAAAAAGATGCCGTTGAGGAAAAGTATCACGTCTCCGGTTCTCTGACTGATATTTCTGCTGAAAAGAATGACGAAGGCACCCTCCAGGAGGAAGTTAAAAAACTGAGAGAACAGATTGCTTCCAAAGACCGTTTCATAAACATCCTGTCGCATGACCTCCGTGCCCCCTTTACCAGCATTCTCGGCTTTTCTGAAATTCTGATCAACGAACCAGCCCTTTCCCAAAAGGAAAAAAACGAATACCTGACCTATATATACGATGCGTCTCAGAATCAGCTTCAGTTCATCAGTTATCTGCTGGACTGGTCACGGCTGCGCACCGGTTCACTTCGTATTGAACCGCAGCGACTTAATGCTGCGGCATTGGTTTATAACTGCGTCAGCTCCCTAACCGGAAACGCCATCCGTAAAAATATTGAAATACGGGTTGATGTTAAAAGTGACTTGTATATAGAGGCAGACGAGCGTCTCATTACCCAGGTTATTGTTAACCTGCTCAATAATGCAATCAAATTTTCTTATGAAGAATCGGTTATTGATATTATAGCCGGCAGCTTTAATGAAGCTCATGTTGAGTTTATTGTTAAAGACACCGGCGTGGGCATTTCTCAGGATGAACAGCAGAAACTCTTTAATCTGGAGAAGAATTTTTCTAAAGAAGGCACCAAAGGGGAAAAAGGAAGCGGATTTGGTCTGGCGTTTGTGAAAGAGATTATTTCAAACCACAACGGCGATATCTGGTTTTACTCGGAAGAAGGAAGCGGATCAGAATTTCATTTTACCGTACCCCTGCCGTCAAACACCATGCTCTTTGTGCTGAAAGACCGGCTTGAGGCAGAAAATCTGGAAGAAGTAGTTAAAAACAATTTCCCCGAATTCACCATCTTCAGTGCGGAAAATGGCTACGATGCCATAAGCATTATGTCAGACAAACATCCTAATCTGATTATTACTGACCATAATATGCCGCTCATGACCGGAATCCAACTGATTGAAGCAATAAAAAAAGGGGAAAGCGGATTAAAATCACCTTTTGTGGTTCTTCTTGATGAAGTAAATTCCGATACGGAAAATAAGTATTTTAAACTTGGGGTTCGGCACGTGTTAACCAAACCCTATAAAACTGAGCAGATGGTAAAAGCCCTCCGCTCACTGCTCGCTTGAATGAAAGAACAGATATTTAAAGAAGATGAACGGGCGTGGTTTGCCCTATACACAAAACCAAGATCAGAATTTAAGGCCGAGCTTCAGCTTAGAAGCTCCGGTATTGAATCTTATCTCCCTTCCATTAAAAAGGTGAGTGTCTGGTCTGACCGTACAAAAAAAATCAGAAGCATCATTATTCCCAGTTATATTTTCGTATATACATCCCTTAAAGAGCGGACTCTTGCCCTGCAGCAGCCCTCCATAGTGCGTTGTCTTTATGAACACGGCCGGCCGGCTAAAATTCCCGACTGGGAAATTGAAAACCTCAGAAATTTTCTGAACAAGGGTGAAAAATATATCGTGATGAACGGACTGGTTAAGGGGGCTAAAGTCCGCATTACCGCCGGACCATTCGCTGAGGTTACCGGCATTATTGTTGAAGAATCAAATCAAAAATCATTTGCTGTTGCTATCGAACTGCTAAACCGCACTATAGTCACACACTTCCCTGACGGAAGTATGTTCGAGGTCCTCAGCCGTCCTGAAGAAACACTCATCACTTAACGGAGTACCGTATGAAAAAATACTTACTGTTAGCCCTCTTATTTCTTTTGACTGCTTCTGGCACCGCTCAGACGGTTGAAGAACTTATTTCGCAGGGGGATCAGCTTGCCACCAAAGAATTCAAAAACAGCGAAGCGCTCGAGAAATTTCTTGCCGCTGACAAACTCTCCCCTAACAATTGGGAGGTTTACTGGCGTCTGAGCAGAACCTACGTTGATATTGGCGAACACCTCCCCTCAGGATCTGACGCGCAGAAAGCAGAGCAGCTTTCTAAATATCAGCAGGCATTTAATTACGCGGACAAAGCCGTAAAACTGGCACCGGATAAATCTGTAACCTATCTGCGCCGCGCTATTGTTAACGGTCGCATTGCGCTGTTTAAGGGAGTTTGGGATGCACTCGGCCTGGTGAAGGATGTTAAAGCCGATCTTGAAAAAGCCATTAAACTTGGCAATGGCGGCAACGAAATTCAGGCAACTGCTCACTACGTGCTCGGAAGAACTCATACAAAAGTCTGCGAAAAATCTTATTTCGTGCGCCTTCCCCTTGGTCTTGGATGGGGTGATATAAGCGTAGCAATAGCCGAAATCAAAAAAGCCATTGAGCTGCGCCCTAATTTCAGAATGTTTCATTATGATCTGGCAATTGCCTACATAGCCGATGATGAATATAAAAGCGCGCGCCAGGCACTGCAAAAAATTCCTTCAATAGCCATTGCCGATGAGGATGATGTAAAGGTTGCTGCCGATGCAAAAAAACTTCTTGACGATATTAAAAACAAATAATATATATAATGACTGAACTGAACCCGGTCTTTCTTGATAAACTCAGGGCTGCAAAGAAAATCTCTTTCTTCACTGGCGCGGGTATGTCAGCCGAAAGTGGAATACCCACCTTCCGCGGTGAAGACGGCATTTGGAAAAAATTCCGCCCTGAAGAACTGGCCAACTTTAAAGCATTTGTCAGGTCACCTGAAATGGTGTGGGAGTGGTATCAACACCGCCGGCGGGTGATTACCGAATGCGCACCGAATCCGGGTCATCTTGCCATCAAAGACCTTGAATCAAAATTCAGTATTACCGTTATAACACAAAATATAGACAACCTTCATAACCGTGCAGGATCTTCCAGCGTGATTGAACTGCACGGCAATATATTAAAGAACTACTGCCTTACATGCAAAAAGCGTTATGATCATCCGGCTGAGCTTCACATCGAGGGAACCCCCCGCTGCACCTGCGGCGGTCTGATCAGACCTGATGTTGTATGGTTTGGTGAAAATTTACCCGAAGGTCTTTTTGAACACGCTGAAGAAGAAGTTATCTCCTCGGATATACTCTTTTCGGTCGGCACCTCGTCAGTTGTTTATCCGGCGGCCTCACTCCCCCACACCGCGCTAAAAAAAGATGTTTATGTGGTTGAAGTAAATCCGGTTGAAACTGAATTTACCGAATATGCAAACCTTTTTTTTAAGGGGAAAGCAGGAGTAATTCTTCCCCTTATTATTAGAGCAATTTCCTGACAACTTGAAAAAGCAAAAAGTCAAATTCGTCTGCTCATCATGCGGTTATGAGTCACTCCGCTGGCTTGGTAAATGTCCGGAGTGCTCCGGCTGGAACACAATGACTGAAGAAATTGCGGAAGACAAAAGGAATGCCCGATCAACACTCCCCTCTAAAGATTTTTCCTTATATACTCTAAAACATATAGCCGCCGATGAAAAGGAGCGATATACAACCGGCCTTGGTGAGTTTGACCGCGTTCTTGGCGGCGGACTGGTCCCCGGCTCAGTTGTTCTGATCGGCGGAGACCCTGGCATCGGAAAATCTACTCTGGTACTCCAGGCAGCAGCAGGAATCAAGGGGAAAGTCATGTATATATCAGGTGAGGAATCCCTCCGGCAGATAAAGCTCCGCGCCGACCGCATCAGCGTCCGCGCTGAAAATATCGTGCTTGCATCAGAAACAGAGTTAAACAATATCCTTCATGCAGTTCATCAGGAAGAGCCGGTCGTTCTGATTGTTGACTCTATACAAACCACGTACGACTCCCGACTCGAAAACTCCCCGGGCACCGTAACGCAAATCCGTGAGTGCACCGCAGGCATTCTTGAAGACGCGAAGAAAAAAGGATACGCTGTTCTGCTGATAGGTCATGTTACTAAAGAAGGATATATAGCCGGGCCAAAACTGCTTGAGCACGTAGTTGATGCAGTCATCCAGTTTGAGCCGGAAACCGGTGGTAACTATCGTGTGCTGCGCGCCATTAAAAACAGATTCGGTTCAACAAATGAGCTTGGCATCTTTGAAATGTCAGAAACAGGTCTGCGGGAAGTGCTTAACCCCAGTGAAGTTTTTCTTTCTGAAAGAAGCGGAGAAGTATCCGGCTCTGTGGTAACCGCTGCAGTTGAGGGAACACGCCCCATTCTTATTGAAGTACAGGCATTGGTCACCCCCTCTAACTTTGGAAATCCTCAGCGAATCAGCACTGGTTTTGACCAGAGGCGGCTTTCCATTCTGCTTGCTGTTCTTGAGAGGCGTGCAGGAGTCCGGGTTTCAAGCCATAACGTATTTCTTAAAATAGCAGGGGGAGTAACCATTGAAGAGCCGGCCGTTGACCTTGCGGTTTGTGCTGCGGTCTGGTCAAGCGTTACCGACCAGCCGGTTAACAAAAGTATCCTGCTGCTGGGAGAAGTTGGGCTCGGAGGTGAAGTGCGCGGCATAAACCACGCTGATAAACGAATCTCTGAAGCAGAAAAACTGGGGTTTACAAAAATATTTCTTCCTGCCAAAAATCATTCCTCTGCCTCATCAAAAACCGCCAAACTCATTTCAGTTGAAAGTTTGGCTCAAGCATTGAATAATATTAGCTGATCATTCAGCAATTTCTTCAACGATTTTCTCTAACATCATTTGAATATAATAATTCCTTTGATCATGCTGGAAGAAAATATTATGATTATTAAAATCTTCAATTGAATTTCGTCCGCTCCAGTAACTGACTTCTTCATATAATGTCGGAGAAATAATAAAAGAGTTTAGCTCAATTTCTTTATCTGAAAGCTGAGGCTGAACATCCGATTTAATTTTTTTATGGAGCTGAATTTTAGGATTCATGAATCCTTGCACCTGCCGCAAACCTTTCGGATCAACAAAGGAAACATATTGTTTTTCACCAGAGACTATCCACAATATGAAATCCGGATAAAAATGATTTGCTTCAAAAAATCCGATGCCCCTTTTACTTAAATTTCTTAGCAGATAAACCTGGCGTTCTGTAAAAAAACCAGTCGTTTTATTGTAAAAGGTTTTCAAATCCTCAACAAAACCGCGTTCTCCTTTATTCAAAGCAACCGGTTGAATTTTAAGCACCTCCTGATACCCCTCTTTGCCTAAGTAAACAAGGGGCTGATACAGATGAACCTGGTTATATAAGAACTCAAAATTCGCATCCAATCTGATATTTTCGGAAAATTGATTCGCCTTGATTTTCCCTTTAAGCTCTCTGAGGCGGGATATAAGCTGTTCTTCTGATTTTTTTATCAGCAGGCGGTATTCAATTTCAAAGTTAGGATGAGTGCTGTCCAGGATACTCACTTCAAATTTACTTCCGTAATACAAATTCTTTTGATAGTTATATAAACGCTCAGTGTAACTTTTCAACAAAGATAATGCTATTTCCTGCCAGACTTTAACCTGAGAAAAATCACTTACTTCAAGCTCGGCAGATGGAATTTCAAGAACATACCAATCCGGATTCTCTAATATTCTTTTCAGTTCAGTCATAGAGAGATTCAGATTATACCAGCTTCTCTCATTCTTAAAATTTTGCAGGGAAAAATAGAGATCCGTCCAGTCAAGAAATGCAAGATGCTCTTTTAACAGTTTGCCTGTTTCTATACTCGTGATTTCTGAAAGTGGTACTGCCCTTCCGCTTTTTAGCACCTGAACTTTTGCATACCAGTTAAGAGTTATGTTTCTCACAACCTCAGAAAGAACAACATCAACCTTAACCGCTTTCTTAAAATCGGAACCGGCCTTAACATGAATATACTTCAGATTTTTGCTTCTTAGATCAGCAAGTGTAGGAATAATATCAATGGTTATCTCTTCGCTGTCTCCGTCAGCAGGAAGGCCTTCTTCTTCAAGATAATCTTTGAACTGCTGCATATAATCAGCCCGTAATCCAAAAATATTCAATGTTTCTAATAATGGAAGATAATCAGGTATTGATGCTGGCCGTAAAC
>JADLAF010000011.1 GCA_020848375.1 Ignavibacteriaceae bacterium
ATTACCAGATCAACACTGCAAACGGGACACTTCATATCTTACTCCTTAGTTTTCTTTGTACTGCTGAATCAACTATCCGGGCAAGCATCTTTGCGTATTTGTACCCGGCGGCCTCAGCCGACCGCATAAATCCGGCTCCTTCAGTAAGGTCAGGATTCGGATTTACCTCTAAGACGAATACATCCCCGTTTTTGTTCATTCTGCAGTCAATCCGTGCATAGTCACGGCAGTTCATGGTGCGGAATGCATTTACCGCTATCTTCTGTATTTTTTTTGTCAAATTCACGGTTAACGGTGCAGGGCAAATCGGGATAGTACGATGATACGCCTCGTGATGCGGATCCCATTTGGCCTGATAGCTTACGATTTTATCTAGATGCGCTGGCATTTCGGAAAAATCTATTTCACTGATCGGCAATGCTTCCAGCTCTTCATCCCCCACTACTGAAACGTTAAGTTCTCTGCCGTCAATATACTGGTCAACTATGGCCGGCTGCTTAAAGTGATTAAGGATATATGCAACTCTGTCGCGCATCCGCTTTTCATCCCTGACCACCGCATCATGCTCAATCCCAACAGAGGCATCCTCGTAAGCAGGTTTTATGAGTACAGGGAATTTAAGATGCTTTGGCAGATGCTGAATCTGTTCGCTCACCAGTTCATAATCCGGCACCTGAATTCCGGAGGAGCGGAGAAGTTTTTTTGTGAGAATTTTGTCCTGACAGTTCGCCAGAGTTAAAACCGGAGCCCCGGTGTAATGAACCCCGAGCATCTCATAAATTCCCGCAATGTTCATTTCGTATCGGGAGCTGATTCCAAAGACTTCAACAAAGTTAAAAACCACATCCGGCTTTTCTTTAGTGAGATGGTCAAGCAGTTTATCAAGACTATCATGGATATTAAAAGAGTACGCATCGTATCCCTGCCTGCAGAGAAACCTTGTTATCTCCTCAAATTCATCTATAGGGCTCTGATGTTCGATTTCAAAATATGGAATGAACTTCAGGTCACCGCTTTCAGTCTGAGCTTTAGAGCCATACATTTCAGGCGCTGACTCATTATAAATAACCCCCACTTTAACTTTATTTTTCTTCCTTGCCATTTATTCTGTTTGATTTATTGGCTGAATGATTATTTTTTCATTTCGTGAAAATAAATTTACAAAGTAAAACAGCCAATTAAAACCCATTCAGTATGAGCTTTTATCCGCAACCTTCCAGTTATGAGTGTGGGCCCTTTGCACTCAAATATGCTCTGGTCATGCTTGGTCAATTTCGCAGTGAAAAAGAACTGGGGCGCATCGCCGGAAGCAACTGGTGGAACGGCACCGATGAAATAGGTCTGGCCAAAGCCGCCAAAGCCAGCGACTGCGAAATGAAATACTTCCGCCGAAAAGACCCCAAAATTGCGCTCCGCTCTCTGACTGCGCATCTGAAGCAATCACATCCCTGTATCCTTTCTGTTGACAACTGGGAACACTGGTTCACCGTGATCAATTATCAGTCAGGGCGCTATGTGGTGGTTGACAGCAAACTGCCAAAAGTGATAAAGATATATTCCCCCGCTGCATTGCTGAAGCGGTGGAAATATACCGATGAGGAAACACGCCACATCAGTTATGACGGATACGCAATCATCCCGAAATTCCGTACCGCCACAAAAGGGAAATTTTCTCTTGAGGTTGCCCGCAAGGTCATGCATGAAAAAAACAAGGAAGTGGCAGAAAAGTGGGATATCTATTTTAATGACCTGATTGATATCTGCCGCCCTCTTTCCGGCAATTCAAAATTTTCCTATTCCTTTACTGAATTCCTGCGCCGCTACGAAAAGCTCCTGATCAAAAGAACAGCTCACTGGCATGGAGACCCGAAGCACAGCGAACTGAGAAAAATATTAGACAATATGGAATTCGTAGCTGATGTCTATGATCTGCGTATATACGAAAAGGATGAAGCAAAAGTCCTGATTGACATTACCTCACTCCTAATGATGTATGCCTGCGGCCGCTACGGGATGGACCCGATATACTGAATTGTGAAATATGAATTATGAAGATGAAATGGTAAATTTCTCCTCAGAATAATGCGAGATTAAACGCAAGGTATAAGAAGTATAAGCAAAGCCACGCAGAGAATTTAGTGACCCGTCAGCAGTATTTTTTTCTGCGTTCATCTGCGTAATCTGCGGGAAACTCTTCCTCAGATCAACCAAAGAACTAAACTCAAAGTAAAAGAAGTTAAAGCAAAGCCACGCAGAGAATTTAGTGACCTGTCAGCAGTATTTTATTCTGCGCTTATCTGCGTAATCTGCGGGAAACTCTTCCTCAGATCAACCAAAGAACTAAACGCAAAGTATAAGAAGTATAAGCAAAGCCACGCAGAGAATTTAGTGACCCGTCAGCAGTATTTTATTCTGCGCTTATCTGCGTAATCTGCGGGAAACTCTTCCTCAGATCAACCAAAGAACTAAACGCAAAGTATAAGAAGTATAAGCAAAGTCACGCAGAGTTATCGAAAACTCAATTGTATATTGTTCATTGTAAACTGTACATTGAATTTTATTTCTCCAGTTTCTTCAGCACTTCAATCTTTTCATCCAGCACTTTTATCCGGTTGTTTATCTGAAGCAGCAGCTCATCAAGCTCCTTCTCATATCCGGGTTTATCGTAAAATCCTCTTTCTTCAAAGTAACTCTTAAAGAGCCAGTTTCTTTTAAGCGCTTCCATATTTTCAGCAAAGCGCGCAGTGCCGAGGCGTGTATCCTCAGTAATTGAAATTACGTTTGAAAGCACTGCATCAAGCTGATTGGCTACACGGCTTGAGTCTTTAAGCAGATTGCCAAGCAGACCTTTTCCATCATTAACATCCTGAACAATGTCATCAACCTTCACAACAATATCATCAACGTTGCGGATTACTGATTCAATACCGGTTATCATAGAGGTAACGCCGACCGTTGTGGAGTCAAGTTTGCTGGTTATTGAATTCAGACTTCTTTCCGCCGTGCTCATCAGCACTACGGTACTCCGGTAAAGCTCATCATCATTAAGCAGTCTTCCGACAGTACCCTCACCCTGATTAACTTTTTCCACAATTTCAGCAAATGATTTAGTCAGTTCTTTTGTATTCTCAAGCGTACTGCGAGTTTCATCAATAATTGCTCCGTAACCAACCG
>JADLAF010000012.1 GCA_020848375.1 Ignavibacteriaceae bacterium
ATTTCTTCAATTGCGCGGTCAAGCTGCTGATCTGTGCCTTCGAATTCAAGAACCGGGTCGTTGTCCACATATATATCAGGATCAACTCCGTATCCCTCCATTATCCACTCTTTCCCTTCCACATCGTAACGGCTGAACTCAGGCCTGTTCAGTGAGCCGCCGTCAACAAGCGGCAGTGAACCGCGGATGCCAACCACACCGCCCCAGGTGCGTTTTCCGATAAGTTTGCCGAGTTTGTGGAACTTAAAACGGTAAGAGAAGATATCTCCGTCAGATGCTGAAAACTCATCAGCAAGAGCAACCTTCGGGCCGAAGTGCATTCCGCTTGGATTAGTACCCGGCATGCCGTTCCTTGCCATATCTACCATGGTGAGTTTTCTCTGCAGGCGCTCGATAATTTGCGGTGAAACATTTCCTCCGCCATTGCCCCTAACGTCTATGATGAGACCTTCTTTTTCGAGCTGAGGATAGTAGTATTTAACGAACTCATTTAAGCCCGGCACGCCCATATCAGGAATGTGTACATAGCCGACTTTTCCGTCTGTAGCTTTAGATACTTTTTCGATATTCTTCTGTACCCAGTTATAATAGAGCAAATCATGTTCGGTATCAACTGGTATAACCGTTACCTCACGCGCACCGTCTTCTGATGCTTTGCTGTTCAGTTTAATCATTACCTGTTTGCCGGCAGTTCCGACCATAGCCTCATAAATATTCTTCATTTCTTTGGTTGATACACCGTTAACAGCCAAGATGAACTCACCCTCCTTTGCGTTCACGCCTATTTCGGTAAGCGGTGAGCGGAGAGCTTTGTCCCAGTTGCGGCCTCTATATATACGGCTTATCTTATAGTAGCCGGAGCCGTCACGGTTAATCTGTGCGCCGAGCAGTCCGAGTTTTATTCTTTCTGCCTTCGGATAGTCACCCCCTCCAACATAAGCGTGACCGGCGTTCAGTTCGCCAATCAGTTCCCCTATGATATATGTCAGGTCAATACGGTGATTCACATGTTCAACAAGAGGAGCGTAATTCTTTTTCATCTTCTCCCAGTCAACACCGTGCATATCCGGGGCATAGAAGAAGTCGCGCATCTGTCGCCAGGATTCGTTATATATCTGAGTCCACTCAGCCCTGCGGTCAAGGTTCATCTTCATGTCAGAAAGATCAAGTTTGTCTTTCAGGTCAGCTTTTCCCGAAGGGAGGTCAATAATAAAGTAGCTGCCCATATTACCAACTATCATTTTCTTTTTATCAGCCGAAATTTCATAGCCGCCAATATCACCCACTTCGGTTTCTTTCTGTTTGTCTAATTCATAGAACCAGAGTTTTGCGCCCCGGTCACTGCTTTTGCGTTTCATGTAAAAGACTTTGTTTCCGGTCGCGCTTACATTAAAGAACTGTCCGGCTGATGAGGGAAGTTCAATTACGCGGTCGGTGATGCCTTCCAGGTCAATATTAACGGTTACTTCTTTTGAGTCCGATTTCTTATCATCCTTTTTTTCATCCTTCTTAGCATCCTCTTTTATTGTTACTTCATCATTCTTTGGTTCAAAAGGTGATTTTGCATCTTTGCTTAAGGTAACAAAATAGATTTTAGTCATATCGCCGTAGGTATGGTTCCATTCAGTCCAGCCATAAGTCGGGCTGAAGGTTCTTTCCGATGTGAAGAAGAGATACTTGCCATCATCACTGAAAGTCGGGCTTGATGCGTTATGCCAGGTATCAGTAACAAGAGTGCTCTTTTTTGAATCAAGAGAATATACATACACGCCGTTTATATCCCCGTTGACCGGTTTGCCGTATGTTATCCACCTGCTGTCAGGTGACCAGTCGTAAGAAGTGATTTCCCAATAGGGGGACTCATCTACTTTAGTTACTGATTTTGATTCAACATCCACATAGTGAATGCTCTGGTTTCTGTCACCCCAAATAATTTTTTTGCTGTCAGGTGACCAGAGAATCTGATATTTATAGTTTTCTGAATTTTTGGTGAGCTGAATTTTTTCACCGCGTCCATCCTGTGGAATTATATATATCTCATCTTCTCCGCTTTCATCGGAAATGAATGCAATATATTTTCCGTCAGGAGACCATTTGGAGTTTCTTTCATGAACTCCGGAGCTGTTGGTCAGATTGCGGGTCTGACCGTTTTTAGCCGGAACAGTAAATACTTCACCTCTTGCACCAAAGAGCGCGCGCTTTCCGTCAGGGGAAATTTCGTAGTTGGTTACGTTTTTACTTACGTCAATCCATCCGCCCCTGCCTGAGGAGAAATCTTCATTGATATAAATTGTTACTTTTTCCGGTTTCTCTGAGGACAGGTCCATCTTATATATATATCCCCCCTTTTCGAAGACAAGAGCTTTGTCCCCCATTGAAGGAAATTTAATGTCAAAGTCATCGTAGCTGGTAAGCTTTTTGGTCTCTTTTGTGCCGAGGTCGTAGGAGAAAAGATTCATCCTGCTGTCGCGGTCAGAGATGAAGTAAATTTTGTTGTTGCTTCCCCACATCGGAATGATATCCTGTGCCGGATTGCTGGTGAGATTTTCATGCTTCTTTGTCTGGAAGTCATAAATCCAAACATCGTCTGCCTGTCCGCCGCGGTATCGCTTCCAGGTCCTGAATTCGCGGAAGATTCTGTTATATACCAGCTTTTTTCCGTCGGGAGAATAGTTGCTGAACCCGCCGCGTGGGAGCGGAAGTTGTTCTGGCATAGAACCGTCGGTTTTGGCAAGATAGAGCTTACCTTTCCAGTCGTTAAATTCCTGCCAGCGGGAGCGGAAGAGAATCTCCTCGTTGCTCTTCCAGTCCATAACAATGTTGTTTGGACCCATTCTGTCAGAGACGTCATCTCTGTTCAGAGTTGCCGTCCAGGTAACTCTTTTGGGCACTCCGCCTGATGCGGGTATGACATAGACTTCAGAGTTACCATCATACTGCCCGGTAAAAGCTATTTGCTTTCCGTCTGGAGAAAATTTTGGAAATAGTTCTACACCCTCATCATTGGTCAGTTTGCGGGCTGTTCCGCCTGATGAACTGACAGTATAAAGATCACCTGCATAGGTGAACACGATCTGATCGCCATGGACAGCGGGAAATCGCAAAAGTCGTGCTTCCTGCTGCTGGGCGTACAATGCACCTGCCGAAAGTACCAGCAGGAAAAACATTACCGGGAATTTTTTCATCGAGTTTATCCGTGTTTTTTGTGTTGAAGAATTAACAAAGTTATTTAACAAAAATACGGAGTTTATCCGGTAAGGAAAGGATAACTGGAAAAAGAAAAACATCTGCGGGGGAACTTCCTGACAGACGGAAGCCATCAGGCGGAAAGTTTTCAGAGTGGAGATAACAGAAATGTAACATTTCTCCCCCTTATCAATCAGGATGAGTTGTGTATTTTGTATAAAGTAAAATCTGGAGATAGAAACGTGTCAATTTCCCGGCGAAATTTCTTAAAAGGCGCTGCCGCGATTACCCTGGGCTTCAGCGGACTCAGCAAACTGATGGCTTATTCTGCACTTACCCATTCACCTGTAAGGCAGGCGCTTGGTTATGGGGAACTGATTCCCGACCCCAAGGGTGTTTTTGACCTTCCAAATGGCTTTTCTTACAAAGTAATTTCCCGCTCTGGTGAGAAGATGTCAGACGGCTTTTTTGTGCCCGGACTTCCTGACGGTATGGCGGCCTTCCCCGGCGAAAACGGCAGAACTATTCTCATCCGCAATCACGAAGTCAACCCTACTTCAGATAATACATTCGGCGCTTTCGGGGCGGACAACGAACTGCTGCCAAAACTGGATAAGAAATGGTTTTACGACTACGCCCGCGGCAGGAAGCCGGCTCTGGGCGGCACCACCACAATAGTCATCAATAATGAGACCGGTGAAAAGGAAAAGGAATTCTTAAGTCTTGCCGGCACGCTCCGCAACTGCGCAGGCGGTCCCACACCATGGAACACCTGGGTTACCTGTGAGGAAACCGTGATTCTGAAAGATGATATATATGAACACGACCACGGATATGTTTTTGAAGTCCCCGCCACAATGGAGCCCTCACTTACCGAGCCGTATCCCCTTAAAGCCATGGGGAGGTTTAATCATGAAGCCATTGCTGTTGACCCGCATTCATCAGTTGTCTATCTTACTGAAGATGTTGGTGACGGATTGCTTTACCGGTTTATCCCAAACGAAAAACAGAATCTCCGTTCAGGAGGTAAGCTTCAGGCACTGTCAATTAAAGGAAAGAAAAGTCTGGATACCCGCAACTGGGAAGTGACCACAGTCGTCCACGGTGAGCTTTACGAAACAGAATGGATTGACCTTGACGATGTTGAGTCACCAAAGGATGATCTCCGCTTCCGGGGATATGCTGCCGGTGCCGCACGTTTTGCCCGCGGTGAAGGAATGTGGTACGGTAATGACGCGGTTTATTTTGCCTGCACAAACGGAGGAGCAAAGAAGGTGGGTCAGATATTCAGATATACCCCAAGTATATACGAAGGAACAGCAGGAGAAAAAGAAAAACCGGGTCTTCTTGAGCTTTTTATTGAATCACCCTCGTCTGATTTAATAGAGTATGCCGATAACATAACCGTTGCCTCCAACGGCGATCTGTTTATCTGCGAGGACGGAGCGGGTGTTCAGTATCTTGATGTTGTAACTCCGACCGGAGAAATATTCAAATTCGGCAAGAACGCGTTTAATGACAAAGAACTCTGCGGATGCTGTTTTTCACCGAACGGTAAATGGCTGTTTGTGAATATACAAGACCCGGGTATTACTCTTGCTATAACAGGACCCTGGAAAGATAATTAGCAATTAGTAATTAGTAATTAGTAATTAGTAATTAGTAGTTAGTAAAAAAAATCTTGTATATACAGCAGGTTCTTTTCTTTGCAACCGAGCGTTCTCTGAGTTAAATTTTTCCTTTGCGGCTTTCGCGAACTCTGCCCCTAAAACAAAAACCCCGCTTGTTCAAGGCGGGGTTTATTATTTCTTATATATTTATTTTACGACATTTCCGTCGCTGTCCATATACTGGATTTCATACCCGGTCTCTTTTAGCGCGGGCTCGATCTTGGCTCTGTCACCTACCACGACCCACACAAAATTGTCCGGTTTGATATATTTAGCAGCAGTTTCTTTTACATCCTTTTCACTTAAGTTTTTCACTTTATCTGAATAGGTTGCAAAGAAGTTATCCGGCAAATTATACATCACCAGTTCAGTTAGTGAACCACTCACCGCGCCAATGGTTTCCCACGAGCCGGGGAGTGCCAGGGTCTGGTTCAGCTTCACTTTGTCCAGCTCGTCAGCCGTAACAGGACGGGTTGATATATATTCTTTTGCTTCTTTATATATTTCAAGCAAGGACTCTTTTGTCTTGTCTGACTGCACCATGCCGTAAAACAGATACGGTCTCTGATACTTCGTGTTAATGATAAATGCACCCGCGCCATAAGACCAGTGTTTGTCTTCACGCAGATTCATATTGATACGAGAGGTGAAAGTTCCACCGAGGACGTTATTCATTGCCTCAACCGCAATTTCATCTTCTCCGCGTGACGGAGAAACATGTCCCGCAAAAATGATAGACTGCTGTGAGCCGGGGCGGTCAACGATATATATCACTGGTTTTTCAGGGATCTTTACCTCTGAAACATTCTTCTTAGGAGGTGTTCCCTGTTTCCAGTTCTTCAGCGCTTTTTCAAGTTTTGGCTTCAGTTCATCCATGGTGATATCACCGGTAACGATCAGGGTGGCATTATTCGGCCTAAGCCAGGTGTCATAATACTTCACGATATCATCGCGGGTGATTTTCTTTACAGAGGTTTCAAATCCTGATCCGGTTAGCGGATTACCGTAAGCGTGTCCTTCGCCAAAAAGAAGTTTAGCAAACACACGGTAACCCATCTGGGTTGGAGTGTTTTTCTCACGTGCAATTGTTGCAAGGCGTTCGTTTCTCAGACGCTCAAGATCTTTTTCCGGGAAGCTGGGGTTAAGCATCACATCTGTAAGAAGATCAAGAGATTTATCCAGATTCATCTTCAGTGCATTAAGGCGCACTGTTGCGTAGTCAAGCCCGGCTCCGGTGGAAAGCTGCGCACCGAGCATATCAAGCTCTTCGCTTATCTGCAATGCGTTCTTGGTTTTGGTGCCTTCATCAAGCATATTCATTGCAAGGGAAGCCGTTCCGGCATGAGTGAACATATCGGCAGCATATCCGGCATCAAACATGAAGGTCATGTTCACTACCGGTATCGAGCTTCTTCTTGAAAGAACAATCTTCAGTCCGTTAGAAAGCTCAGCTTTTTCAAATGCAGGAAATACTGCATCAGGCGGAGTACCGTTCTCTGGGAGTTTCTTACGGTCAACGTCAGACGCTGTTGTCTGATACTCGGGGAAAGGATGTACTTCCAGTATATATACACCGTCAGAAAGCCATTCATTAGCAGCTTTTTTGATCTCAGCAGCAGTGGCTGACTCAACCCAGCCGAGGCGGGTTTTGTAATAATCAGGAGTGTCACCATAAACTTCGTTTTCAGCCAGAATATCTGACTTTCCGCCGAATCCGCCGACACGCTCAACTCCGCGCACAAATGATGCAAAGATCTGAGTTTTTACTCTTTCCATCTCTTTTGCAGTTGGTCCTTCTTTGAGGAATTTATTAAACTCATCGTCAAGTACCTGCTCAACTTTTTTGAGATCAACACCCGGCTTTGCTGTTGCTACTATATAGAACTGGCTCCCGATTTCACCAGGGGCATAAAATGCGTTAACGCTTGTGGCAATCTGCTCGTCATAGACAAGACGCTTATAAAAACGTGAGGTTTTTCCTGACGAAAGAATATCACTTGCCATATCAAGCAGGGTTAAATCTTTTGTTCCCCACTCGGGCAGATTCCATACTTTATATATACGCGCCTGGGGCACACGATCCTGCACCGTCTGACGCTTGGTTCCGGTCATCTTTGCAACCCATACCTGGTGCTTCGCAATGGGCGGACCTGAGGGTATATCTCCAAAATACTTTTCAACGCGCTTCAGAACATCATCTGCCTGAACTGCCCCGGCAACTACTACTACTGCATTCGCTGCACCGTAATAGGTCTTAAACCATTCGTGCACATCTTCAAGCTTCGCGGCATCAAGGTCTTCCATTGAACCAATAACTGTCCATGAATAAGGATGCCCGGCAGGGTATGTGTTCTGTGTAATCAGTTCTTCAGTAACAGCGTAGGGCTGATTTTCACCCTGGCGTTTTTCGTTCTGAACCACACCGCGCTGTTCGTCAAGTTTTTCCTGGGTGACAGCTCCGAGCAGATGACCCATTCTGTCTGACTCGAGAAACAGAATCTGATCAAGCGCTGAAACCGGCACCGTCTGGAAATAATTAGTACGGTCATTATTGGTTGTGCCGTTCAGATCAGTTGCTCCAACGCGCTCCAGTGCCTGGAAATAATCGTCATCAAAGTTTTCGCTTCCGTTGAACATCAGATGCTCAAACAGATGCGCAAATCCTGTCTTCTCCTTTTTTTCGTTTTTTGAACCAACATGATACCATATATTCACCGCTACAACGGGTGCCTTACTGTCCTCATGTACAATGAGGGTAAGCCCGTTTTTCAGAGTGAATTTTTTATACGGTATATCAAAGTCTTTCGCTTTTTGTGCAAGTGCGTCCTGAGACATCAGCATTACCTGTATGATAAGTAAATAAAGAAATAAACGGTACATATTTTTTCCGTTATATTTTGATGATTAAATGAGTTAATTAGATTCATAAAAGTTTTATTTTTCGCTCATCGCCAGAATTTCATTCCACTCGGTAGCGGTTACCGGCATGACTGAAAGGCGGTTTCCTCTTTGTATGAGCTTAAATTCTTTCAGTTTGGGATTCTTTTTTAGTTCTGAAAGCAGCACCGGAGTTTTGAGAACCTTCGTCAGCTTGATATCCACCATAAACCAGATAGGGTTTTCCGGTGTGCTTTTGGGGTCAAAGTGGCTGTTATCGGGATCCATTGCCGTGAAGTCAGGATAACCCTCTTTTACCACCTCAGCCAGTGCAACAACCGCGAGCGGATCAGTATTGCTCTGATATATAAATACTTCGTCCCCCTTTTTAACCGAGTCACGCAGAAAATTCCGCGCCTGATAGTTCCGGACTCCGTCCCAGTAGGTCTTTTTATCCTTCCTGAAAAGCTCTATCGAATAATCTTCAGGTTCCGCCTTAAAAAGCCAGTATTGTTTTGCCACCGAATTCTCCTGTAAAAAGTTGTTAATTGAAATCCTTTAAAGAACCCCAGACCTCTCTGATATCATACCTGAATCCGCGCCCGATATAAACCGGTTTGCGGCGTTCATAAGGCATTGCGTACGGATGGTCTGAAACTCCTGCCACAACAACAGAATCGAAATGCTTTTCGTTCTCCTCTCCGCCGATAATGATTGAAACAGTAACAGTATCAGTACCGGGCCCCCAGAGGTAATAATTATTGTGCGCTGCAATTGCCGGCGGCAGGCCGTATTTTTTTCCAAGGACCGAAACTGCGCCTGCCTGTCCGTAATTCTGTCCGAAAATCACCACCTTACTTTTCTCCTCTTTTGAAAGAGAGTTATAACCATCAGCCACTGTTCGGACAAGCTCCTCCCAGCCGAACATATCTGCATGATACTGAGGTAGCGAACCCTGTTCTGCATTTTCCTGTGCTGTATGCTCTATCCCCAGCATCTTTGTATAGGAAATCAGCCCTTCAGGGGAAAGAACCGGCAGCGCGACCGGAGCGATAACCACTCCGGAAACAGCAAGCAGTGAGGCGTGACTGTATATGATCAGCTTCCGGCGTTTTCCTTTAATGACACGCTCTGCAAGAACAGCTCCGAGGGGTATCAGGCCGCCAAAGAACACGGAAAGATAATAGGGCTTTCCGCCGGTAAACATAAAGAAGAAGAAGACGGCTATATACGCGAAAACAAGCGGTTTATATCGCGCAAACAGCTTATCCGTAAGAATCAGAATAACGGAAGTGAGCTGCAGCAATGCATTAACCGGATTTACTTCAAGGATAACTTCCGAAATAAAATCACCAATCGGCAAATCCGCATTTTTATATAATGCCGCATTACGCATAAACTCTAATGTGGGAAATCCGGTCTGAATCTGCCAAATCAGATGAGGCAGCAGCATGAGAGCAGCTATAAGTATTGCAAAACCAAATTCCTTTGAACGGAGAAGCATCCTCTGTTTTCCCGCGAGAAGGATGAGGAGAAGAAATACCAGATAAAATATAAGAGTATATTTATTCAGAAGGGCAAGACCTGTTACAAATCCGATGATATACCAGTCTTTCAGGTTCTCATTCTTAAGCAGCCGGATAACAAAATAAAACCACACGGCTATTAGCAGCAAGTCATATATATTCATTGAAAGGAAATTCCCGATGATCAGAACAACCGGAGCTGCTATAAGCCCCAGTCCGGTAATCAGCACTGCGTATCTACCGCCGCCCAGCATCATCACGATAAGCGCGGAGACGTAAACCAGTGCTGAACCTGCAACCGCGGGGAAAAACCGTATTGCGCGGAGGGAATCCCCCAACAACTCAAGTGAAATCCTGCTGATGAACATTGAAAGAGGCGGATGATCAACATAGCCCCAGGCAAGACGACGTGCGCACTCGATGTAATAAAACTCATCTCTGAAATAACCATAACCACCGTTAAAGACAAGATGAAGGATAAGTTTTACACCGGCCATCGCTCCGGCCAACATATATAAATGTTTCCTTTGCCCTTCCATTATTTCACCTTAAATATCACAAAAGTAATATCATCATGCTGATCAGTTTCACCGGCAAAATCAGCCAGCCGGTACGTAATATCACGTTTAATCTGTTCAACCGGACGGTGCGCGTTGTGGTGCACAATTCTGATAAGGCGTTCATCACCGAAAAACTCACCATTCTCATTCATGCACTCGCTTACTCCGTCTGTATAAAACAGGAGGACATCACCTGAGGCAGTTTCAATTTCCTGAACCTCCAGCGTTTCTGCAAATATCGGAGTGGCGGTAAGTCCAAGACCCATACCGCGGGGTTTATATACTTTTGTCTCTTTATCTTTTGCAGAATAGTGAATGACCGGAAGGTGCCCCGCACGGCAGAAACTCAGCTTTCCAGTCTGGTTAAAGACTGCAACATTAGCGGTAAAAAAATATTCCCTTTTAAAAACACGGTAGAGCTCTTTGTTCAGTCCATCCAATAAGCGGTGCATATCCTCAGCTCCCGAAGCGAGCACATGAATAAGCGTACGCACCTGAATCATATTCAGCGCGGCGGCCATCCCTTTGCCTGATATATCTCCGATAACAAAAAGGTGACGGCCGTTTTCGCCGTACTTGATAAAATCAAAATAGTCACCGCCAACCTCACGAGCGGCGGATATATAACTTGCGATTTCGTAGGATTCAATCTCCGGCGGACAGGGGGGCATTAAATCCTGCTGGATTTTTTTGGCCACTTCCAGTTCATCCCTCATACTTAGCTTGTCGGCCAGTTCAAAAGCCAGAAGCAAATTTGTTATGATAAAGGCAAGCACCAGATAAAAATAACTTCCCACAAAATAGCCCCAGATAAAAAAGAAGAGACTGACCGAATAAACAATCCGGCGAACAGGAGTCAGCTTGTTCAGGAAAACAATAAAAAGGTCTTTCAGAAAAAGAAGTGAACGTTTAAATTTACCCGTATCCGGTTCGGGAGGGGTTATCTGCTCACGGTAGTACTGATAAATCCCCGGAACCTCCTTTTTAACCAGACGCTCAAAGTCATAGATGCTCAGACCGCTCAGATAAAGGCGGTAGAGCTTTGAAAGTGGAGATTCTTTTTCCGTGTGCTCTTCTGGCATGTCAGGTAAAATTGATAAACCACAAATTTACGATAATTCCGGGAGTAAGGGAGCAGAAATTGATGAAAGAGCATAATGCGGGATGAAAGGAAGCCCTTAGGGATTTTACACCGTAATCCCCTCTCACATGCCATGTCCTGGGGATTTCGCCGGACCCCTGGCAGCTTTTAGAAGTCATGAGCGGTCAGCAGGTCACACAGGTGAAAAAAACCCGGTCAGGTTCCAAAAATCTCCGCAAAAGTAAACCCCGGAGACCAGGACAGCAAGGTATTTACCTGCTACTGCGATTGCGTCGTCTTGCTGGCGACGGTCATGTGAATCCAGTGTACGGCTATCCTCATTTTCGCTGATACGATGTTCTCCTCATTCTTCCCTGAGACGCCGCAAATGCAATAATTCCGTCATGGTGCAGCATTCGGTTAGCATTTGCGACGTCTCTACAAAGGACAAATCCGATTTTTCGTAGAGACGTTGCAATCGCTGCCACGGATATATATAGAAGATAAAACCATCACGGCGATTGCAGCGTCTCAAACCCGCATGTGGAAAAATCTCCTCATTCTTCCCTGAGACGACGCAAATGCAATAATCCCGTCAAATTGTAGCACCCAGTTAGCATTTGCTTTGTCTCTGCCAAATTTCTATTTTATTTAATCAATACCAGCTTTCTGGTCTCGCGGTAGGTACCTGCTTCCAACCGGTAGATATAAACTCCGCTGGGCAGTTCCGATGCATCAAACTGTACTTCATGCCTTCCTGCCTCACGTGTGCCGCGAGCCAGTACCGCCACTTCACTTCCCTGCGCATCAAAGACTTTGAGTGATACGTCTGTTCTTTCAGGCAACGCAAATCTGATGGTGGTGACCGGATTAAACGGATTGGGGAAATTCTGCCCGAGTGAAAACTCTGTTATCGTGCCAATCTCCGCAGTGACCGGTCCGTATATGCGCATGCTGCCGTCATAATCATACTGTAGCAGACGGTAATATACTGTTCCTTCAGGAGCAGTGTTGTCAGCCCATCGGTATTCAGTCAGCTCAGTTGTGGTGCCTGCTCCGCTTATATATCCTGCAGTCAGCCATTCGGCTCCGTTAAGTGACCGCTGAATTTCAAATCCACGGTTGTTAGTCTCTGACGCAGTTATCCATTTCAATTCAGCAGAAGTGCCTGAGACAGATGCGGCAAATGAAGTCAGCTCAACCGGAACAACTCCCCAGGTATATATACCAATATCATCTAAAAACCAGCCGTCCTG
>JADLAF010000013.1 GCA_020848375.1 Ignavibacteriaceae bacterium
TGATCTTCTTTGTGATGAACCTTGTTCGCTACGCGAAAGAGGTTCTTTTTTGGCCTTTTTTACAAGTCAACAAATTCCACAATTTTTTGCCAAAAGTACTCTTCCGACCCCCCTGGTTTGAAGCAACAGTCCTGTCTGCGCGCTGACTTTTTCAGGAAACCCTAATTAATTCACTCATTCCTGCCGGAAAGCGTCCCGGCCCCAAAATGATTATCGGTCTGTTCCATGATTGGTTTATAATAGAATGCAAGAAACATGGTCATCTGTCGCGAGGACTGAAATTTATGATACCTGATCCAAAGGTAGGCAGCGCATGCAAGCGGTTTAATCTTTTCCTTAGGTGGATGGTAAGGAAAGATGAACTCGATTTTGGTCTCTGGGATTTTATTTCACCTGCTGACCTGGTTATTCCTGTTGATACCCACATTGCACAGATTGCACGGATGCTCGGCTTAAGCTCCAGAAAAAATCCTGACTGGAAAATGTCGGTGGAAATTACAGCACGGCTAAGGGAGTTTGATCCCTCAGATCCGGTGAAGTATGACTTTTCTCTTTGTCATATTGGCATCAGAGGTCTTGAGTTCTGAAAACTTTCAGAAGGTTTTGAAAACAAATTTGACAATTATTTGTATGTATATGGAGAAAATCGCTGTAAAATGTTAAAAAACCCTCAATTCTGCTTGGATTTCAGTCCATTTATGCAAATATTTTCGGTTCGTAATTATCCAACTAATACAAAGGAGCTCCCTGATGGCCGAATCTACTGAGACCATCCCACAGGTAAAACCTTATATCTCTCCCTCGGATTCCTCCGTAGCGGAATTTACAATGAAATCAATATTGCTTGGTGCGCTTTTTGGAATTCTGTTTGGTGCGGCAACGGTATATCTTGCTTTAAAGGCAGGGCTTACTGTATCGGCCAGCATTCCGATAGCAGTTCTGGCAATATCTTTGGGAAGAAAATTTTTCAAAACAACCATACTTGAGAACAATATTGTTCAGACTACCGGTTCTGCAGGTGAATCCATTGCAGCGGGAGTTGTATTCACTTTGCCGGCATTTCTCTTTATGTCAGCCAATGAAAACGGAGTAAGTGTTGGTGCCGAGTATTTTAATTACTGGACAATTTTCTTCCTGGCAATGTTCGGAGGCATCCTCGGAACTTTAATGATGATCCCACTCAGAAGGTCACTCATTGTTAAAGAGCATAACACACTTCCGTATCCGGAGGGAACCGCCTGTGCTTCGGTACTCATAGCTGGTGAAAAGGGAGGCGACTTTGCTAAAACCGCTTATCAGGGACTTGGTCTGGCATTCCTTTATGCAGGGCTCCAGAAAATATTCCATGTTATTGCTGAAGCTCCATCTTTTATGACTGAGCAGACAAACAGATTTTTTCCTTCTGCCAAAGTTCAGGGTGAAATTACTCCTGAATATATGGGCGTTGGGTATATAATTGGACCTAAAATCGCGGGCGTTCTTGTTGCAGGCGGTGTGCTTGCATGGCTCGGACTGATTCCGCTCCTGGCGACCCTCGTTCCGGCAGAAGTTATAGCAGCACAGTTGGTTAAGCTTGGTTATCTTAAAGATGCCGCAATAGCCGGAGGCAAAGGCGGATGGGACCCGGTTACAAAAACTTTTAGTGATTATTCATCAGCCATTTATTTTGCTTATGTTCGCCAGATTGGCGCCGGTGCTGTAGCCGCAGGCGGATTTATCACTCTGCTCAAGACTCTTCCTACGATTGTTGCCTCTTTTAAGGACAGCGTAAAATCGATGAAAGAAAAAGGGGGAGATGCAAAAATTGTAAGAACTGAAGATGATTTGTCATTTATCACAGTAGTTGCCGGAAGTATCGGGCTTGTTGTACTGATGGCAATCCTTCCTCAGATTCCCGGAGACTCAATTCTTAGCAAATTCCTGATTGGAATACTTGTTGTGGTTTTCGGATTTTTCTTCGTAACAGTATCCAGCCGGATCGTGGGAATAATCGGATCCAGCTCGAACCCAATATCGGGTATGACCATCGCAACACTTATGGGCACGGCGCTGATATTTATTGCGGTTGGTTTTACCGGAAAATTTTATGAGCCAATGGCATTAGTAGTCGGCGGTATGATTTGTATTGCAGCGGCTAATGCGGGTGCCACCTCTCAGGATTTAAAAACCGGACATTTAATTGGTGCAACTCCTAAATATCAGCAATTAGCATTATTTATCGGTGCTATAGTATCATCAGTTGTAATTGGAGCTACGATTCAGATACTTGATAAGCCGACTGCTGATATGGCTGCTCAGGGTATCCAGCATGCAATTGGCAGTGAAAAATTTCCAGCACCTCAGGGCACATTGATGGCTACTCTTATCAAAGGGCTCCTCAGTTTTAACCTTGACTGGCAGTTCGTTCTGGTAGGAGTTTTTCTTGCTCTGACTGTTGAACTTTGCGGTGTTAAATCACTTTCATTCGCGGTTGGCGCGTATCTTCCTCTTTCAACCACGCTCCCGATTTTTATCGGCGGCGCGATTAAAGGATTCTCATCCTATGTGGCAAAGAAGAAGGGTGAAGCTGAAGAGGATGCTGAGCTCGGAAAGGGCGCACTTTTCTCAACTGGTCTTGTGGCAGGCGGAGCGCTCTTTGGGGTGATTGTGGCGCTTCTATCAGTGAATGATGATATCGCTGCCTTCATCGGAAACTTTAATGCTGAACCGGCCCTTAGTGGTATGTTGGGACACGGAGGATATTATATTCTCGGTGTGCTTTTCTTTGCCACGATGGGATATATCCTGTTCAGGGTATCAAGAAAGAAATAATTTCTCTCATAAAGGTCAGCCCGTATTCAGGGCTGACCTTTTTATTTTCATTTCAGGAGTAAATATGTCAATACTTTCACATCTGCAACCGTCTTTAATCTGGCACTTTTTTGAAGAAATTACCCGTCACCCGCGTCCTTCCAAGCAGGAAGAAAAGATTGCTGCGTATATCGTCTCTTTTGCGGAGAAGAATAATCTACCCTACAGAAAAGATGATATCGGAAACATAATTATCAGCAAACCTGCAACAAAAGGAAGAGAAAACGCAAAAGGTATAATCCTTCAGGGTCATTTAGATATGGTCTGCGAAAAAAACAGAGGAGTTGAACATGATTTTGAAAATGACCCGATAGATATATATATAGATGGAGATTTCGTTAAAGCACGGGGCACCACACTCGGTGCTGACAATGGCATAGGAGTTGCGGCCGCCCTGGCTGTTCTGGCTGATAATTCATTTGAACACGGTCCTATTGAGTGTCTGTTCACCTTAGACGAAGAAACCGGTCTGACCGGAGCTTCAAATATGACGCCAAATTTTTTAAATGGGAAAATCCTTCTTAATCTTGACTCTGAGGAAGAAGGAGCGCTCTTTGTCGGGTGCAGCGGCGGTAAAAACACTAAAGCAGTTTTTACTTTCACAAAAGAAAGAGCATCATCAGGACTTAAATTCTTTGAAGTCCGCGTTCAGGGACTCATCGGCGGTCACTCAGGTCTTGAAATTCATTCAGGCAGAGTGAACGCGATAAAGATTCTCACCAGAGCGCTTTATGCGGCAATTTCAAAATTTGAACTCCGTCTGATCTCTATAGATGGAGGTAATAAACATAACGCAATACCGCGCGAGGCATTTGCCAAAGTTGCTCTTCCTCCGGCTATGGGTGGAGATTTTGTGAGGTATCTCAAAGAGTTTAATGGATTGGTGTTTGCTGAGTCAAGCACGGTGGAAAAGAATCTTGTTGTTGATGCAGTTGAAGCTGAATGGTCTGAACATTTAATGGATTATGTTACAACTGATAATCTCCTCAATGCTCTCTATGCAATTCCTCACGGAGTTATTAAAATGTCGGCTGATATACCGGGATTAGTTGAAACCTCTACCAATCTTGCAACAATTAAGACTGAAGGTGAGAAAGTTACCGTGGTAACAAGCCAGCGTAGCTCAGTCGCTTCAGAAAATCTGGACGTTGTAAATACTGTTTCGGCAGCATTTAAACTTGCTCAGGCAGATATTACTTACGGTGACGGATATCCGGGCTGGAAGCCGAATATGCAATCAGAAATTCTTGGTATTGTGGTTGACACGCACAAGAAACTGTTTGGCAAAGAGCCGGAACTGAAAGCAATTCATGCCGGTCTTGAGTGCGGCATTATTGGTGAAAAAAATCCCGGTCTGGATATGATATCCTTCGGGCCGACCATGTTCGATGTTCACTCACCTGATGAACGTCTTAAAATCAGTTCTGTGCCTAATTTTTATAATTTGCTTACGAATGTAATAAGCAGTATTCCTTACTAACTCATAATTCAGAAGAGGAGAACAATAATTTGAGCACGGAAAGTAAAGCCGCCCACCCTCTTGAACGGTGGCTGGTATTGATATTCGTCAGTGTCATGATGTTCGGCAACTACTATATATACGACAGTATTGGTCCTATAGCCGATATGCTGAAAGCGGGACTTAATTTCACTGATGAAAATATCGGTCAGCTTTATTCAGTTTACAGCATAGCGGCAATTGTTGTTCTCCTCATTGGCGGGGTAATTATAGATAAATACGGTACAAAAAAGACAACGTTGTTTTTTGGTATTGTTTGTACCATCTCCGCGTTTATGATGGCTTTTTCTTCCGATTTGACCGTTATGCTTACAAGCCGTGTGGTACTTGGTCTTGGCGCCGAGCCGATGATTGTGGCCGTAACAACTGCATTGGCAAAATGGTTTAAAGGGAAGGAACTCGGTTTTGCATTTGGGTTAAATCTTACCATAGCGCGTCTGGGTTCCGTTGCAGCGGACAATTCGCCATCATGGGCAGCGGGCTGGTATGGCTCATGGCAGGAACCTCTAATGCTCGCAGGAATAATTTCACTGACCTGCGTGGTTGGTGGTATCGTTTATTTCTTACTTGAGTCTCGCGCTGAGAAAAGAAAAGTACTTGGAGAGGCGGGAGAAACAGACAAATTTGTGTTCAGTGATGTTTTTAAGTTCGGCTGGTCATTTTGGTTTGTTGTTGCGCTCTGTGTTACTTTTTATTCTGCTGTTTTCCCTTTCAGAAGTTTTGCAATCAAGTTTTTTATGGAAGCGCATTCCTTAGAGCGTGAGTCAGCCGGTTTTCTGAATAGCGTACTTCCTCTTTCTGCAATGTTTGCCACACCACTTTTCGGACTTTTGGTTGACAAAGTCGGTAAAAGATCAATCTTTATGATGATTGGCTCACTTTTTCTGATGCCCGTGTTTTTTATCATGAGTTATACTTCACTGCCGTTATATATACCTGTTGCTATGATGGGGGTTGCGTTTTCACTTATTCCTGCTGTTATGTGGCCTTCGGTTGCATACCTGGTGGACAGTAATAAACTGGGTACGGCTTATTCGGTTATGACTCTCATTCAGCAGATCGGACTTGCACTGTTTAACTGGATGATCGGAATCGCGAACGACTCACAGCAGGCAGGACCCCAGAATCCGGAAGGATATAATCTGGGAATGTGGCTCTTCTCAATACTTGGTGTTCTGGGACTTATTTTTTCATTTGCACTCAGAATATCTGAAGCAAAAAAAGGTTCAAGCGGTCTTGATAGCAGTTCTGCTGTCCAGAAAAATTAATAATAAGAGGTATTTAATGAAAAAAATCTTCATTCTCTTTGGTTTATTGTTTTTGATGCAGAATACATCCCGTGCTCAGGTGTGCTGCGGATTCGAATCCTGCTTTTCGCTTATGGGGCAGTTCGGCATCTCAGCCGGTTACGGTATTCAGGGATACTCAGCAGACGGATTTAATGCGTATATAGAGCATTATAACAGAAAAAGAACCGCAACCTTAACAAAACAAATGGGGGAGTTCGGAAGTGCTCAGGTTTTTTGGTTCGGAGGCAAGCTTTTTCAGTATTATATTTCTGAATCAAGGATGTTAATAAACTCGCGCGTCTTTATGCAGTTTACCAACGAAAAAGAATATGCTTCGGCTGGTTCTGCTAAAAGAGAATTTACGGTAAACACTTCCACATTAGGATTTGGCTTTGGTTTTAATTATGTTTTCAGCGAAAATATGGATTTCAAAATTGTTGAGCTTTACGGAACCATGACCACTGCCGGGCTTAAAAATGAGTTAATTGACCCTGCTAATGGCAATACAAAGCAGGAACTGGAATCACCTGAATCTTCTTTTGGTGCTACCGTATATACCGGATTTGTTTTTTATCCGCTTCCTCCTAATATCGGGCTTGAGGTAAATCTTGGCTATAGCTTCTTTGACGTGCCTGAGATGCAATTTAAAAATGGCGGGGCTTATTTACAGGTAAATGAAGATACCGCCAGGAGAATGGATAATTTTATCAGCGGCGGCGGTTTTTCCATTCAGGCGGTCCTGACGGTTGCGTTCGGAGTAGATTTTTAATCATAATTCAGGTGATGAAGAACTTTAGTTCAGTTTATGTCCCAATAGCCGTAATTGTACTCATCTTCTCAGGCACTCAGCATTTGCAAGGGCAGGAGCTCGGCTTCGGATGTCTTGGTCTTGTGGGGGGGTTCGGAGGATATACTTCACAGGGGGTGCATACTGACGAGTTAAATGATTTTGTCAGCAGATATAACAAGATTCATGCAGATTCTCTGTACCAGGGAATGGATCAGTTTGGCAATCTTAAAGGTTTCCGCCTCGGATTAAACCTGCTTCGCCAGAACGTGCAGGGGATGATACTTACTTTCAAGGTTTTTTATGAAAACCTTATCGAAAGAAAAACCGGTATTATTCTCTCTGCTTCTCAGCAGGAAAACACTTTTACCGAACTAGCCATGAAAAATTTTGGCATCGGTATTGACATCGGGACTGAATTAACCCGCTCTTTCAGTCTGAAGATAATTGATGCAACTATTGTGTTCAGCGAAATTCGATTTACTGAGTCACTGCACAATCCTTCAGGGCAAATTGTAAATTATGTATATACAGCAGAGGATGCTCCCATCGGGGTGACCCTTGGTACAGGATTTATTTTCGAGCTGATTGACGATTATGTTAGTCTTGAGGGCTCGGCGGGTTATATGTTTGTGGAGGCAGGCAGAATGATCACAACAGAGGGGAGATACCTCACCAAAAGTTCCAGGTCGGCAGAAAAGATGAGGTATGTCATAAATTCCGGTGGGTTCAACGCAACTCTTCAATTAAACATAGGAGTCTCACTCTGATGGCAGATAAACTTAAAAAGGCCTCGGTTACGGCAATCCGTGATTGTATGGGTACCCAAAAGGATGAATCAGTTCTCGTAATTTCAGATTTTAATAAGCGTGAGATAGGTCTTTCTCTTTTCGAAACTGCCCGTGAACTTGGGCACAAAAGTCTCTATATAGAAATGGCACCACTCAAAATAAATGGGGAGGAACCATCCGCGGAGATTGCGGACATGATGAAGCGGTTCAGTGTGGTACTGATTCCCACAACCACCTCACTTACCCACACCAAAGCCCGGAGGGAGGCCTCAGCCCAGGGGGTCAGGGTTGCTACTTTTCCGAATATCACCAAAGATATTATGATTCGCGGGTTGACTGCCGACTACAACAAAATTACCGCACTTTGCCGTAAAGTTAAAGAAAAGCTGGAAACGGGAACTCACATCCGCATTGCCACTAAATTGGGAACCGACATCAGTTTTTCAATTGCAGGCAGAAAAATCTATGAATCAAAAGGGTTGTTCCATGCCAAAGGGGAAAGCGGAAACCTTCCTACCGGCGAAACGTACCTTGCCCCGGTTGAAGGTACGGCTAATGGCACCCTTGTGGTTGATGGCTCAATGGCATCATTGGGTAAAATTACCGATACTCCATTGGTCTTCCAGGTGAAAAATGGCATTGCTGAGTCCATTACAGGGGGTAAATTTGCCGCAAAATTGAATAAAATGCTTGATGGCGTTGGGCCATTAGCCCGCAGTATTGCAGAATTTGGTATCGGAACCAATGAAAAAGTTAAAATAAGCGGCATTGTTCTTGAGGATGAAAAAGTCCTCGGTACAGTGCACATCGCAGTTGGCAACAATAAGTCCATGGGGGGAGAAGTTGATGTACCCATCCATCTTGATGGTGTCATCAGAAAGCCCGATGTTTATCTTGACGGGCAGCTTATGATTAAAAAGGGGAAGATGCTCTTTTAGTCAGCAATAGGGGAATTTTCCCCTGATTTTTGTAATTTCCCGGCGGATTTTAACCTGTACAAAAACTAATGCTCCACAGTTTGGTGGCTGTTTTTACTTGTTTTAATTAGCATTGAGGGATATTTTGTAAGGATGAAATTAAAAATTATCGGATCATGATACTTGCTTCTATTCACCGAAAACTTTACTACTCATTTTCGATTGATTGCCAATGAAAAAATATAGTTACATCATGTTTCTGCTTCTCCTTTTGGTTCTCATTCCTTTCGGCAGTCAGTTCCCCCAGTCATCCATTATTGACACTACTTTCGATGGTGCCGGACTGGTTGATACGCTTAATTCTTCTGCCGTAGATTATAAGAGCAGACCGGGCATTTTGCAGTTAGAGACTGGTGAAAATGAAAATCTTGCCAGAGGTAAATTCGCATATATTGTTTATCAGGGCTCACTTCCGGCTGATACCGGATCAAGAAACGCGCTCAAACTTTTAGATAACGCCTTCAGTTCACCCTCATACATTCAGTTTCCTCCCCTTAATCTGGGCGGCGAAAACGGTTCTTATGTGATGGTTGATTTACAGGCAGTCAGGACTATCAAGAAAGTTTCGCTGTTTACCCTTGGAAATAACCTGAACCTTCGGATCAGAGCATTCAGTGTTTTTGCCGGTGAAGATTCTGTGACCATGGAAAAGGTTTATACGGAGACTGATAACCTTATCGCCAGCCCGGTCGCCAACTTCAATCCCATTGTTGCCCGTTTTATAAAGCTGGTTGTTGATGTTATACCACAAAATAACGCTACGGTAATTACTGAGCTTCAGGTGTTCGGTGAAGGATATTTGCCCCAGGGAATATATACCTCCACAGTCCGGGCTCTTCCTAAAAGCGTGAATTTTGGTTCGGTTGAGTATATCGGCAGTCGTCCACCGGGTACCGGAATTTATTTGAGTTTCAGGTCTGGGTCAACTCCTGTTGTTGACACAACCTGGAGTGCTTGGTCTGAAGAGGCAACTGAAAGCGGTTCTCTTTTTACTGTCTTTGAGCCAAGAAACTTTCTGCAGTACAGGGTCAGACTTACAACAGGCGTGCTGGTAAGCCCGGAAATTGATGAGCTTAAAATAAATTACGATACACTTAATGTTGTTTCATCGTCTGATGCCTCTATATCTCCTCAATTTTCTCAGGTTCTTAGGGAAGAGACTTTCTCCCTTACTCTGATGGCCCAGTTTCAGCCAAATGATCATGGTATTGACACTCTGACTATATACACACCTTCGCCTGCCCAGCTTGCCGGGGTTACTGTTAACGGTCAACCGGCTGCCGTATCGAGCAGGGTAACGGCCTCCACTATCACAATAAGTTTTAACGCGACTCTTACCGCAGATGCTCAGATTGTTATCCGATTGGTAACTACTCCGTTTCAGGCGGTTAATCCGTACCGGATGACTGCGTCAAGTAAAATGGTTACCGACAACCCGCAGAGAATTGACTCGCGTATATCCGAACAGGTTGAGGCCTGGAGCATAGTGACAGTGGGCGTCCCGGAAAAATTGATTATCAGAGCAATTGCCACTCCTAACCCCTTTACACCCAACGGTGACGGCAGAAATGACGAAACCAATTTTCAGTTCTTCCTGGGCAATATCGGTGAGCCGGGTGAATATATAGGCGGTCAGACCAGAAAACTAACTGTGAAGATATACGATTTAACCGGCAGAATGGTAAGAGATCTCTACGATTCTTATGACAAAGCCGCTGCTTTTATCTCAGACAATTCAATTAGCTGGGATGGAAAAGATAACAGCGGAAAAACTGTTAAGCCGGGAGTATATCTCTATCAGATTTATGTGGAAAGTGACAACGGCGGCGAAGCTGTCACGAAAACCGTAGTTGTTGCATATTAAGCGTGAGGTGAATGTGAAATATCTGCTTACAGTTTTATTTGTCATTGCTTCTGTCCTCAGAGCCGGGGGATTTGAAGACCTTGGCGTTTCAGCCAGAGTGAAATCACTCGGCGGCGCGGGCTTAGCTCTTCACGGAGCTCCCTACCTGCAGTTTTTTAATTCTGCTTCAGTTGCTTATGCTGATAATTATGCCGTCTCAGCCAGTTATTCAAATTTGTATCCTGACGTTGAGGGTGATAATCTCAATTATCTCTCACTTAGCGGACTGATACCCCTGCCATATATCGGGAAATTCGGTGCGGGCATAAATATGCTGAATACTGATCTTTGGAAGGAATATGTTATCCAGGCAGGGTACGGTATCGAAATTCTTCCTCGTTTGTCTGTCGGCGGTGCTGTTAAATTTCTCGGATGGTCAGCGAATGCAGCCCCGGGTGAAGATGCACTTTCTTATGTTGGTTTTACTTTTGATGCCGGTGCAATATATACTTTTGATGAACTGACTGGTCAGGATGCTTTGTCTTTAGGGCTTTCAATTAAAAACCTGACAAACCCGAGCATCGCTCAGAACGGTAGCAGTGATGCTTCACTCCCGATTTCGATAGGAGTTGGTTCAGTTTACCATTCAAAAAAATATGAATATCTTATTCTTACCGATATAGTTATGGAAGACGATATTATAGGAATAAGATTCGGAGCAGAATTCCTGAGTGCAAGATATTCTGTGTTCGGGTACAATAATGACTTTTTTATCCGGGGGGGATATAATAATCTGTTAAGCGCAGATTTTGCACGCGAGAGCGGACTTTCGGGGGGATTTGGTCTCAATGTTGAGACAGTTAAAATTGATTACGCATATATCTATCCATTAGAACTAAAGTTTGTAGGCGGCAGTCATAAAATGACCGTCACCTATAATTTTTAAGCTGGTTTCCGGAGGCGAATTTGAAATTCAGATACCTTGTTCTCTGTTTCATTCTGATTATTAGTGCAGATATCTATTCCCAGTTCATTTCCAATAAAGGAAAGAGGGAAGAGAATTACATAAATTACTCAGGAAGAAATTACGAAAACTACAGTGCTACATTCATCCGCAAAAAGTTTTTCGATTCATTCGGAAATTTTCTTGTGGAGGGAACTACCATTTATGAATTGAATGAAGTGCAAAAGCAGGTTTCTGCTTCTGATATAGCCGGCGGAAACAGTGACATTATTAAATCCCGCTTTTATCAGAACTATTTTAATAACCTTGTTATCGGCGTTGATCAGTATGGCGGGTTTCAGACGCGCCTGATGGTGGGGGATGCTATCCGTACAAAGTTCACTTCATTAACTTTTGACAAAGCACGGTTTAACGGTATCAGGTGGGATGCCGGTACTTCAAAGTATCGGGGAACGGTTATTGCATCCAGAGTATCTGACCCTATTCGTTTTCGTTTCGATTCAAATATATATATTGAGGGGGTACGCAGAATTCGTGACTGGACGCAGTATCTTTTTGGCGGACACTTTGAAACTGATATCGGAGATGTCCTTACAATTGGTATGACCTATGTTAACCAGCACCAGCGCAGAAGTTCTATTGACAGCAAAGAAGCTTCACTTGAAGGTGTTGTTACCAGTGCAATACCACGTATGATTTTCCTCAGAGTAAGAGACGACTCACCCGGTGACAACTCCGGTCCGATTGTATATGGTCACCCGCGTATCATCATAAACGGTCAGCCCCAGGCGCTCGTTAATATACATAAGCAGAAACCAACTGCCACAGCTACCCAGCTTGGTCAGCCGATTCAGTATTATGTTTTTCGCGATGTTGAAAGAAACCGCGGTTTTCAGATTGATCAGCGTTTCTTTGGCGGTGCTGATACGACCAGTTTTACCTTCTTTACTCACTACGCCAGCAGCAGTAAATATTCCACTCCTGTTCCTAACTACCCCTACCAAGTTGAGAGCAGAGTTGATGAAAGCATTACCTACGCTTTTCTTATGCCCCCCGGTGTTGAGGCCTGTCAGGTTCAGATTCCGGTTGCCAATGATTACCTTGTTGAAACTGCTCAGGATTATGTTAATACACTTGACACTTACACCGGTGATGCACGTTTTCAGCCGCATCATCAGGACTCAATCTTTGCGACACCAACTCCATTTTTTGTGAGAGAACGTGCTGACGGCAATGTTAAAGACGCGTCCAACAGAAGAATTCTTACGGTTAATTATGGTCTTGCCTCCGGAATGTCTGTATATGGTGTCAACTTTAACTTTAAGTGGGAAGGATTTGAAGTTGAAGGTGAATTTAATCAGAGTACAGAATTCTTAAAGTACCCCATACTTTCGGGCGGAAGATTTGAAAATACCGGTAATGCATGGTTCCTCCGCGGAAAGAAGAAAGTCGGACGCATGACCATGGGTATTGAACGTTACAGAATAGAACCAAAGTACATAACCAGTCTGCACACGTATGTATTGGAGAACAGTTATTTCCAGTATAACTCAACAAGTGCCGTGCCTACTTCACCTATTCCAAGTTTATATACGGCTCCTGATTTCTTAGGATATGATGAAAGCTTCACTTATCAGAGGCGTGTAATTTTCCCCGGTGGTGCTTTTTATCCTCTTGTTGATGATAACGATGATGATGACCGATGGGAAGACGGATTTTATTTTTATAATGCTAATTCTACTGACATAAACCGCAGAAACAGTGACGTGCTTAATGCCGGAGCTAATGACTTCTTTAAACTTGGATACCGTCAGAGCACTAATGAGTTAAGAAGTCTGGATGCTATCATTCGTCAGCCGGATGCAGGTATCTTTCCCGGTAAGGATAAAGATAACGATGGTATTCCGGATGATGACCGTAACGCGGATGGTGTACCTGACTTTGCTCAGGACTTCCTGACCTATTATGCTGACCCTCCATCACTGGACTATGGTGATGACTGGAATAACAACGGTGTGATAGATGAGCAGGAGAATGATATATTACCAGATTACCCTTATGAACCTGATATTGACGGGTATCATATATTCAACTCACTTGAGGTTTCAAAAGGTATCAGTGTTGGCGTAGGTAAGATCAATGAAACCGCAATCGCCCGCGGGGGAAAGAATGACATCAATTATATGAAAGCATTCTTTACCACGGGCACTCCGCGTTTTGGTTCGCTTACTATGTACTATGTGCTAAAGCAGGTTCAGGATGATATTGCAAATAACGGATACCAGTTTAAGGGTGTGATTACCACTTCTGATCCAATTCCGTCATTCGTACAAGATAATCTTAACTATCGGAATTCATTAGTGAATTCCTTGTATCTTGGTACAAAGTACACTGCAATACCGAATCTGAACATCGAGAATAATATCCGCTATGAGTTCAACAATCAGTTTAAAATCGGATCGAGGGATATTGCATTCCTCCCTGAAGCAAAATTTATTGGTGATCAGATGCCGGGTAATATTACCTTCTTCGGAATGGTTAATAAAATGGATTACACATTTTATCTTCTGGACGGTACAATTAAACTGAGTCCTCAGTTTAAGGTGCGTACGGAGAAAACCATCCGTCTTTCTGAAGATGTGAATGGTAAAACGGTCCTTAAGATTGACGGTCATTCTCAGGAAATTATTCCAATCTTCCGCGTGGATTATCGTCTGACTAACAATACCGATTTGAGATTTGGTCTTCAGGGTTTCTCCCTTTTCGGGATGTCTGATATTTTTAAGTATAAAATCAGAAACTTCCGCGACAACTTTGAAAGCCAGAACAAGAGTACAGCAGCTTTTTCAATAAGCAATAAAACTCAGTTCCAGGGTTATAACGTTGTACTGGACTTCGGATATAAATATACAAGTATAGATTTCCTGCGCCCGGAAGACAGAAGCAAAGGTGCTCAGGAGTCATTGTTGTTTTTCACAATTTTTGCAGGACTGTAAGAGCAAATGTTCTGGCAGGCAATTCTTGTACTAACTGCTGCAATCGCGGCATACTTTATCCCGACTCCTCAGGAGCTGCGGGATAATTTTAATGGTGCACAGAATCTGTTTGCCGCCTCGAATTATAAGCCGGCAATTAGTCTTTACGATAAGATTATTTTAACTGATTCTCCGCTCCTGAAAAAAGACAGTATCAGAGTTACCATCCTCAACGGTGAACTTACGATCAGTGTGCTTGGTGCAGCTTATTATCAGAAAGCCAATGCGTATAAGAACCTTAAGCAGTATGATTCCGCGATTGCAGTTTTCAGGACTGTAGAGCAGATGAATTTTGGACCTGATCTGAGAGGATTAGCGCAGTTTCAGATTTACGATATATATTATATGCAGCAGGCATTCAAAGATGTGGTACGAGAGGCAAGAACTCTGGTTGAGAAGTATCCTGACCACAGAAAAGCTGAAAGCGCGTTATATGATATCGGCTGGGCATATAAGGAAATCGGCGAGCTGCCCAGGAGTTCAGAAGCGTTTTACGAACTGATTACTTTTTATCCATCTACTGCTTACTTAGCAAAGGCGATGTATCAGCTTGGGCAGAATTACTTTGAAGAAGGGAATTATGACCGTGCAATTAATTACTGGTCAGTTCTCGGCGAAAAGTTTAAACCCTCTGCATTTAAAGAGACAGAGTGGGAAAAGATTCAGCTTAAAGCCGTAAAAGACCGGCAGCTTTTTGATGCTATTTCTAGCCGTGAGACTGAGTCCTCCGATCTTGAACTGGTCGCCAAATCTCAGGTAAAAATAGGCGATGCCTACCGTTTTAAGAATAACTATGACTCAGCAATGGTTAACTGGAAGAGGACAATCTCCCAATATTCTCTTCTTCCGGCACTCGTTGAAGCTACTTATATTAAAATGGGAGACTACACAAAATCTGAAAAGGGTATTAACGAGGCAATCCTTGTTTATAAAAATGCAATTGACGCAAACTTTGCCAATAAAGAACTTCAGGCAAAGATGCAGTTCAAGATAGCCGAGACCTATCAGAAGGACTCAATATTTGTAAAAGCTGCTGATGAATACCGGTTTTACGCATCAGCTTATGCTGAGGTAGCCGAGGTAATCAGTTTCCCGGTTGAGGATGCTTTATATACGGAAGTGCTTTGTTATTTTGCCATTCCGGATTACCGGAACACTATAGCAAGAGCAGATTCATTTGTCAATAACTTTCCGGGTAACGAGTTTAATTATGACTTGATATTCCTCACAGGAATATCATATTTCAATCTGAGAGAGTTGCTGAATGCTGATGAGCGTTTTGATCAGGTTATCGAACTGGGAGACGAAAAAACCCAGTATATGTCGGCAAGTTTATATAAGGTCAGAATACGGCTGGAAGAAAAGAAAGCTCAGGAAGCGCTTACAATCCTTACCGAACTGAGCAATAAGTTTGCTGGCGGAGACAGAGAAGATGAAATTAGTTTTTATTTCATTCAGGCAAATTTTGAACTGAAAAACTATTCTGCAATCCCGCAGTATTTTTCAAAAATACCGCCGTCGTCAATGTTCTTTGTACCTGCAATTATAAGAGTTTCCAAATCTTACGTGCTCGACAAAAAGCTGGATGAGGCCGAGAAGTTTGCCCTTGATCTTATTGCAATGGCAGATACCATTAAGGATGCCACGTACTTTTTCCCGGAAGTTCGTTTCTCGCTCGCTGATGTTTATATAGCAAAGATAAAGTATGAAGAAGCCATTGCCCAGTTGAATTTTGTAATTGATGATGCAAAATCAAATAATCTGCTCCGTTTGCAAAGCAGATATCTGAGGGGTACTCTTTATGGGCAGTTAAGCAAACATAAGGAGTCAATTGCAGATCTTGAGTACGTCCTGGCTGATTCTGTATTTGGTGAGAGAATGCCGCAGCTTGTTCCTAACGCCAGGGGACGCCTCGCAACAGCTTACACCAAAACCGGTCAGGTTCAAAAGGGGGTTGACCTGATGCTAAGTTTTGTGGCAAGCGCAAAAGATACTCTTGAAAAAGTACGCTATATGGTGGCGCTGGTTGAAGTGTTTTATGAAATGAAAGACATGAAAAATGTCATAAAATACGGGAATCAAACGCTTGCGTATAATTTTGATGATGAATATCTCTATTCACGCGCTTCATTTCTTCTCGGAATGGCTAATAATGTAAATGGCAACATAGATGAAGCACTTAAGATACTGGCGCGATCTGCTCAAAGGTATCCTGCAATCAATGAAGAGATACTTTTTAATTTTGCGGTAAACCTCTACGATATCGGATATTACGATAACGCAGCTAAAGCTTTTGTCCAGTTTATTGAGCGTTACCCTGAATCAAAGAGTGTGCGCAATTCAATGTTTTTTATCGGATATGCTCATTATAATATAGGAAAGTGGGATGAGTCAATTAAGGAGTTCAGAGCTTTTCTCGCTAAATATTCGGCAGATGAGTTTTCCGCTGAAGCTCAGTATAATGTAGCTGAGGCATATTACAATCAGGGTATGTTTGCCGAGTCAATAGCTGAGTATGAAAAAACACAGACAAATTTCCCGAAGAGTGATTTTGGTCCATCCTCATTATATAATATGGCCTGGTCCTATTATCAGTTGAAAGATATTGATAAGATGATTGCTCCTCTGCAGAAACTGATCGCCACATACCCAGGTGATAAATTAGTTCCGGAAGCTCAGTTTACCATAGGTGATTATTTCTATAACAAGAAAGAATATACCAGAGCGCTTCTTGAATACAGGAATTTTGTTGACCGTTTCCCCGACCATTATAAGGCAACTGAGGCAAGAAGCTTTATTAAAGAACTTTCGCAGATAGATGCTTTCAGAGAGTATCAGAAAGCAATAGTCATTTTCGACAAGAAGGATTATAAGAACGCGATAATTGAACTGGAAAAAATTGTTGCGAAATATCCTGACAGTGAAGTAGCTATGGCGTGTGAGGCAAACATTGCTTCTTCTTACGAACAGTTAAAAGACTTTAAGAAAGCCCTTGAACTTTTTAAGCAGATAGTTGAAAAGTATAAAGATAATCCGAATGCTGCCGGAATTGTATATTTTGCGGAGCAGCATATTGAATGGATAGAGGAAGGCAATGAGACTGCAGGACTTTAATCCGTTTAATCTACTTTCCCGAAGGGAAGCAAGGATGATTGCAAAGCTTCCGCTTGCAACATCAAAATGGAAGGTGCTTTATAAGAGGTCATATTTCTGGGGTATGATGTTCTCGGTCTTTGCGCATCTGTTTTTTATTCTTTGGGTCTCTTTTTTCTCTGAAAAGAAAAGTGAAGTCCGTACGGTTAAGATTAATACATATTATGAAAAGGTGCCCCCGCCTATTAAGTATGAACCAACACCGCCTAAACTTGCAAAAGATTTTGATCTGGTTAAGGAACAATCTTCTGCCACAGATTATGAGCCGAAAGACTACACTATGGATGAGGCAGCCAGCGCTGAAGATCTGAGGTCGGATGATATACGTCCTAACACAACTCAGACAAATACCGTTGGCGGGCAGGGAAGCGTATTTCACGGAGCTCTCACTTCAAGCGAAAGCGGCGGTGCTGAGGGATGGTCGATTCCGGGAGGTACCAGGAGCTACGGTACTTCAACAGGCAGAGGCGGCACAGGCGGTCTGGTTGGAAAGGATGATGGAAGCATCGGTTTTGGACCTGATATTGCTTATGATGTAACCAACACTCGTTCCTCTGGCAGGCAAACAGATCGTGTGAGTGATGATTTACTTGACTATTCGAATTTCAAAGATCGCTATGAGGGTTACGTAAAAGTCGGTAAAAATAAAAAGGATATCATCGGTCATTTAAACCTTTACGTCCTTCAATACCGCGGCTCACGCCTTGATGAAAACGGTGAACCAGGATATAATGTTGTTCCGCAGGCATTACCCAATCTTGTGACTTATGCTGAAAAACATACCCGGCTTGAGTTTACGCTTAAGGGAACAATTCGCCTTGATGACAAACTCCTTATGGAGGTGCCAATTATCTATATGACCGGCTCTGAGTCAACACCGGTATATACCCAGGTTGAGGTAAAAAATCTTGAAAAGTATCTTCGCAACGGCGGATTCCTTTTTATTGATGATGCTTATGCAGCCCGCTGGGGTGCATTCAATAAAAAAGCACGGCAGATGGTTGAAGAAGCACTTGGCTATGACGCTGAGTGGGAAAAAATTCCGAACGATCACTGGCTATATCGCTGCTGGGAAGACTTTAACGGACCCCCAAGTGGTGAAGATAACGTAAGACCAAACCCGAATCATCCGGTAAAGGAAAGATATAATTATCTTGAAGGAATATTTCTTAACGGTCGTCTGGCTGTTTTGCTCAGCAGCAAAGGTTATGGCAAGGCGTGGGGTGTGTGGCCGGTTAATCCGACTAACCTGGGCGGACCAATTGATAACACGAGACAACTTCAGTTTGGTCTGAATGTGGTTGTATTTGCCTGTACTCAAAAGGGAGGCATTATTGACCGTCAGAATCAAAAAGAAGCAGCACAGAATTGATAAAAAATTTAAATATAACGGAGTTATAACTTCATGAAGCAATCGGTATTTATTAGTTTGCTCACATTCTTCTCTTTTGTTGCAGCACTTGCAATCTTCTTCTTTATATTTGGTGATCCCGCCAACTTTAAGGACGAAGCCAAAGAAGTCCCGATTAATACCCTTGGTCAGATTTATACCGGCGGTGTAATGGTATCATTTCTGGTGACACTTTCGATTATGGTTATTGCAATCATTATTGAAAGGATATTCTCATTCAGAAGAGCAAAAGGGAAAGGTTCACCTGAGACGATGATTCATAAGGTTCTTGAATTGCTCAAGCAGGATAATCTTGATGAAGCAATTACGACTTGTGATGCACAGAAGGGTGCTGTTGCCAATATCATCAAGAGTGCACTGAGAAGATATAAGGAGATTGATGACCAGCCAAGATTCAGTGACGGAGAAAAGAAAGTTGCAGAAGTTCAGAGAGCAGTTGAGGAGGCCTCAATGCTTGAAACACCGTTGCTCGAAAAAAATCTGATAGCACTTTCTACTATTGCATCAATCGCAACCATGGTGGGTCTGCTGGGTACCACTCTCGGAATGATCCGGGCATTTAAGGCGCTTGCGCAGGCAGGTGCTCCTGATGCTATCGCGCTTGCGACTGGTATCTCTGAGGCACTTATCAATACCGCGGGAGGACTTTTTGTTGCTATCCTTGGTATTATATCTTACAACGTATTTATTAATAACGTTGACAGTTTTAGTTATATGGTTGATGAATCATCCTATAACATCATGCAGATTATTAAAGGAAAGCAGTCCTGATTCTGAGCTATGGCTAAGATTAAAAAGAAAAGAGTGAACATCGTCATTGATATGACACCAATGGTGGACGTAGCGTTCCTGCTGCTCACTTTTTTCATGCTGACTACGCAGTTTAAACCTCAGGAAGAAGTTGAGGTAATACTGCCTAGTTCTCGTTCAGAGCAAAAAGTCCCTACTTCGAATGTTATGAATATAACTGTTGAGAAGAAGGGAAGAATTTTTCTGGGATTTGACTCACAGAGAATTATGGCTCAGCTTTTTGGTGAAAGTTACAGAACTGCAACCTCTGTTGAGATCAAAATTCAGTCACTTCATGATTTAGTAACTCAGGCGAGGATCAGTAACTCAAAACTTGAGGCGGTTATCAAAAGCGATGCAGATGCTGAATACGGCGTTGTCTCCGATGTTATGGAGGTGCTGCAAAAAAATGCAATTGCTAAATTTTCGCTTGTGACCGATCTTGAAATCCCTTCAAAGAAAGAATAGAGGATATGGGCGGAGTTGATTTAGGCGGCGGCAGAGACCACGGCAAAAAAGGTAAAAAGAAAAAGAAAAGAAGAATTGGTATTCACATGGATATGACTCCGATGGTGGATATTGCTTTTCTTCTGCTTACTTTTTTTATGCTGACAACGGTTTTCAGAAAACCGCAAACTCTTGAGATTAAACTTCCTCCGGGGAGCAGTTCAGGTTCTGTTTCGCAGACTAATCTGCTCATCCTCAGGATTGATGAGGAAGGAAGATTGTTTCATAGCAAAGGCATTGCTGATCCTGTTTTAATGGATTTGGCTGAGCTGCCGTCCTATCTGCAGGACAGATATAAAGAAGATCCTAACTATATTATCTTGCTGAAACTTGATCGTAAAGCAAAATATCATTATATGGTTGATATTATTGATGAATTTAATCTGGCGAAATTGAGCCGGTATTCCGTAGCAACTCTCGCAGATGAAGAGGTTGAGCAGCTTAAAAAGATAAACTGATGAAACAGCTTTTATCAGTACTACTGGCAGTTTTACTGCTGGCAGGTTGTTCTGAAAAACTTGAAACACCCACAAAGGGTAAGGCAGAAGTCTTTTGCGATGAAACTGTGTATCCGCTTGTGGCTGTCCTGGCAGACACATTTAATGTTCTGTACCCTGAGGCCAGGATAACAGTGAAAAGAGTGAACGCGCGTGAGGCCATAGCCAGGTTGGTTAATGGAGAAAGTGAAGTTTCCATTGCTGCAAGAGCAATGAATAGTGAAGAAGACTCTGCGCTCAGCATTAACAAAACAGACTATAAAACGGTAAAGTTTGTTTATGATGGAATTGCCGTACTTGCCGGTTTTGATTTTCCGAATGTGATTTCGTTCGATTCACTATTGGCAATTTTAGACGGCAGAAACACGAGTGTTAAGCCGGTGCTGCCTGAAAAAAATTCGTCTGTCTATGAGTTTCTGAAATATGATATATTCGGTGGACAGGATATAGAAAAAGCTGAAACTGCTGAGAATGATTCAGCAGTAATTGCATCGGTGCTTAAAGACAAAAATAAGATTGGACTGGTTTCATGGCTTTATGCAGTCAGTGAAACACGGCTTAAAAGAATTGAAATTGGTGCCAGGGAGCAAATCAGAGCTGAGAATATTTATTTTCAGCCGCATCCCGGTTTCTTTGTGCAGAATTTATATCCGCTGACAAGACTGGTTTATATCTATCTTGCAGAGGTTAATATCGGAACAGCGAGCGGATTCGCCACATTTCTGGCCGGAAATATAGGTCAGTCAATGGCGCTTGAGTATCAGTTTGGTCCCGCTGCGGTTCCAGTGAAGATTAGAGAATAAATGAAATATGCGTTAATGAAAAGAATTTTACTATTGGCTGTAATGATGCTGCCTATGGGCGGTTGCAATTCAGTCTTTGAATATATCTTCCTCCCTCCGGGCAGGACTGAGTTAACCATTGTGCCTGATGCTGATGCAATAGCAGCCCTGACTGACTCCGGATATTCAATCAGTCCTTCCGGTGAAGCTATTGTGTATGATGCACGCACCTGGAAATTTGAAATAAAATATGTAACCGACTATCAGCTAAATACCTTTGAATTTCCTCAGGAGTCAGATGATTTTGAATTCTCATCAAATCCTTATACTTATGGTAACTGGGTAGATCCTGAATTAGGGTACACGCCGAGGAGATTTAGTGTTTTTCAAGTTACCATTTTTAATTATTCAGGCGCAAAGCTTAATTACAACCCTGAACTCTCCTCCCTGTTTTCTGACCGTGGTGATAACTTTGAGGCGTTTGCAAGAGAAAAGAAGAATGCTACAAACCTCAGTATTGAGGAGTATTATCAAAAACTGAAAGGTACCTCAGGATCTGATGATGAGATATTTGAAACCAGAATGGGTATTGCACGCAGAACAATGCTTTATTTCGGAAAACCTGTTTATAAAGGTGACAGCCGGGACGGACTTATTGTTTTTGACCCTCTGGTTGATGATGTTGAGCGCCTTAAAATTGATGTCAGGAAATTTATCACCGCGTATGATGAAAACAATGAACCATCAGAGTTCATTGATATGGTTTTTTATTTTAAGCAGGTACCGTTTGACAAACCAAAAGACGGCGGGCTTACTGAAACTGATACTTCAAAGTCCGGAAAGCAAAACATTAAAATAAGCCAGTTAATATATACTTCGCAGGGGGGTGCGCTTACGTATGACCCGCCATGGAATCCGGCACCGCGTGCTATGAATCAGATAGTGGCATATATAGACCGTAATCTGCCTACAAATTCCAGATCTTACACAGGCACGTTCAGTGATCCCAATGTAAAGGAATCAAAAATTGCGTTCCTCCTGGCTAACGGTCAAAAACCTGAATTCATGAGTACTTATGTCAGCGGCTGTGCAGATTATCTTAGTTCAGGCGGCTTTCTCTTTATTGATAACGCTCATTTCAAAAATGAGTATCCGTTCGCCCAGTACTATGAAACATTTCTGAAAGATGTTCAATCGGTTATCGGTGCTTCGGCTGAGATAAAAAATATTCCTATGACGCATGAGATATTTACCACCCCCAATAAGTTCGATGTTCTCCCTCAGGGAATTGATGAAGTAACTCCGGGATTCCAGAAGTCAACCGTGCTCAGGGGTTTATTCATAGATAAGCGTCTTGCAGCGGTTCTCTCGCCTAAGGGATATACTACTCTCTGGGCTGAGCAGGGGGCGGGCTATGACTTTTCCGGTTATTATGAATTTGCAATCAATTTATTCAACTACGTGTTAAAATGATGAAATTGAATTATATATACGCTTTTCTGTTAGGGGCTCTGCTCATCCTTTCCCAGCAGAACTTAGTTGCCCAGCAGTCATTGGCTTACCAGGTAGCACCTGCCTATGAACAACCTGCCGGCTGGCTTGACTTTTCGGACCGGGAAGTACGGGCTGCATGGCTTTCAGCAATAATACCGGGTGCGGGGCAGACATTCCTTGGTCATGAATATAAGGGGGCGGGCATTACACTTGGCTTTTACGGTAGTTTGCTCACTGCTATTCTTGCCGAGAACAATTTTAATGCACGTAAAGACCGCATTCAAACCCTTTCAGATGACTATAAAGGGGCTGGTAATTACGCTTTGGCAGATTACTACTGGTCTCAGATCCAGTTTGAAAAGGGAAACCGGGACAATGATGTAAAGCGCCGAGACCTGTTTATCGCTGTTACCGCTGCCCTGTATATTTATAATATGGTGGATATTCTTTATCTGACTGATGACAAGGGCGGGGTCAGTTTTTCCTTTGCTCCGGAATTCAAGGATTTTGAGGGTGTGAACGGCGTTACATCTCTTTATAGTGGTATTGCTCTTAAGATAAATCTTCCCTAAATTTTAATGATGATGAAAAAAATTAAAGCTTTTTTACCCCTGATCCTCCTTTTGGTACTTTATGGCTGTGATTCACCAGTACCAGTTGTTGAGCCAACTCATTTTACCCGGGTACCCACCCCCGTTAATCTTGCAGCAGTTTCGGATACTACCGAAACCGGAAAGATTAAGGTAACTCTGACCTGGTCGGTCAATTCAACTCAGAATTTGAGAAATTTTGAGGTGTATCGGACAACGGTTACAAAGACCGGCCGTTATTTTCCGTTGATTCCTACGACAACTACCACAACGTTTGTTGACTCATTTCAGGTGACATTTTCAGATACATTTCATGTATATTATTATGTTACTCCAACCGGCGAAGACCGGTTTATAGGACGAAATTCTGACACATTATATGTTCCAATAACTAAATAACCGGAGGCTTAAATGCTCAAAAAGATACCGTTTATTGCTTTTCTTTTGCTTTTAATGGCAATCCCTGCCAAAGAAGCACAAGCTCAGCAATTACTAGACAGCGCCGATGTGTTGTATTTTGACAATACATCAGACAACAACACGGGTACAACGGGTACATTAATGAATGACCCAAGATACCGCGAGTTTCCACCAACTGTTCCTATTACCCCGGGAGCAAATGATGGATTTTATTCAAACAACTCATCAATTTATTTAGGCGGTAATCACAGAAGAGCCAGCAGATATGGATCAGGTAATAATACCGGAGCTCATGCTCAGTATTATGCCTCACTCCAGACCACTGACCATTATCTTATTTATCATCACATGAACTCCGGAAATGCCACAAAAAATGCTTATGTGACCTTCCAGAGATTCGGTGAAGGTACTCTCGCTGACTCGTTCAGATATGATATGTCAACCAATAACACTCCTGATGGTTGGGGCTCATGGGTTCCACTTGGAATTATCGAAGCATTCGCTGCTGACAGTTCTGTCACGGTTTCCATCGGACTTGACTCATTAGGTTCTAATACTCTCCGCGTGGATGGTCTCGCATTTGTCAGAAGCGGAAAAGCCGGTCCCGATATTGAATTCGGTGCAAGAAGATTCTCCCGCGTCTTCACAAACACTGTGGGTGAAACTACTCTGGTTCATAATTTTTATAGTGACCGCTCACTTCTTGGGTTCCCTGAAACAACCTTCAAATATGGTTTCTTTTCGGAAAAAGTGGTTCCGGTTTACAATCTTGGCAGTCAGACTTTGACTGTAACTGGTTTTGTAACACAGACCACCCGTTACACCATAACTACACCTCTTCCAATCAATATTCCTCCCGGAGGAAAAGCCAACCTGACGATTCGCTTCTCACCTCTCGGAGAGGAAACGACTAATGACACGATTAAGATTCTGAGTAATGATGCTGATGAACCGGAAGCATTACTCCCATGTATCGGGACAGGTATTAACTATAACTTTGTTCTTAATGCCAGCACTACTGGTGGTGAGCCACACTGGAACGTTCCTAATAACAGTGGTAGTTCATCCACTCTTGGAACATTCCTTAATTCAACCCCTTCACCATATCCTTACCCAATACCAGGCGGTAACATTGGCTCAATCGTTAATACCGGTTCAGACCCGAATATTGCAGTTTATTACGGTTTCCAGGTACCCGACACTCTTTCAGGAAAGTATTTCATGGAGTACTCTGGTCCGCTTGGTTCTTCAAATGCTGCACAGCAGGTTACTGCAGACATTGTTACCCCATTCTATCTGAACCCTGATCCAGCACTTGGTGATACTCAGAGAGTTGTTTTTAACTCAAGAATATCAGGTGTATTCTGGGGCAGATTAGGTGGCAATACGGTATTTGAACTTAACGGTGGCGGTCCTACAGCAGTCAGATTTACTAATCCGCTTCAGGGCGGTTCTGAATTGCTTCGTGCAGATCTGCTCCGCGTGCGCCTGGTTCCAATTGCTCCGACAGTTTCCACCAGTCTGGATCCTACAAGGTTGCTTAACTTCGGTTCTGTATCCATTTATGACTCAATCCGTCAGCAGGAATTCAACTTCCAGAGAAACTTTATCATTGGTTCGAACGGTGAAACTCCGCTGAGAGTGGATACCATATACCTCAAGAACGGAACAACTTATAGCTTCGCAAATCTGCCGACTTTCCCGATTACACTGCCGGCTATTGATGGACAGTATAATCTATTGGTGAATTTCCTCCCGGACGATATCATAAGCTATTCTGATTCGGTTTTTATTAAGTCAAATGACCCGGTTGATACTCTGATTGTTGTAAGACTTTCAGGTCAGGGGGTTGGCACTGGTATTCTGGTTGATGATACTGACCCTACCACGTATATCTTCCCGACAGAAGTTCAGGAATGGACAGGTGCACCAGATCCTTTACACATGGACAAATGGTACCGCATCACTGGCAGCGGCGGTCTTAACCAGAACCGTCTGATTAAGTACATCTATTTCAACCCGATTAACGGTACTGAAACAGTTGAATGGTTCCCATACATCCCGTTCAAACCGGGGAGCACAACCAACGAAATAGACAGTTTTGATGTTTATGTGCAGCTTCCTGTAAGCTCATCAATCTCATCACCGATGGCAAAATACCTTGTCCATCATCTCGGCTTTAACAGCCCAGATACCATCTTTGTCAACCAGAACGGTACCGCTAACAACGGACAAGTCGGATCTTCCGGAAGAGTACTTCTCGGTAGATTCCAGTTCCTCCGTGGCGGGCAGGATTATCACAATTCCGGCACCGTATTTGGTTATGTTCAGCTCCTGAACGATACCGCGGCTGTAAGCTGGTATTACAGAGACAGTGTTGAAAACAGTGCCCGCAGAGACTCATTTGTACTTCGTGCAGATGCTATTATTCTTGAGCAGGCAGGTTCACCGCTCATTATCACGGACCCAAGTCTGATTCCGGAAGAGTTTGCTTTAAGCCAGAACTTCCCGAATCCGTTTAACCCGACTACACAGATTCGCTTCAGTCTGCCAATGGACAGTGATGTAAATCTGAAAATCTATGATATGCTCGGCAGAGAAGTTGCAACCCTGGTAAGGGGCGAACACAGAGCCGGCTATTATACGGTAGAGTGGAACGGTCGTAACGACTATGGAGTGCCTGTTTCCAGCGGTATGTACATTTACCGGATAAAAGCCGGTACTTTTGTACAGACCAAAAAAATGATGATGATGAAATAAATTTCATTTTCTAAAAAAAGCCGTCCCAGTTCCGGGGCGGCTTTTTTTTTGTAGTTCTGGTACGGTTTTATTAAAAAATAGAGGGTTTTTTCTTAAATTCTATCTGAATTTAACGGATTTTCTATATTCGCCTGGTTGTGAATATCCCGTTATCGCATTTGTAAAGAGGTGTTTTTCAGTTCCCAATTAAGGCCGGTGGTTAGGATATTAATGTCAGCGATGTTATATGATTACAAGAGACCTGGCAGCGGGTTACTCATTATTACCATTCTGGGTATCAGGGCTACGCTAAATGATGCAGGTTCATTCCGTGATAAACTTCTTGAAGAAATTCAAAACGGATATAAAGTTATAATAGTAAACTTTGAGAGAGTTGAGTTTATTGACTCACAATCCTTGGTGCTTTGGTGGTCGGCTGGAAGAAAATCAACTCACTGGACGGATCACTTGTGCTTACAAACCTGAATGCTAAAGTGAAGGATACTTTCACTCTTACTCAGCTTGATAAAAAAATTACTATTGCTGCTACTATTGAAGATGCAATTCTGCTGTTCAAAGCAAAAAATTAAAGTATGTCTGAGATTACCATGATGCCCCCAAAAATTCTTGTTGTTGATGATGAACCGGATTTAGAAATTCTGATGAAGCAGAATTTCAGGCGAAAGATACGTGCCGGTGAACTTGAATTTGTTTTTGCTCAGAACGGTTTTCAAGCGCTTGACCGTCTGAAAGAGCACCCAGATGTTTCAATGGTGCTTTCTGATATCAATATGCCAGAGATGGATGGGCTCTCGCTGTTGGATAAGGTAAGTGAAAAATATCCTCTTATAAGAACGGTTATTGTCTCTGCATACGGAGATATGAAAAACCTCCGCACCGCAATGAATAACGGGGCCTTTGATTTTGTAAATAAACCCATTGACTTTACCGATCTTGAAGCAACAGTTACTAAAACCCTTAACGAAATTCACAACATCAAAAACGCTGAACAAAACCGTCTTAAACTTCAGTCTGTGCAGCGTGAGCTGCAAATAGGGCAGACAATACAGAAAAGTTTTCTCCCTGCATTTGTTCCAAAAGCTGACGGGTGGGAGATTGCAAAAATCTTTACTCCTGCGAAGGAAGTTGCCGGTGACTTTTTTGATGTATATGAACTGCCTACGCCGAATAAAATTGGTTTTGTGGTGGCAGACGTTTGCGGCAAAGGCGTAGGCCCTGCCTTATTCATGACACTTATCCGCAGTTTGATGAGAGCTTTTGGTGAGTTTGGTTCTTTTACTGAAAAAGAAGCAGAGCAGACGATCACCTTGACGCATAACTATGTTATCCGCAACCACGAGTCTGCAAATATGTTTGCGACAGTGTTTATCGGTACGGTTGATACCAAAACCGGTAAGATCGAATATGTAAACTGCGGTCACAATCCCCCTTATGTATTACGAAACAACAAGATTATTGCTGAACTCGACATTACAGACCCTGTTGTCGGGTTATTCCCGAATGATGAATTCCACACAAATGAAATTACCCTGGAGCCGGGAGACTCGCTTTTTCTTTTTACCGATGGTGTGACTGATATAATCAACCCGCGAAACGAACTTTTCGGAGATGACCGACTTCGTTCTTTTTTAGAGAAAGATATTACTACCGCGGAGGATACACTGAAACAGCTTAATGTAGCGTTGTATGAACACATGCAGACGGCTGATCAGTTTGATGATATCACTATGTTAATGCTGAGACGGCTGAAGTAACTCTTTATGGTAATATCTGTTGCAATGGTTAGTATTGCGCAGTGTTTTTTACGGTTTAAGTAGTTACTTTTATGTTAATAAAATGTTCCGGAAATAATTACTCATTTATTCAGTCAAACGAAAGGGCATAAACTGAATGAATCTCTCCTGGCAAAAAAAGTTATTCATTTTCGCAATACTTACTTCCATTATTCCGCTATTTATATCGGGATACGTAATGATCTCCATGACGGATGAGGAGCTGAAGAGCAGCACTAATAACGAACTAATTTCAACTACCGGAGCGGTCGCAGAGGAGTTAAATAACCTTCTGATAAACACCTGGCTGGCACCCCTTGAAATAGTAAAATCCGGTCTTGAAAATCCATCCCTGGGTATCGCTGAAAAAGAGGCGTTGCTTAATTCTATTGTCAAAAATGTTGAAAGCTTCACCTATACTGGTGTGTATTTTGATATGGGCGGTGGTGTGTTTCAGAATGCCATAAGTGCCAGTAAGCCGCTCAATGAGTCACAAAAGGGGATCAATAACTCTCATTACCGTGACATTCTTTCCGGTGTGCCCTCTGACATCACCCAGCTTCTTGAAAAGAAATCAGAGAGCAGTCTTGCTTATATTCTTACTGACCCGGTCTATCATAATGAAATTAAGACTTGGCTCATTGAGTGTATTATTGAAATCAGTATTAAAGGTGCTCCCAGGGGTCTTCTTATTGCAAAGATTAATCTTAATACCTTCTTTGAACGTCTTGGAAACAATCCCTTCAGTAAAACCGGTAAACTTTATCTTATAAACGCACAGGGTCAGAATATTGCTTCTAAGGAAAAAACGAATCTTTCTGAACTGAAAATTGTTCAGGATATTAAAACGCTAATAGTACAAAAGCTAAGGAGTAACGGTGTTACCAGCTACCAGACCCCGGACGGACAGGAAAAAGTAGCAAGTTTCTCATTCCCTGAAAATCTGGACTGGGTGGTATTCGCTGAAAAGGATGAAGATGTCGCTTATGCCACAGTAGATAAAATGACCTTTACACTCTGGGTATTAGTAGGATTAGGACTTCTGGTAGGCATTGGCGGAGCAGTAATTTCAGGCGGTGTTATTAGTCAGCCAATCAGAAACCTTAGCAAAGTAGCCGAAACTATCTCAGCGGGGAATTTCGACGTTGATGTTGAATATAAAGCAAATGACGCGATTGGTAAACTCGGTAACACGCTTGTTTCAATGGCTCAGTCGCTCAAAGAAAGTTTTAAAAAGATTGCTATTCAAAACAAGCAGTTAGAAGAATACAGCAAAACTTTGGAAATAAAAGTTGAAGAACGGACAATTGAATTAAAAGATAAAAATACCGAACTTGAAAAGACTCTTATTCAGTTGAAGGAGACACAGGCCCAGCTCATAATGCAGCAAAAACTTGCCTCCCTTGGTGCCCTTACCGCAGGAATTGCTCATGAAATTAAAAATCCGTTAAATTTTGTAAATAACTTTGCAAAACTTACGACTGGACTTGTTGATGAACTTTCTGAAGAAATTGACCGGGTTAAAACTGAGCCGGCAAAGATGGACGCGGCCTATCTTGAGGAAATTTTTGGTGACATTAAAACAAATGTTATAAAAATAGGAGAGCATGGTACCCGTGCTGATAATATTGTAAAAGGTATGCTGGAGCACTCAAGAGGCGATACAGGTGAGTTCCAGATGACAGACCTTAACGGTTTGCTTGCAGAGTCGCTTGATAACGGATATAACGCGGTTAAGAATAACAGACCAGGTTTTTCGTGTGAACTGAAAAAGAATTTTGATTCATCTTTAGAAAAACTGAAAATCAATCCTCAAACCTTCAGCAGGGTAATGGTTAATATTTTTGAAAATGCCTTTTATGCAATGTATAAGAAAGGGGAGTCAAAGGGTTCTGCATATACCCCTCTGCTTGAACTTAGCACTAAAAAAGCTGATGAGTCAGTAGAAATCAGAATTAAGGATAACGGAACAGGTATTCCGCAAAGTGTTATTGATAAAGTATTTGAACCATTTTTTACGACCAAGCCGACAGGCGAAGGAACAGGGCTGGGGCTTTCACTCAGCTATGATATCATCACTCAGATTCACAGAGGCAACCTTGCAGTGAGTTCAGTGGATGGTGAGTCAACAGAGTTTGTGATCACATTACCCGTGTCATAATCAACAGCGCGATACAATTTTTTATTATGATGTCAGATATACAATGATTAAACAGATAATTTTTCACTTACTGCTCTTCTCCTCAGTTCTGCTCTTTGGACAGTCTGAAGTAAAAGTTGTGGTTAAAACCGGTGAAACCGTGCGCGATATTGCACGGGAGTATCTCAAAGACCCTGATTTGTGGGAAGAGATTCTCAGAAGCAATAATTTAAAAAACCCGGAACAGGTTAAGGCAGGAATGACCCTCATCATTCCGGTTGAGTCAATTCTAAAGGCAAAAAATCAGATTATAAAAGCGATGAAGGCCATAAATGACGCAACGGAAGCCGGAGCAAAAACCTTTGCCTCCCAGGCGATTAATTCGGCGATCGAATTATACAATGAGGCCTTAACTGAGAGAAAAGCCGGAAACTGGAAGAAGAGTTTTGATTTGGCAGTGCGGTCAGAAAAACAAGCAGGGGAAGCACAAAAGCTCGCTCAGAGCAAAAGCAAAGCAAAATCAGACGCAACAGTAGCAAGCGGTAAAGGTAAAATTGAAGCCAAAAAGCCGGCAGATCCCCTGTGGAAGGATGCCCCTGTACGCTCAAAGTTGTTTGAAAATGACCGCTTACGGACTCTTTCAAATTCATTTGCTGAAATTCTCTTTCAGGATAACAGTAAAATCAAACTGAGCGAGAACTCACAACTTGTGATTCAGAAAGCAAGAGTTGATCTGCTACAGAATAAGTCTGAGTCAGAAGTGAAGCTGGAAAAAGGAAATGCTTTTGCTTTCTTATCGGGTAAATCGCCCAAAAAGGACTTTAAGGTATCAGTTCCGGGAGCTGAAACGGAAGTTAACTCAAAAGCATTTTTCCTGCAGAAAGAAGAAAAATCGACAAAGATTGCTAACTACGATGGTGAAATTTCTCTCAAGGGTAAAGGGAAGTCTGTTGTTGTAAAAGAAAATCAGGGTTCAACCGTCACTGATAACGGAAATGTTTCTGACCCGAAGAACCTGCTTCCGCCTCCGGGCATTCGCTTTCCTGAAAACAACACGAAACAATTATCAGATACGATTACCTTTGAATGGACGCAGGTTACCGGTGCAAGGAGATACTGGTTTCAGATAGCTTATGATAAAGATTTTAATAAGCCGGTTTTCAATTCTAAAAATATAGCCGGAACAACGCAGAAATTACTTCTTGAACCGGGTATATATTACTGGCAGGTTGCAGCGGAAGATACAGAAGGTTTTCCGGGACCTTATACCAAGCCGGCGATATTATTTATGGAATCTAAATCAACGTATGCATACTTAACCATACAAACCCCGCAGAATGAGACTGTGACAGATAAAGATGAGATTGTTGTTTCCGGTTCGACCGATCTTACCAATTCTATAGAGATAAATAATATCAGTGTTGATGTTAATCCGACAACAGGTGGCTTTTCACTTCCTGTAAAGCTGAATAAAGGACCTAATGCAATAACGGTTAAAGCTGTAAATCCGGATGGTGGTGAAAATATCATTACTCTCAGGGTTAAGTATGAAATTGATTCTGTTATTGTGCTTAACTATGATGCTTCAATTCTGAAGGATGAGTTTGGTCGGTATATACTTCCTTCTTCTGAGTATGTTCTTCGAGGAACGACTAACGGTTCTGCTCAGGTTATGCTCAGATCATCTGTGCAAAATTATCATCTGAAAACCTTCAGTGATGAGAATGGAGCATTCAGCTTTACTCTGCAAAAATTCACTCGTGCTGATTCATTTTATACAACTGTTGTTAGCAGGTCAGGTCATACTTCTGCCTTTACAAACAGCTTCATCCTTGATCCAGTTCAGCCCTCGTTAACTTTGGATAATGAACCGCCTCAATTTACTAATAAGCGGGTGCTTGAACTTCAGGGAAGCAGTAAAAATGTCCATAAAATGGAAGTGGCTGACGGTGAAGTGGTAATCTCAGGAGATAAATTCACTTACCGGACCGAACTTAAACCCGGGCAAAATGAAATCAGTCTGATAGCGGCTGCTCCGAGCGGAAAAACCACGGTGCTGAGGAGAAGTATCTATCTTGATCTTGAAGCACCGGTTCTCGGTGAATATAAAATAACACCGCTTAAAATTCCGGCTGACGGATATGTCACCGTTACCATTGCCGCAAAGGATATGTCAGGGCTTAAACGCACTTCAAAACTGATATTTTCTGCCGGAGAGGATGTTTTTTCAGAAACTCTTCTGTTTAATAACGCGGCTGATATGTATCAGGGAAGATTTTTGGTACGTGCAAAAGAAAATACTGAACTGATACTCAGATCAGTTCTTCTGGAGGACTATTTCGGAAATTTCAAAGAGTACAAACTGAAATGACTATGATTTTTAATAAAAAACTATCTCTTATTTTCCTTTTTGGAATGCTTTTCTGTTTTACCGAACTATATTCACAGGAAAGTATTAAATATATAACCTACGGAACCGGAACGCAGACAAAGGAAGGGGATGATGATTACCGGGAGGTGTTTTTAATTCGCGTGCCGGAAAATTTCAAGAATAAACTTTTCCTGAGAATTTTTGATATTGACTGCGGCGGGATGAACGATTTCCAGGGAAGCTCATCATGGAACACTCAAACACTCTTTACTTTTTCCGGAGGAAATGAGGCGGAACCACTTAGTGGAATATTTACAGCGTCCCCCGATGATAAGGATATCCGTTCCGGCAAAGTTCTTAAATCAGAAATGTTTGGTGAATCCGCCGTTGTTGATAATGACTGGATGACTTTTTCGGGGTTCCTGCCGTCAGATGGATATCTATTTGAGGGGTACTATTATTTCCGTTTCACGGTCGAAGGGAAAGAAGGAACAAACGGAAACGTTTTTGATATATACGTCAGTACTTCAGAACTGCTTAATACACCGGCGGAAAAAGCTGATGTATTAAATTATTCTCCGACAATCCGCCTTCTTAAAAAAGATGGAAGCGCGGCACTCAGATTCAAAATACCGGAAGGTATCCGTTCTTTGAAAATTGAGGACTTTGATGCTGCCGGCGCAGATTTGCGCTTTCGTACAGCTCTGAGGCCCGACTTAACGATTAAATCATCAGGTGATGGTGTCTGGGCTTTAAATACGGTCAGTCTGGTGAAAGAAGAAGATGGCAGAGGGGCATCATTAATCCTTGGACAGGGAGGTGAGTCCCCTAACGATGCAACATTAAAAATCACCGCAGATAACGGACAGGGTATTCCATTTCACTGTCCTATCTATCCTGCAAAGACTAATATTGTTCCGAAGCTCGCTTATTTCTTCGATTATGTTGCTGATTGTTATTCAGTGGTATTTGATGCCTCCGGCACCACTGACGCAGAAAATGATGCACTTTCTTTCAAGTGGAGCTTTGGAGACGGATCCCTTGGAGAAGGAAATCGTGTAGTTCACAAATATAAAAACCAGCAAATATACGATGCTTATGTTGTAGTGAGCGACAACTCTCAGTCTGATTTTAACAGCCAAATTGCTTTCTTCAAGGTTAAAGTCAATAAGCCGCCAGTAGCTATTTACCAGAGGGCAGTTGTACTCTCACCAGGTGAAGAGTTTGTCTTTGATGGATCTTCGTCTTATGATGAAGATGATGGTTTAAAAAACTATCTCTGGGATCTTGGTGATGCATCAAAGAGGGATGGAAAGCAGGTAAAATATGCTTATCAGCGGACAGGCCGTTTTACGGCAAAATTGACCGTGACAGATAATTCGACAAGTCCCTGCAATACTGCTTCTACGGACTTCTCAGTTTGGGTGAATATTCCTCCGGTGGCTTCAGCCGGGGAAGACCAGAGTGCTGCACCCGCGCAGCAAATAAGTTTTGACGGAAGCCGGAGCCGTGATGATGACGGCGAGATTTCTGTTTATTCCTGGAATTTTGGGGATGGAATTTCGGCTGAGGGGGTAAAAGTGAATCATATATATAAGACGCCCGGCACTTATACTGTAACTCTGAGCGTTACCGATAATGCAGGTGCAAAAAACAGCACTCATAGTGATCAGATGATTGTGGTGGTGAATGCAGTTCCGGTTGCCGTTGCCGGTCCTGATAAAATTGCCGCTGAAAATGAAACACTCCTCTTTGACGCCTCTTTGTCAAAAGACTCAGATGGTTTTATATCAGAGTATCACTGGGATTTTGGTGACGGTAATAAAGCTAAAGGAGTTAAAGCAGCACACGCCTATCAGAAAGCAGGAAGATATCAGGTAACACTCACCGTTGTTGATAATTCAGGAACATCTTCAAACACTGCCTCAAACACTCTTAGCGTATTTGTAAACTCCCGCCCTGTGGCTGTTGCCGGCGAGGATGAAGTGATAACCCGGAGTGAGTTTCAGTTTGACGGAACATCTTCAACCGATCCGGATGGGAAGGTTTTGAAGTATTTCTGGGAGTTTGGTGATGGAAAAACAAGTACTGAAGCCGCACCAAAACACTTCTATGAAAAACCGGGTGTATATAAAGTCCGTTTAACGGTTACTGATGATACCAAAACAATCAATAATTCTTCAGTATCAGAGTTTGACCTTGTTGTTAACGCAAAGCCGGTTGCCGATGCTGGCCCTGATCTTCTCGGAGCACCGGGGCAGGTACTCCGTTTTGACGGTTCACGCTCATTCGACTCTGATGGTGCTATTGCTGAGTATAAGTGGGAGTTTGGTGACGGCAGTTCCACTACTGGTTCAACCGCTGAGCATACATTTTCTCTTCCTGGTACCTATTATGCCCGTCTGACCGTTAAAGACAACACAGAACAGACAAACGCTATTGATTTTGATGAAGTGAAAGTAACAATAAATGAAAAACCTGTTGCTAACGCTGGTCGGGATGTAATAAGCGCACCCGGACTAAGCGTTGTTTTTGACGGGCTCGCCTCATTTGACAGGGATGGCAAAATTGATTCGTATATCTGGACCTTTTCCGATGATCGAGAGGTATATACAGGTGCATCAGTAAAGAGATCTTTTACTGAACCGGGTATTTATACTGCGGTGCTTGAGGTAAAGGATAATTCTTCAGCAATTAATAATAATTCTTTTGATACACTTGTTATAAAGATTAACTCAGCTCCTACTGCAAGAGCCGGAAGCAATATATTTACCTGCGAAAGTAAATTGATATTTGACGGCGGTGAATCAACTGATCCGGATGGCGATCCTTTGATTTTTACCTGGAACTTCGGTGACGGTACAAAAATTGAGGCCGGTGCAAGAGTGATTCATGAGTATGTGAAGGGGGGGTCATATCCGGTTATTCTTACGGTTGATGACGGACTGGGACTTCCTAATTCAATATCCACAACCTCGATCACAGTAAAAATCAACGAACCTCCGGTTGCAGTGGCAGGAGAAGACATTACTGTTTGTGCCGGAGAGGTTGTACGATTTAATGGTTCAGGGTCCAGTGATCCTGAAGGCGGGTTCCTGCGATATACATGGGATTTCGGAGACGGAACCGGCACTGACGGAATTAACCCCACCAAAGTTTATAATATCGGGGGGAGTTATCTGGTGCGCCTTAAAGTGGAGGATGATTCCGGGCTGCCCTGCAATACAACGTATATAACAAAATCAGTTACCGTGATTGAATCACCGGTTGCATTCGCTGGTGAAGATCAGATCGTTTGTCTTAATTCTGTTGTTCGCTTTGACGGTTCAAAATCAAAGGATAATGATGGTGTTGTAAATAATTATCTTTGGGATTTTGGTGATGGCTCAACAGGGGGTGGACCGAATCCCACTCACATATTTACAAAATCTGGCACTTATACGGTCCGGCTTACCATAACAGGCGATTTAATAGGTCAGTGTGACAATACCCATACAGACGAACTCACGGTAAAGGTATTTGATGCGCCGATTGCTGATTTTGCACTTCCGCTTATGTTTCCACGCGATCAGGAGTTGGTGCTTACTACAGAAGGCAGCAATACTTTTACTGACGAAATGACCGGAGTTTCCTGGGACTTTGGTGATGGTACTGTTTCTGCTGAAAGGACGGGAAAACACACCTATAAAACAGAAGGTAAATTTACGGTTACTCTTACCATATACACTAATTCTACAACAGAGTGTAAATCTGCTACCCAGCAAAAGATTATCGTCATTAACGCTCCGCCGACTGCTGATCCGGGACGTGATATATACTCCGGCATAGGTCAGGAAATTCTTTTTGATGCCGGACGTTCAAAAGATGCTGACGGTTCAATCGTTTCTTATGACTGGGATTTTGGTGATGGTAACAAAGCCAGAGGTGTAAACGCAAGACATAAATACTCTCAGGGCGGAACCTATACGGTTACACTATCGATAAGAGACAACACCAGTTTGTCAAACAATACAACAGTAACTTCGATAAAGGCATTTATTAACTTTACACCTGAGCCCGTTATTATCAGTCGGGATTATGTCTGTGCCGGCGAAAAAATAAGCTTTAGTGCAAAGTCATCAAAAGATGCGGATAACGATAAATTGGCTTTCGAATGGGAAATGGGAGACGGATTCACCACATCCAGTGAAGAGTTTACTCATAGTTATCTTTTGCCGGGTACATATACAATCACACTTGTTGCTAATGACGGCAAGAAATTTGCTAACAGCCAGAATAAAACAATAAAGCAGATTGTTGTAAATAATCGCCCTGTTGCTGATGCAGGCAGAGATATTGTAGTCTGTCCGGGAGAAAAGGTAATGCTTGACGGGTCTTCTTCTTATGATCCAGACAGAGACAAATTATCCTATCAGTGGTTTGCAGGCAGCACACTCATAGCGGAAGGTGTTAACGCAGAAACTGTATTTAATGAAGCAGGTGTTCAGAAGATTACACTTAAAGTCACAGATGATAAGGGCACTGTTTGTTCTGAAGCAACAGATGAAGTGACAGTTAGAGTAAACAGCAAACCTGCCGCGGTTTCATCGTTTAAGAGTATTGAAATTTTAACCGGGGGAGCTCATGATCAGGTAATTTTTGATGCATCTTCAAGCAGTGATGCAGATGGAGATGTGCTGAGTTATAACTGGGATTTCGGCTTCGGGATTAAACTTTCCGGTTCAAAAATATATCACTATTTTGACAAACCCGGAACATATAAAGTAGTTTTGACTGTTAATGATGGGAAGGGCACTCTGTGTAGTTCATCTTCAGAAGAGATTACGGTCATCGTTAAAAACCGCTGATGATAAAATAAGCAGGGTTCCTGCAGGGGCAGGAACCCTTTTATTTTTATTAACCTGTTATATATCTTTCCAGTTCAGCTATAGTATCCTGTTTATCTTCGATAACTGCTTTTACAGCATCTCCGATTGAAACAACTCCCTGAAGCACACCGTCCGTTACCACGGGCAGATGTCTGATGTGTTTATTAATCATCAGTGACATACATTCCTCTGCGCTTACTTTGTCGTCAACAATGAGCACTCGTGTGGTCATAATTTCACGGATGGAAGTCTCGCGTGAAGATTTACCTGTGAGTATTACCTTTCTTGCATAGTCCCTTTCACTGAGAATTCCGGCAAGTTGACCATTTTCCAGGACGAGCAGTGCGCCGACATTTTTCTCAGCCATTTTTACCAGAGCTTCGTAAACGGTTTCATCTGGTGTAAGTGAAAAAATATCACTTCCTTTTTTTGCAAGGATTTCACGGACAGTTTTCATTGTGACCTCTATGTTATTATCTGAAAAGTTTATATCTATTCTTTTCCCTTAAGGTACCAGCCGGCAGCATCAGTCATAAGATCAAATGATTTTTCGACTAATTGATATGATTCATCAAGCTCGCCTTCATAAAGCATCGAGATCAAATAAAGTTGGTCAAAATACCTCTGAAGCAGCGCATCTGATTTATCCAGTTTATAGATACTTATCATTTCTCTGATGAGCTTATGATCTTTATTTACCTCAAGTACCTTGGGCGGAACAGGAATATTCTGACCGCTCATTCTCATCATCTTGAGCATGGCTGAGGACATTCCTTCATCCTCACTCGCCAGAACGACCGGGCTTTCTTTTAGCCGTTTCGAAAGGGTTACTTTTTTGACTTTGTCACCCAGACTGTCTTTCCACTTTTCAAGGATGCTGTCAAGGTGTTTTTTGTCTTCGCGGCTGAGTTCTTCAACTGACGGTTTTTCTTCAGGGTTAATATCGTCAAATTTATTCAGAGAATCAAAATCTGCCGAGTTTGCCGCCTTGAAGTTGAACTCCTTGTATTTGAACATACTGGAAATGACGTATTCATCAATCGGGTCATAAACGAAAAGAACGGGGATCCCCTTCGACCGGAAAGTGTCAAGGAACGGGTTCTTGAGAAGTGCCGCACGGCTGGTGGCGGTAATAAAATAAATCTCTTTCTGATTTTTAACCATTCTGGTTTCATATTCCTCAAGTGAAGAAAGGTCTTCTTCCTTGTCAGAGTAACTCGCGTTAAACCGGAGGAGCTGGGCAAACTTTTCGCGGTTCATAAAGTCCTGATATCCCATTTTGAAGATTTTCCCGTGTTCCCTCCAGAATTTTGAGAAGTCATCAGGACGTTCTTTCGAGATTTTAATCAGGTGATTAAGGATTTGAGAGGTGATACTGGTCGAAATCCGGCTGAAATTGGCGTTTTCCTGCAGCGTCTCACGTGATATGTTCAGGGGGATATCTTCTGAATCAACGACACCTTTTACAAAACCAAGATATTCAGGGATGAGATCCTTATTTTTATGCTGAATCAGAACTTTTCTTACATAAAGATCAAGACCCATATCCTCCTTCATCATCCCGAAGAAATCCATGCTTTTGTCCGGTATGAAGAGCAGTGCATTAAACTGTAGTGGTGCATCTACTGATATGTGGATAACGTCAAGTGGAGGGTTTGAGTCATAAGTCAGAAATTTATAAAACTCCTGATATTCCTCTTTTGTGATCGAAGATTTATTTCGGGTCCACAGAGCAGGGAGGGTGTTAATCTTTTCCTTTTCGATAAAGACCGGGAAGTTGATGAAGTTGGAATGGTTCTTTACAACACTCTTTACCGTTTCAACCTCAGAGTACTGCTTTGTGTCCTCCTTTAACCATATTTCAATTTTAGTGCCGCGTTCAATTTTCTGATCTGATTCACCAACAGTAAACTCACCGAGTCCGTCAGACTCCCAAGCCAAGACTTCTGACCCTTCTATTGCACTGCGGGTAGTGATAAGCACTTTGGTTGCTGCCATAAATACCGAATAAAAGCCCACTCCGAAGCGCCCGATGAGGTTTGCGGTATCTCCTTTGTTCTCCTTAAGCTGGTTTATGAACTCGGCTGTGCCTGATTTTGCGATTGTACCTATATTGTTAATAAGTTCATCACGCGTCATACCTATACCGGTGTCTTCAATAATTAGCTTGCCGGCTTCCTTGTCGCAGGAGATTTTAATCTCGAGTGGAAGGTCTTTCCCGGCTATATTCTGGTTCGTGAGGGTATAGATCCGAACTTTATCCAGTGCATCATTAGCGTTGGATATCAGCTCTCGGATGAATATTTCTCGGGAAGAATATAGGGAATGGACAAGAATATCTAATAATTGCCGTACTTCGGCCTTGAATTCAAATTTCTCAGCATGAATTGGTTCATGAGACATACATATTTCTCCGTTAAATTTATAATTTTATGGTGGCAAAGATAAATTTTAGCGGACTCAATTTCAAGGAATTGATTAAGTTCATTTTATGAAAGGTCTGAGCGCACAGTTCAAACGGCAGAAGTCAGGGAAATGAGACAGGGGTCAGGATGCCCCCGCCGGAAATTCAGTTATTTGAGAGAAGGTACTGGAATTTAAGAAAATACTGCCTGTTATTCTGTGTGAGGTTGTAGGGGGCATCATACTCTCGCATGGTATGAGTGGACCCGACATAAAAAATGGTAAACGGATTCAATTTATAAGAAAACAGGGGAAAGAGAGATATTTCGCCTGAAAATGAGTTATAATCGCTGATAAGGCGAACGTACATCTGAGTGGAAAATTGATACGTACTGATATTCCTGAGAATATAGCCATCATAAAGTAACTCATTGTTCTGCTGGGAGCGCAACCCCGCCCGCTCGAATTCAATCTCTGACTGAATCTGATCGGCGGGCTTGAAGCTGACACCAAAGACAAATTGATGCCCCTTTCCGACTTCAGGGGAGTCTCCCCGGTAAATAATTTTTCCTATTTCACCATCAAAAGACAAAGACATCCATGAAAAAGGAGTAGTGTTCAGGTTAAAGAACCATCTGTTCACCTTCTTAAGTTCAGCTCCCCCAAACACCTCTTCATTGATCGGCAGAAACCCGATGAAAATCCGCGAGTTGCCTGCCAGACTAATATTGCCTCCAAGCATCAGCCACCGCTCTTTTCTGGTATTATCGTAATTGAAGTTAAGCCCTCCCCGGTAAAAGAGCGAAATCCGGGTAACAAATGAGCTGTCGTACTGTAGGATGTAAGCGTTTTCATGCTGAAAATCCCGAGTATTATTTCGGTTCAGAAATCCAAGCGGGGAAACGAATGCGGGGGAGTGATCCTTATAAACCACATCCATATAGTGGTCTCTGGACTGCCTCTCTAATCTGACAATTGCACCCAATCCGTTATATTCCTCGCCGTTCAGGGCGGCATCTTTGTTAATTGAACCGAATTTTCGGGTACCGTTAAAAATTGTTGTATCTTCAATTTCTTTGGTAATAGAAGCAGCTATTTGCCCGGTAAAATAAAAATTAGTGAGGAAAAGATAACTCCAGTCAAATCCGGCTAAATAAGCCCCTCCATCTTCGAAATTTCTGAGTGCAAGCATACCCCCTATGTAATCGTTTTTTTGTCCGTTAAGCCGGGCCCGCAGGATATTTCCGTATGAGGGAAGGCCGGTATTAATAAAATTACTTCTCTCTTCGCCCGGAATAATAAGTGGTGACTTACGGTCGTATGCTGAGAGCAAAGCAAAAGAAACATTGCCTGCTTTGCCTGTAACCTTGGCAGCCAGCAGCGGATCGTTTATCATTCTTGAATAAAACGATGAGATTGGGGCACTATAGATTTCACTGCCCTCAAAAAAGAATGGGCGCTTCTCCTGAAAGAATAATGAAAAAGTGCTGTTTACGCTAATTTGCTGGGCGTCCGATTCAACCTGACTAAAGTCTGGGTTTATAACTGCTTCAATGGTAATTGAGGGACTCGGTACGAGTTTAAAACTGCCGCCTATCCTGCCCTTCACAGGATTATTTGAGAAACCGGAGGAGGCATCATCTATATCATTTAATGCACCGGATTGATATCCGGTAAAAAACGGGAGGATTTCATAACTGAACGGAACACTTATCTCAGAAATGCCCTTAAGTTCTGCGCTCTGGCAGGTAAAACAGGGGTTATTCCGGTCATTACTGTTGGATGAAAAAATATATCTGTCCTGTCTCGGGAAATTTCTGAGAAACATGATTTTCCAGACGTGTTGATCTTTATTCTGGAAGCGTAATGCTCTGAATGGAATTGCCATTTCAACAGTATAACCCTTATCGTGGATAACTGATGCGGACTGCCAGATAAGATCATAGGTGTCATCCTCATTGTTTCCGGTTCTCAGAATATCACCCTGAACTCCGTGAGGATTAACGAAAAACACATAAGCACTCTGACCGTCACCATAAGTATCAAGAATAAGCCCGACAAAATCATCTTTGTAAATCTTATCTCTGTCAGAGAGATTTGACCTCATTTGAGAGGGATCTGGGTCACTGCAGTAGAAACTGACGTACAAATACTCACTACTAAATAAAAGCCGGACAATAGTTTCGGCTCTGGCAGGAGTATTCTCGCCTGGCTGTATTTCGAAAGGGATGCCGGAAAGTTCTGCCTCATCCCAAGCCGGTTCAAGTTTGCCATCTATCACGATGATTGACGAGGTTCTTACCGCGTTCAGAGTTTCCAGTGATGAAATACCGCCTGTAAAGTGAAACGGGGTCAATAACAGAAATGTCAGTGAAAGTAAAGCGCGCATATCCTAATTTGAAAATTACTCCCCAAAATACAATTCCGCTGCTGACTCAGAAAAATATTATGATAAATGGAACTTTTAAGGGTTAAAATGTGGTTTAACTTGAATGAAATACCATCAAAAGTTATCTTGCAAATCCTTTTTAACTATTTAAGCAGATGATCAAGCAAATTACCTATCTGACCTTTCTTGACGCACTTCTGTCCGGAGATAAATTACTCTGCCAGTCAATTGTCAGGAACTTAATTGACAACAAGATTCCCGTTGAAACAGTCTATTTCGATCTTTTCCAAAAGATTATGTACCGAATAGGCACAATGTGGGAAAAAAACCAGATATCCATAGCTGTTGAACATCAGGCAACCCAGATCATTGATGAGTTGATCTCAACTACTTTAAACGAAAGTAATAGACAGGACAGAATAGGCAAAAGGTGCATTATTTCGTGTGTTGATAAGGAATATCACCTTCTTGGCGCAAAAATGGTCTCATACATTTTTGAACTAAATGGCTGGGACGCCATATTTCTGGGAGCCAGCACCCCTCCTAAAACTCTCGTTAAGTTTATAGTCGAAAAAGACCCTCATGTGGTTGGACTTTCAAATAATTTTCACCTGAATTTTCTTCGTCTTCTTGAAACTGTTGAGCTGATCAAGCAGGCAAGACCACATCAACAGATTTATCTGGGAGGTCAGGCAATCGGTCAAATCGCCGATAAACTGCCCAAGGAGAATGAAGGAGTAAGAATTTTCAGTTCAATTATGGACCTGAACAAACACCTTAAAGAGATTTCTCTCCAGCCCGTTTAGCAAAGAAAACAGCGGGGGACTGTTTTTTATGTTCTTCAAAGTTTGTACTTTTCCCCGTATATTTTCATCATTCTTCATTATCGGCTAACTTTAGGAAAAATGTCGGGTTTCATGGCATCAGTGCTCAAAAGTAAAAGTGAAGGTCTGTTTGAGACTTTTCGCTATATGTTTGAAGTCTTTTCGGACCTGCTTACATTCAGAAAACAGACTCAAATTTCCGCCATCGTATTTTTCCGCCAGATTTTATTCACCGGTTTTGACGCACTTAGTATAATAGTTCTTATCGCGGCCGCAATTGGGGGAATAATGGTAATTGAAGGAAATTCTGTGCTCCCCGGTTTCACGCAAAGTAAGATTTTCTACAACATTCTCATCAGCATTGTTTTTCGTGAACTGAGCTGCCTCCTTACTGCTTTTATCATTGTTGCGCGCTCAGGGACGGCTATTTCTACAGAATTAGGGAATATGACGATCAATCATGAGATTGAAGCACTTCTTTCCTTCGGAGTTTCACCCATAACTTATCTGGTTGTGCCTCGCGTTTTGGGTGTAGTGGCAGCGATGGCTATACTGTCAATTTATTTTAATGTTGCTGCTGTGCTGAGCTGCTGGTTATTAAGCAGTATGTTCGTTCCAGTTACTCTCGGTGACTTTTTATTATATGTGTTTGCAGAGTTAAGCATTAATGATCTGCTTTCCGGTGTGGTTAAATCAATTGTGTTTGGCTTGGTTATATCTTTAATATCAACCTATCAGGGGCTTCAGGTCAAAGTTGCGACCACTGAAGTTCCTCAGAGAACCATAAAGGCCGTTGTTCTTTCTCTCACGTGGATTATTATTTTTGATGTTATTTTAACTATTCTTTTTTTCTTTACAATCTGATATGGCTTTCGTATCACTTGAGAATGTCTCATATAACTCTGACCGTTATTCGGTTGCTAATTTGAGTATGAAATTCGAACCGGGTAAATTGTATGGAATACTTGCTCCGGCGGATGAACCGGTCAATGAGGTACTGAAACTGATATCCGGAATCGTTCAGCCGGACAAAGGGACAGTTCTTTTTGACGGAATTGATATGAATGTGGGGACGCTCTACGGTCTGAAGGATATAAGAAAGAAGATTTCCTATATCTTTGAGCGCGGGTCTCTGCTGGCAAATCTTTCAATTTTAGAAAATTTGCTGCTTCCCTATGATTATCATTATTCAGAATTGAGCAGAACAGAGAAACTAAATAATATAAAGCAACACTTTGAGTATTTTCAGCTCGCGGAGGCAATTTTAGAAGAACGTCCTGCTTATCAAAGACAGCAGACCTCAAAGTTAGTTGTTATTATTCGTGCTCTGCTTACTGAACCGGAATTCTTAATTCTTGATATGCCTTTTACTGATCTGGAATTAAAAAGTAAGAAACGGCTTCTGCGAAAAATTACTGAAATGAAGAAAGGCAGAAACACTACACAGATTTATTTTTCCAATAGTGACATACTTTATGATGAGTGTGACACCTGTTTTGTTTTTGAGAATGGCAGGATAGTTGAAATCGGAACTTGGGATGAACTGATATTGTCCGACAATATACAGACGCAAAAAATTATTAAAGATTATTTTGAGATAGAACTCGATGAAACTGAGATATAAATATCCGCAAAGGACAGTAAAGATTTTTATCAGCATGGCACTGCTCATGCTGATTTCAGGTCTGGTGTTTATTATTATCCAGACAAAAATGTTTCAGTCGAGGATTGTCTTTAAGGCAAAATTTGCTGATGCTAACGGGCTATCATCAACTTCCCCCGTAAACTTCAAGGGATTCAAAATCGGTAATATCCGGAATTTTGAGCTTTCAAAGGATAACTATGTTATTGCAGAATTTGAAGTATTTGAAGAATACTCAGATAAAATTGTTATTAACTCAGCTTTTTACAAGGGGGTAAATCCGGTTACCAATACCTCGGTAATAGAATTTCTTCAGGGGAATAAAGTACAAAATCCTCTTCCGGCAGGCAGTCTCATTCCCGCCATTGACGTTCCGGAAGGCAGATTGCTTCTTGCGGAAAACAAAGTTACGAAATCGGGCGATCTCATTACTTCGCTGCTGCTGAATTTGCAGGAGTTCACCGCTGCACTGAATTCGGATAACAACCCTGACAAGGGGGCAATTTTCCGCGCCATGGTTAATCTTGCTGATGCATCCGAAGATTTAAAAGTAATTGCGGGAGAGATGAATGAATTTACTACCGCTCTGAGGAAAGATGGCAACAGTGGGGACGGAGCGATTTTCCGTGCTATTAATAACGTGGCTGATCTGACACAGGAGGTTAAGACAATCAGTGATGTTCTTAAAAGTTCGGTATATAAAATTGATACGCTGCTCGCTCAATATCAGAATCCGGACGGGCTGGCACAGCGGATGATTGACCCAACAGGGGAACAGTTATTCAAACCGGTATCACAAAGCATAACCGAAGTCAATAAACTGCTGCCTCAGGTTGAACAGTTTCTTAAATTTATGAATTCTCAGACTACTGATATAACATATATGCTCGAAGACTTAAAAACAGTTCTCAAACAGGTACAGGTTACCTTTGAAACGGTCAATAACAGTCCGCTGATAAATCAGCCGGAGAAAGATTATATAAGAAATTTTAATTCCTCACACATCCGTTCAAAGAGTCTACCAAAATGAAATACGGATTTGTTTTTTCTCTTTTGCTGTTGATGGTTTTTTCAGCCGGATGCGGCGGTAATCAATTGTCGGACTTCAGAAGTCTCTCTAACCTGAAAAAGGGGAACGAATATCTGGGCTTTGCTGACAGGAATTTTAGCGAAAACAATCTTGAAAGCGCGCTCAGGAACTACCTTAAAGCACTTGATGAGTTCAAGCTGATTGATTACACGGATGGAAAAGCCCGTGCGCTTGAGGGTACTGCCAGAATATATACTGCCATGGGGATGAAGGGTGAGGCCTCGTCAGTGCTTCATAAGCTTGTTAAAATGAAACCCTTCTTGTCTGAAGATATTGCATTCAGAGTAACGCTGGCCTCCGCAGAGTATTACCTCAAATTCGAACTTGCTGATTCCCTTATTAACATAACTTCCGGCTGGAATCAGGGGAGAAATGTTAATGAAAAAATGCAGCTTTTGGCTCAGTATATTATAGCTCTGTCAGAAAGGGGGAGTGTTGATGAGAATATTTTAACTACGGCAAAGGACTTTTTTAATTCTTCCTATCAAGAAAATCCTCTTGACCTGGAGGTGGAAATACAGGCAATGTCTCTGACTGCTTATGCAATTGGGATAACAGAATTCAGAAAGAATAACCTGACAGATGCAGAAAAATATTTTCAGTATTCGCTGCAGTATGATAAAGCAGCCGGAAACTATATTTATATTGCTGATAATCTGTATCTGTTGGGAATAGTTGAAGAAAGACGAAGTAATTTTGAAAAATCGGGGGATTATTTCGGCAGAGCGTTTGATATCTATGTGTTGTTGCGGGAAGAAGAAAAAGCACAGTTAAGTAATGCAAATAAACTTTTACAGTTTTACCGGCTAAGTTCAGAGAAATCGGCTTACCGGCTGGAACTGGAAAAGATTATAGAAACAACAAAGGATAAAGAACTGCAGACAAAAATCAGGTCTGTTATTAAATAACTTTCCTTAGCGGCAGTTTAAAATCAGGCAGGAACCTGCTTTGTGTAGTGTTTAACCTTCTCGATAAATTCCTGACTGTCAATTGGCTTTGCTATATAGTCGCTTGCCCCGGCTTCCAGACATTTCTCTCTGTCTCCCTTCATTGCAAAAGCAGTCAGTGCAATAATTGGTGTGTCCTTATATTCAGGAAGTTGTCTGATTCTTTCAGTTGCTTCAAACCCGTTCATAACAGGCATTTGCATATCCATCAGAATGAGATCAAAGATTTGAGTCTTTGCCAGTTCAAGGGCTTCCGCACCATTTTCGACAACAGAGATTGAATTAAAACTATTTTTCTTAAGGAGCCGTGTAACGATAATTTGTGAGTGTTTATAGTCTTCTACCAGGAGAATTTTCGGTTCAGTGGCTGGCTGCGCCGCCAGTGCCTCGGGAGGGGTTGGCTCATCATACCGGTTAATCATATTATTAATGGTATCTGCCAGGTCTTCAATTTTCGTTGAACGTTTTGAAAGTAAATCAGCAAACAGCCCGTCAATCTTCTTCAGGTCCTCAGCAAAATTTTCTTTACCAGTATATATAATGATGGGGAGATTGGAGAAACGGGGATTCGACTTAATCAGCTTAATTAATTCAAAGCCGTTAACCTCAGGCATATCAAGATCTACAATAGCCAGGTCAAGGTGCATATTCTTGATTCTGTCCATCACCTTTGCTGAGTAAGCTTCGGCTATGGCATTATAACCGACAGATTCAATAGCCCCTTTAATCAGGTTCAGAGTGGGCAGATCATCATCAACGCACAGGATGTTTGAATCTCGTTTGAGTTTATAGCTGGTGAGCACTTCAACTAAGTCTTTGTACTTGATTGGTTTCACAAAATACTCAACAGCGCCCATCAGAAAAGCTTTTTGCTGCTCAGCTTCAACGGAGCAGACAATCACGGGTATGTTCTTTGTATTTTCTGATTCCCTGATTTTTTTAAGCAGTTCAAGTCCGTTAACATCAGGAAGAACGATATCCATAATAACAGCAAGAAATTTTTCATGCTTTATTATCTGAAGCGCTTTTTCACCTGAATTAACAATTGAGGGGTCATAACCCCATTTATTAAGGTAGTTACTCAGCAGTTTTGATGTTGCATAATCATCTTCAATCACCAGAACTTTACTTTTACCAACCGGCTTAGGCAGTGCGCTTAGTTTTTCTTCTAATGAGGAGGCGGAAGGTTCAATGAGAACGGAGAACTGAAGAACAAGACCTTTTGAAGAGGTTGTGCCGATGTCTAACTGACCGCCCAGGAGGTCAATAAGTTTTTTAGCAAGGATAATACTGAGTGCTGAAACAGGTCCTGTTTTTGTGATATTATTCTCAAGGAAGAATAATGGTCGTGTAAAATTCACGGTTGAATGAACAGGTACGATATCACCTGTATTCAGTATTCTGAAATTGAGCCGGTTTCTGCCTTCTGAGCTTATGGAAATAAGAATCTTTCCTTTAATTGTCAGAGTTTTAAATAGGTTAATAAATGTTTGCAGGACGGACTTCAGTTTCTGTGAATCTGCTTTCCCGGAATTAATTGAAAGATTGTCAGTGGTGATTTCGAGTATGATATCGCGCGAATCAGTTTTATCACTTACGGTTTGTTTGAGCTCCTCAAGCAAAGTATCTATCTGGAAATTACCGGTATTGTTGAGAAGAAGTCCGGACTCAATTTTTGATATATCCACAATTTCGTTAAGCAGATACGATAACTTCTGTGAGCTCTCTCTGATATTTACTATGTACTCATTCTGAGACGGAGTGAGTTTTTCCTCTCCTAAGAGTGACAGGAATCCAATGATACTGTTGACCGGGGTTCGTATTTCGCTTGAGAGATTGCTGATAATCCGGTTAAGATCTTCATCACGATCACTGACATTCTTACTCAGGTAAGTCAGTAGTTCCACAGTAAGTGATCTGATGCTGTCTATCTTTTCTTTGTCGGTTTTCTGATAAGGAGCTTTTTGAGAAAGTTTGAGCAGATACCTGATGCCCTCATCTGCTAAAATCTGAATAGTGATATCACTGTTATTCCCATCGCTGATTTTTATCTCACAGACATGATCAGGTGTGTAGTCAGTCTGCTCGCCATAATTTTTTGCACTTTTGCATGATGGGCAGTCATAGCTTTGACCTGAGGTCAGTTTCTTGGTCGAATTTTTGGATTTACCAATGAGCACGAACCTGTCGAACTTTATCGAAAATACCATTGCCGCTGAGTAACCGAACTCATCACAGACATAATCACAAAAGTGATCAGGGAAATCAGCCGGGGTGTTCCTCAGGTTTTTTAAAAGTTTTCCGATGCTTCCTGCTGCCTGGAAATTTCCGCTCATCCTGGTAACCAAATCATATAAATTAACGTCATTTAAACTCAAATATATTAAATATCTGACTCTGAATAAATAATGAATATTCTTCTAATTTGAAAAGAATCCAACTTAATTACTGTTTTTCACTCAAAAATGTCTCATTTACCGGCAATCAGTGGCGTCAGGTGAAAAAAAAGGTTGGGATCAGCACGACCCGCCCTGGTTCCGGGAATTGAAAGGTCTTGAAAAACTGATCAAATTGGAAATTTTCTCTTGGTAAATTTGATAGGGTTTACTATTTTGCCGTAACTTAATTAATCAGGTAATGAAAAAAGCGTTCGTAATCGGTCTTATTTTAACTGCCACCCTTGTTTCGGGGGCATTTATCGAGTTTTTCCATGCAAAAAGTGAAAATAATGCAGTGAAACTTGAGTGGAAAACCACTACTGAATCCTCATTGAGGGAGTTCGTGGTTGAGCGCAAGACCGTTAACGGAAATTTTATTACCATCGGTAAAGTAGCAGCCCGCGGGGAAAATTCCTATTATTCCTATGTTGATGAGGCGGCTTTTAAGTCCAGTGAATACGTCTTCGTTTACCGTCTGAAATTGATCAATACAGACTCTCAATTCTCCTATTCTAAGGAAATCTCTGTTTCACATTCCTTGTCCGATGTCAAACGCACATGGGGCAGCATAAAGGCGATGTTCAGGTAAGCGGGAAAACTCTTGATTCTCAGGTTCCCATTTGCCCCCTTTCACTCGTAAGTTTTACCTCGTTTCAAATTCTCCCAGAAGATTAGAACTCCTAAATCTTATTTCTATACACCCTATAGTTGTAAGTCCGGAATTTGATGAGCAATTTTCTGATGGGGTTTTTCCCCAGGAGTTAGCTTTACAACTGGCCAAAGGGAAGCTAAACAGCGTAAGAGCTAAAGTTTCTGATGGTCTTGCGCTCTCGGCGGATACTCTGGTCATCCTTGGCAGCAGGATTCTTGGGAAACCTTCTAACCATAGTGAGGCGGAGGAAATGCTTCGTCTGCTGAGCGATCAGTGGCATTCGGTTATTACTGGATTTTCTTTATGGAATTCTTTCAATAACCGGAGGATAAACCGCGCTATCGAAACCAGAGTGCATTTTCGCAGTCTCGAACAGTTCGAAATCAACGAATATATCGAGTCGGGCAGTCCGTTTGACAAAGCGGGTGGTTATGGTATTCAAGACTCCTTCGGTGCAATCTTTGTTGATAAAATTGAAGGGGATTTCTATAATGTTGTCGGCCTTCCTCTATCGGAGGTTTATCGCGCAATAAAAGAGATATTACATGATTGAGAAGACCAAAAAGCGGATTTTAATTTCTTTAGTATTCGCAGGTCTCATTTACCTGGGATTTACAGTCTATGGTGACTTTGAGCGCCTTGTAGAGGCCTTCTCTGCCTTCCCCTGGTATATTTATCCTCTCCTCCTGGTTCTCTCCTCGGTCAATTATATCTTCCGGTTCGTTAAGTGGGACTATTACCTAAGGATAGTCGGGGTAACCATTTCCAAAGGGGACTCTTTTGGAATCTTTATGTCCGGCCTGATTATGAGTATTACTCCCGGTAAGTTCGGTGAGGTTCTAAAAGCATACCTGGTTAAACAGATTGATGGTACACCAATAAGTAAAACCACACCAATAATCTTTGTTGAACGAATCACAGATTTCCTCAGTCTTATCCTGATAACACTTTTAGGCGCATTCCTGTTTGACTATGGGCGCGGGATAATCAGTGCTGTAGGGCTCTTTTTTGTAGTTGTCATTATATTAATTTCAAACAGGGGATGGGCACTTGAGGTACTGAATCAGCTTCACAAAATTCGACTTATCCAAAAGCTCTCAGACCCGATTCAGAATGCTTATGAAAGCTCGTACCAGCTCTTAAGACCTCTGCCCCTCTTTTATATGACTGGAATCAGTCTTTTTTCTTGGATATTTGAATGCTTGGGTTATTATATAATTCTGATTAATTTTAATTTAGATATTTCAATTATTTGGGCTTCCTTTGCTTATGGATTTGCAACGATTGTCGGAGCGATTACGATGATGCCTGGAGGATTGGGAGTAACCGAAGGCTCACTTACATTCCTTGCAATGGATGTCGGGGCCAGCAAGGAAGTAGCAGTAGCCGCAACTTTTATCATAAGAGCTGTTACGCTCTGGTTTGCAGTGCTGGTCGGCGTTATAGCAGTATCGGTTTATCAGCGAAAAATTGGAAAAGAAATTGAATAACTACAAAATACCGAATTAGCGGAGTAAACTCATGGTCTATAAACATATAAAAGTCCCTTCAAGTGGCAGTCCCATAACTTTTAGCAACGGCAAAATTAACGTCCCGGATAAACCAATAGTGATGTTTATCGAGGGAGACGGTACTGGTGCTGATATCTGGGGTGCCTCGAAAGCAGTTTTTGATGCTGCTGTTCAAAAAATATATGGCGGCAATAAAGAGGTTGCCTGGATGGAAATTTACGCTGGAGAAAAATCATTAGACGTTTATGGCGAAAATCAGTGGCTTCCCGATGAGACAATTGAAGCAATAAAGGAATTTAAGGTCGCCATTAAAGGTCCGCTCACAACACCTGTAGGAGGCGGCATCAGAAGTCTTAATGTCTCCCTGCGGCAGATTCTTGACCTTTATGCCTGTGTCAGACCGGTGAAATATTATACCGGGGTACCCAGTCCAATGAAACATCCTGAGCTTCTTGATATCATCCTCTTCCGCGAAAATACCGAAGATGTGTACGCAGGCATTGAATTTAAGGATGGATCACCGGAAGCTGAGGATCTCATCAATTACATAAACACCAAATTCAAGAAAAATATCCGCCCTAATTCAGGAATTGGCATAAAGCCGATGAGTGAGTTCGGCTCTGCCCGATTGGTAAAAAAGGCAATAGAATACGCTATTGCCAATAATAAGAAAAGTGTTACCCTTGTGCATAAGGGTAATATCATGAAATTCACTGAAGGATCCTTCAAAGAGTGGGGATATAAGGTTGCAGCGCAGGAATTCGGAGATAAAACAATTACTGAGGATGAAGTCTTTAAAAATCATAATGGCATAGTTCCTGAAGGTAAAATTGTAATAAAAGACAGAATAGCCGACAGTATGTTCCAGCAATTGCTGCTTAGACCTGCGGAATATGAGGTGTTAGCGACCCCAAACCTGAACGGTGACTATCTCAGTGATGCAGCAGCGGCTCAGGTTGGCGGTCTCGGGATAGCTCCCGGAGCTAATATCAGTTATGAGGTGGCAATTTTTGAAGCAACACACGGTACAGCACCAAAATATGCCGGACTTAACAAAATTAACCCCGGGTCAGTTATTCTCTCCGGTGTAATGATGTTCGAATTTATGGGCTGGAATGACGTTTCAAAGAGCATTGAAAGTGCCATACAGAAGACTATTGCGTCTAAAACAGTAACCTACGATTTTGCTCGTCTTATGGACGGGGCAACTGAGGTAGGTACAAGAGAATTTGCTCAGGCAATAATTAAAAACTTATAAAGCGGAGACAATCATGTCAAAAGAAAGCAATCTTAGTAAAGGTCTGTTAATCGGATTTCTAACTGGTGCTGTTGTAGGCGGGGCTGTGGCTCTTCTCTACGCACCCAAAAGCGGCAAAGAGCTGAGAAATGATCTTGCCGGAAAAGCCGATGACATCCTTGATGAAGCTGAAAAAATGTTCAACGAAGGCAAATCAAGAAGTGAAAAGCTTGTTACTGACGCAAAAGTAAAAGCTGATGAACTTCTGGTTGAAGCTAAAAAAGTTCTTGATGATGCACGCGTAAAGGCGACAGAAGTCTATGCTCAGAGCAAGGACAAACTTGCCTCAGAAGGCGGCAGAATCAAGGAAGCCGTTAAAGCCGGCGTAGATAACTACAAAGAAAACAGGAATTCCTGACCAACGGTATGGAATCACTCATATCGCTGGCTCAACTTCTGCTTCTTCTTTCGGCTTCTGCTCTTTGTATAGCAATAATTGTATATATAGGCAGAATCACCAGAAAAATCGAAGAGATGCAGTCTGACATCAAGAAAATATCTGAGCAGGTGAGTCCGTTAGTGGACTCACTTCAGCTCATCAGCCGTTCAGTAGCCGAACTCACAGAAAAATTAAACAAGCAGGTTAGTGAGGTTGAATGGATTGTTTCTGAGGTTAAAGACAAAATTGAAACAGTGAAAAATTTCAGTACAGTCTTCAGAACAGGTATTGAAGACAGAATGAAATCGCTTCTGGGCGCTCTTGGATTCGTAAAAGATAAGATGCAGCACCTGTTTAAGAAATAAAAATTTTCATCATTATCCCATGAAATAAGGAGACCCACTGTGAAGGAATACCTTCCCGAATCTATGCGAAATCTTTGTTTCATCGGTCATGGCAGCAGCGGAAAAACCACTCTCGCTGAGGTCTGTATATATACCGCCGGTGAAACAACCAGAATCGGAACGATTGCTGAAGGCAATACTCAGTCCGATTATACCTCTAATGAAATAGAAAAACAATTCTCCATCTCCCTCTCTCTGTTACACTTCGACTGGAAAAACTGCAAAATAAACTGGATTGATACTCCCGGATATACAGATTTTATCGGCGAAGTAAAGTGTGCTATGAAAGTAGCTGATACTGCTGTTATGGTGATTAAAGCATTTGAAGGAGTTGAAGTTGGTTCGGAAATAACCGGACATTTTGTAAACGAGTTTAAAATGCCATCAGCAATTGTCATTAATAAATGTGATAACGAAAAAGCACGATTTGATGAAGTTGTTACCATGACAAAAGAACGCCTGACTAACGGCGCAATGGTGGTGACATTTCCTGCAAATCCGGGTCTTGGATTTGATACCATAATTGATGTGATCAGTATGAAAGCATACACTTATGGTGCTGCAGGTTCAAAGAATGTTACTGTCAATGAAATTCCTGCTGATCTAAAGACACGCGCTGAGGAATATCGAACTCTTCTGATTGAAAAAGTTGCTGAACTTAATGAAGAGTTCATGAATGAGTATTTTGAAACTGGCGGCTTAAGCGATGAAGATCTGAAAGCAGGAATTACTGAATCAATACTTAAAAGAAGTTTAACTCCCGTTTTTGCAACCAGCGCAACAAATGTGGTCGGTGTCAATAATTTTCTCGACTTTATTGAAGCATATTTCCCGAATCCTCTTCAAATGCCGCCAGTTACCGGAAAGCTTAAGGATAAGGAAGAATTAATAGTTGTTAAGCCGGATCCGAAAGCAGATCCTGTTATTTTCGTTTTCAAAACGCTGGCGGAGCAGCATGTGGGCGAACTTTCGCTTTTCCGGGTGTTCTCCGGTGAAGTGCATCCTGGAATGGACATGGTTAATGAAGCTAACGGAAAGATTGAACGCCTTAATCAACTTTCGATCTTGAACGGCCGAAACAGAAGAGATGTTCTGTCTTTAGTTGCAGGTGATATGGGTGCGGTTGTAAAACTGAAAGACACTCACACAAACAATACTCTTGCATCAAAAAATTTGCCTGTCATTCTTGATGAAATTTTATTCCCTGAGCCAATTATTCGCGGAGCAATTCAGCCGAAGGCAAAAGGGGATGAAGACAAAATTGCCACAGGACTTCATACTTTGAGTGAGGAAGATCCGTCATTCAGCGTGAAGTACGATCCTGAAATTGCTCAGACGATCATAAGCGGGCAGGGTGAGCTTCATCTTGCGCTTGCTGTGAAGCGTCTGAAGGAAAGATATAAGGTTGATGTTGATTTGATTGAACCCAGAATTCCTTACCGGGAAGCCATTAAAGGGAAGTGTCTTTCTGCAGAATACAAACATAAAAAACAATCAGGCGGAAGAGGTCAGTATGGGCATGTGTTCCTTAAATTGGAACCGCAGCCAAGAGGAACCGGTTTCCAGTTTGAAGATGCAATTGTCGGCGGAGTTGTTCCCGGCAGATTTATACCGGCAGTAGAAAAAGGAGTTCAGGATTCGCTTATTAAAGGCGTGTTAGCGGGATATCCGATTGTTGATGTAAAGTGCACCTTGTTTGATGGATCATATCATGATGTTGACTCTGATGAAATGTCATTCAAAATTGCAGCGTCAATGGGTTTTAAGAAAGCATTTATGGAATCTAAACCAGTGCTTCTTGAACCAATCTATGATGTTGCAGTTACAGTCCCTGAAGAGTTCATGGGCGATGTCATGGGTGATATGTCAAGCCGGAGAGGTAAAATCCTTGGAATGGATGCTGATGGTCACTTCCAGAAAATCAAAGCTCAGGTTCCGCTCTCAGAACTTTACAAATATTCTTCAGCTCTCCGCAGTCTCACACAGGGACGCGGCAGCCACACACGGAAATTCTCTCATTACGAAGAAGTTCCGAAAGAGGTTGAAAACCATATTGTAGAAGAGTATAAGAAGTCACGCGCAGAAGGCGCCTGATTATTTATTATAACCACAGCCGGAGGTTACTTTTTGGTATCCTCCGGCTTTTATTTTTGGATATATATGGAAAAACTCTGGTCTCCGTGGCGCTCACAGTACATTGAATCATTTAAGGAAAAAAAAGCTCCGACAGGATGCATCTTTTGCAGCGCAAAAGATGAGAAAGCTGGTGAGCCGGATTCCTTAGTTGTTGTAAAAAACAAACTGACCATGATAGTAATGAATCTTTATCCTTACAATAACGGTCACTTAATGATTGTGCCCTATCGTCATATATCTGAATTTGATCATCTTACTTCAGATGAGCGGATTGAAATTTTCAGTGAAGTTGAAAGGTCAATTAAAGCGCTTAAAATGACTCTAAGACCGGAAGGTTTTAATATCGGGGCAAATCTTGGTAAAGCAGCGGGAGCCGGGATAGACACTCATCTTCATTTTCACGTGGTACCCAGGTGGAATGGGGACACTAACTTTATGCCAGTGTTGGGGGAAGTTAAAGTTTTATCGCAAGATTTATTAAAGGGGAGGGACGAACTCAGAGAAGCGTTTAAGGTACTTTAAGCTACCGTGGACTCATGATGACCGGCGGTTAGCCAGTTGTCAATCCGGGAAAATAAGTTCACCATTGCCTGTAACACTCCGGCTTTCTCCTGAGGGTTAAGCGCACTGAGTACTTCCTTATGCAAATCTATATATTGTGTATGAACATATTTTAGGAACTCATATCCAGAGGGAGTAAGAGTAAGTCTCATGTTTCTGCGGTCGTTTGGCTCCTCCTGTCTGTCCACAAATCCCTTAACAACCAATCCATTTATAATCCGAGTACAGCGGCTTGGGCTAAGCCCCATTCTGACTGCGACAATCTTACTGTTTATACTTTCATTTTCATGGATTAACCGGAGGCATCGGAATTCTGCCTGGGTCAGGTGATACTCCTTCACTCTGACCTCCTCCTTTCTGTGACAACTGTCCAGAATTTTATAAGTAAGTTCTGCGAGCTGCTCAGCAGAATCCGATGTCTGAATCTCCGGTCTGTATTCCATGCTACGAAGCCATCTATTGAATCTTAGTAATCTACTTCAGTTCCATAAACATTTAGTTTCCCATTGATATGCTTTTGCTTATCAATAATGGTATATGTAGTTCCGCTTACCGTAACAACATCTCCATGGCAGAAACTACAGTTCTGAACGCTTGGATGATTGCCGCCATTAGCAAGAGTTTTTGGTAACGGGTCACCTGTTGCTGCATCACCATGACAGCTTCCGCATTTTGCCCCGTCAGTGCCGGCACTCCAGACAGCAATATTATCAGTATTACCATTTTTGAATGAACCGTGGCAGTAACTGTCAGCGCATCCTTTTTTGTTTGTTCCGGGCACGGTTACAAATCGAGGATTTGGCACATTGGTCGGGAGCGATGATGCATAGTACTGATTTCCGCTTACGTTTGTACTGATGCTGGACTTTGCACTGAAGATAAGTTCAGCACCGGGGGTGCTGTCAAGATGTCCTGCAGCACCTGCAGTCGCAGGAACAGTGTGACAGTCACCACAAACTAATGCCGGACCGTTTCCAAGACCCTGCATGTGCAAAACGTGGGCGCCGACTGTCTCAGATGAATCGCGATCCATTAAATCCTGGGGAGGATATATTATTGACGGATTGCTGAA
>JADLAF010000014.1 GCA_020848375.1 Ignavibacteriaceae bacterium
ACGGTTATGACGGATATATTGCCTCACATATTAGTAATCAGAGAGATTATACCGGTCAGTGGCTTGGCAATATCAAAACTGCAAATGACAGTACAAGAAAGGCACGGATACCGGTTGACCTTACCGGGGGAGTTGCATACGACAAGGGCGCATCGGTACTGAACATGATCCGCTATGAACTTGGCAATGAAAAATTTAATAATGCAGTTACGGCTTATGTGCAAAGGCATCGTGACGGCTCAGTTGAAAGCGATCAGTTTAAGGAGGCCCTGCCAAAAGTCCCGCATATTGACTGGGACAAATTCTTTGATCAGTGGGTCTATGGCAGCGGATATCCTGAACTAGAGATAAGGTACTCGTATGATGCAAATGCGAAAAAAGTAAATATCTCAGTCACTCAGACTCCATCGTTTGGTTCCTCGGAGGAATATTTCACAATGAATATTCCGGGTGAAATCCTTTCCTCCGAAGGCACTTCTCCTTTCACTCTGCGCATTACAGGAAAGACCGGTGAGTTCGAACTCCCCTCTTCTGTAAATCCGGATGCACTGACTTTTAATACTCATTCTGCGGTTCTTTGTACTTATGAGGTAACATATATTTTCGAGGAGCTTGTATATATACTGAACTATTCCGATGATGCTTCAGCCCGAATCTATGCTGCCTCGCAGCTTCATAAGTTCGATAACCGCGGCACGGAATTTCTGGCCTACGCTCTGAAGAATGACAGAAATTTTCTTGTTAAAAAGGAAATTATCCTCTCTCTTGATAAAATAAATAACATTCATTCACTCAACGCGCTCTTTGCCGGACTTGAAGATCATGATGGGCGCGTAAAGGAAGCTTCAGCAAAGGCAATAGGTGCCTTCGGAGTTGTTATCAATTCAGCAGGGGCTAAGACCGAAGTTCAGAATCTTCTTAAAACGAAACTGAGTACCGAGTGTAATCATTACGTACTGGGCGCGCTGCTTGAGTCATACGGTAAACTAAAATTTGAGGACAGTTTTGATCTGCTCAAGGGTTATGCCCTGATGAGTTCGCACCTTGATGCTGTTCGCTCAGGGGTTTTCCGCGGACTTGCAGGAAATGACCATGAACTGCTTTTTGAATTAGCTCTGAAAGCACTTGACTACAATATCTCCGCCGGAGATATGCACCTTGGTGATATAACGGTTCTTGAGTGGGCTGCAAAACACTACACAAAACATCCTGAAAAAGTGAAACACATCATATCCGAAGGTCTGAAAAATCCTTATTTTCGCACCAGGATAAAAGCAGCAGATTTAGCTGCTGAACTGGGTGCTTCTCTTTTGGAAAAGGAGATAGAAAACCTTCTTAAAGAGGAAAGAAGAGTAGTTGTGACGGAACCCGTAACAAAAGCCCTTGAAAAGCTAAAAAAGATCAAAAAATAAAATGAAGAAGAACGTTGGCATCATCATCTTGTTCGTAATAATACTCCTTGCAGGGTGTCGGGAAGGCATTATTCCACCAGGTGAGAATGTGGGTTTGCTGAATACTCCGGTTAAAGACAATTTTTACCGGTCTTATTCTCTTCGTGTTGATGCAGCAAATTTAAATCTTAATGTCTCAGACAGTGTGTGGCTCAATTCGTCCATGACCATACTGAATATCAGCAGTTCAAATTATATTAAGGGTTCACTCACGGTTAATCTTTATAACCCTTTGGGAACAATGCAATATTCTGAAATACTTGACGATAACAGGGCAGCCATAAGGCGCGTGATTGATAATACGAATATTGACAGAATAGAAATGCAGTTCCGGAATTTTACCGGAAATGTGAATATTAAACTATTAGCGGCAAACTGATAATGAAAAGATTCTTTATTTTACTCTATATACTGGTAACTCCGGCGCTGGCTTACTCACAGGCATCGCTTTACTTCCCCGCCAATACAGGGCAGAAGTGGTACTTCAAATCAACCCCGGTTGACACACTAAACACTCCGCAGGACTCTCTTTCAACTTACAGGATAGATTCCTTTGCTGTTGTAACCACTTACGAAGGGCTTACAGCAAATGTGGTACTCAGTAAAAACGGGTTGCGTGAAACAGTCCCCTTTCAACCTTATACAGATACCACATATATAAATCTGGATGGTAATAACGGTAAAACATATCTTTCGTTTTCTGCAATAAACTCACTTCTGGGCACCATTGATACAACCGGTATTGACAGCATACTGGGTACAAGTCTGTCAGATTTGCTTGCACGGCTTGCATCATTTGAGGGCTGGTACACCAACTATCGGTTTAATAATACAGTAAATTCTACATATACCTATTTCCAATACGATACCACCATTACTATTGATACCATCACACTTCCGATGAGGTTTGAACTTCGTGGCAAAAGAATAGCTGATGGTGAACTTGTTACCGAGATCGGAACTTTCCAGACAAAACGGTTTGTAAACTCATTTGTTCTGAGCTATCTGCTGGGAGTGCCTCCTTTTGTGCTTCCTGTTGGAATACTCACCGTGAAGGATAGTATCTGGTTTGCACCAAATATGTGGATAGTGCAGTCACATATACCAACATCAGGAATTGATCTATCAGTTTTCGGTCTGCCCTCATTCACACTGCCGGGTGTGAAAATTACGTCGATCCCTGAGATTATCGTTACCGGTGTTGAGGAGACAGTTTCCGGTCCCCCCGCGGGCTTTGAACTGTTACAAAACTACCCCAATCCTTTCAATCCGGAAACCACAGTCCGCTTTACAATAAGCCGAGAAGGCAGATATTCATTAAATCTGTTTTCGGTTTCAGGTGAATATATATCAGAATTCGGAAGCGGTATATATACACAAGGTACCAATAAGGAAACTATCCGGCTGAATAATCTCCCTAGCGGAATATATATACTGCGGCTTGAGGGTGAAGGTTTCTCCTCAGCCCTTAAACTCACGTTAATGAAATAAACGGTTTCAGGGTTCAAACGGTTTATCCGGGATAGTTAAGGACTTGAATTAAAAATTCCTGATTATTCATCTTCAGGATTATTTTCACTTTTCGTATCTTTGTGACTTGAGTTTTTGCGGTTATAAAGAAGGAAAGATGAAAGCTACCAAGAAAGTCACCAGAATAGGAATCTTAACCGGCGGTGGGGACTGCCCCGGTCTTAATGCAGTTATAAGAGGGGTAACAAAATCAGCTCTTGACAACGGCATCACTGTTATCGGCATCTTAGACGGCTTTGAAGGGCTTGTTGAAGGTAAAGCGCGTGAGTTAAGCAATGCAGACGTATCGGGTATCCTGGCTATCGGAGGCACCATACTTGGTTCTTCCAATAAAGGTGACCCCTTCCACTGGCCAATTGCGGACTCAAACGGGGTTATCTCCATTCATGACCGCTCAGAAGCAGCCGTTAGAAATTATCACGCCTGGAAGCTTGACTGCCTGATTGGTATTGGCGGAGACGGTACGATGCATATTTGCAATAAGCTGACCATGATGGGGATGAATGTTGTTGGCGTCCCAAAAACTATTGACAACGATCTTGAAGCTACAGACCTGACATTTGGACATGATTCAGCAGTGTACGTGGTTTCCATGGCACTTGACCGGCTCCACACAACCGCCTCTTCGCACCACAGAGTGATCGTGGTTGAAGTTATGGGCAGATACGCCGGATGGATAGCTCTTAACGGCGGGCTTGCTGGAGGTGCCGATCTTATTTTGATACCCGAAATTCCATTTTCGTACGAAAAAGTATATCAAAAGATTAAAGAACGGGAGCTTTCAGGAAAACGCTTCTCGCTTGTCTGTGTAGCTGAAGGGGCAAAAGAGCTGGGCGGAGATCTCGTACTTAAAGGCACCGATATCAAGAGGCACGATCCAAAACAGCTTGGCGGTATCGGAGAAATTGTTGCCCGGAAAATTGAGGAAAATACCGGCAGGGAGACCCGGGTCACCATTCTTGGACACACTCAGCGAGGCGGCAGCCCCACTCCTTATGACAGAATACTCTCAACTAAATTTGGCGCTTATGCCATTCAACTTGCCATGAAGAAGAAGTTCGGACGGATGGTTGCTCTCAAAGGAAATGAAATAAAAAACGTCCTCATCGAAGATGCCATTTCGAAGCAGAAATTAGTGCAACCCGACTCCCAAACCCTTCTTACAGCCCGTCAGATAGGAATCGGGTTCGGCGATTAAAACAAGATTTTACTGATTTTGCACTTTTTTGTTGTTTTGATGATGAAAAAGCTGTAAATTTTGGTTCTGTCTGAAATTCATTTCAGATAAGTTCTTTAAAATTTGTTTTTCTACGGGGTCGTAGTTCAGTTGGTTAGAACGCCTGCCTGTCACGCAGGAGGTCGCGAGTTCGAGTCTCGTCGGCCCCGCTTAACGGATCCGATCAGAATTTTCGTTGCTTCACGGTCACCCTTTACGCAGAAGGTCGTCCCG
>JADLAF010000015.1 GCA_020848375.1 Ignavibacteriaceae bacterium
AGTCTTGCACTGCTGAATATCCTCCCCTTCCCCGCGCTTGACGGAGGACATCTGGTGATGATTCTTATTGAGGGAGCAATGAAGAAAGAGATTCCGCTTAAGACGAAGATAGTCATCCAAAACGCCGGCTTTGTGCTGCTGCTGGTGCTGATGGCGTTTATATTGTATAATGATATACTTAGTCTTTAATAAAATTTAAAAATAATTTTATAACCGCTTCTTCTGATAAAGAGGAAGCGGTTTTTTGTTTTAAATAGGGGGGTGAGAGAAATGTTGCAGGATAGAGAATATAAATAAGGGTAAACAAACCTCATCCCCAGCCCTTCTCCTTAAAAAGGAGAAGGGAGCCGGAAAACTCTGCGCCTAACTTTGCTTCCATTGCGGTGAAAAATCCCTGGTATATATAAGCCAAACCTCATCCCCGACCCTTCTCCTTAAAAAGAAGAAGGGTGTAAAAAAATCACACCAGCTCTAAATCCATCCTCAGGCGCTCTGCACGGTCGGCAATTTTGAGCTGCTCAATCATTTCGTTAAGGTCACCGTTTATTACTCCGGCTAAGTTATAAAGCGTAAGCCCTATCCGGTGATCGGTAATTCTGTTCTGGGGAAAGTTATAGGTTCTAATCTTATCACTCCTGTCACCGCTGCGCACCATAAGTTTTCTCTGTGCGGCTATTTCACTGTTCTGCTCTTTCATCTTGGCTTCATAGAGACGCGCACGCAATACCTTCATTGCCTTCTGGCGGTTCTTTAACTGGGAGCGCTCATCCTGGCACTGCACAACTAATCCGGTAGGCAGGTGAGTGATGCGGATTGCGGTTTCAACTTTGTTAACATTCTGTCCGCCCGCGCCGCCGCTCCGGTACACATCAATTTTAAGGTCGGCAGGATTTATATCTACCTGCACCTCCTCAACTTCAGGCAGTACTGCAACAGATGCTGCTGAGGTGTGTACTCTTCCGTTTGCCTCTGTAGCTGGAACGCGCTGCACTCTGTGTACTCCGCTTTCAAATTTCAGATCAGCGTAAACATTTTCCCCGGCTACTGACATCACTATTTCTTTATAGCCGCCGATGCCGGTATCGCTTACATCAATAATTTCTGTGCGCCATCCGCGGGTTTCAAAATAACGGGAGTACATCCGAAAAAGGTCCCCCGCAAACAAAGCCGCTTCATCACCGCCGGTGCCCGCACGGATTTCCATGATTACATCGTTGCTGTCGTTGGGATCTTTTGGCAAAAGGAGGATTTTCAGTTCTTCTTCAAGTTTTTCTTTTTGCTCATTAAGGGAGGCGAGTTCTGCCTGTGCAATTTCTGCAAAATCTTTATCGCCTGAGTCAATCAGTTCTTTATTGCCGGCAATATCATTAAGCACTTTGGTGTAACGGGCAAAAGATTCAATCAGGGGAGTGAGATCACTCCGCTCCCTGCTCAACTGAATCAGTTTTTCGTTATTGTTAAGGTTCTGAGGATCGGAGAGCTGTTCGGTTATGCGGTCGTACTTCTCTTTAATTTTTGATATCTTGCTAAATAAATCCATGCACTACATAAAAAAATTACTGATGCAAATATACGAAAAAAGAGGGAGCGGGTTGGCGGGGTTTTAGGGTTGTGAGAGTGCAGTCGGTTCCGGATGAAATTTGCAAAGAGTCCGCAAATAAAGATGTAATCACCCGGTCAGGAGATTCACTAATGAGTCATTCGCTAATTTGCAGCAGGGTATCTTTGTCAGTCCGGTTTTGCTTTAGGGGAATTCTTAAATTGCATCATGAAAAGAACAGAATTATGTCTTCAGCAAAATTAGAATCCTCCATTCAGTTTCTGCCGGGCATTGGGCCTAAGCGGGCTATTCCGTTTGCTAATATGGGGATTAAGACGATACGGGATATGCTTTTTTATTTTCCCGCGCGCTATCTTGACCGTTCGACAATACTGAACAGCAGCCAGCTTGCACAGTTTATACACGAAGGAAATGATTCTGAGGTAACCATCATCGGGACGGTTTATAATAAAGAAAGCAAGCGGTTTGGCGGCAAGGAAATTCTTGTGGTAAATTTCCGAGACAAGGGGGGATTTTTTGAAGGAATCTGGTTTCAGGGTGCGCGATATCATATAAATAAATTTGTCATCGGCGAAACCTTTGCTGTTTCAGGCAAACCGGCTTTTTCAAAATTTGGCAATATTCAGTTTGCTCATCCTGATTATGATAAAATAACCGAAGACGAAACGCAGCAGTTTTACAATACCGGAAAGGTACTTCCGGTTTACCGCCTTCCCAAAGAACTGCGCGAGCGGAATATAGGCGATATGAGTCTGCGCAAGATGGCAACTGCTGCGGTGGACCAGTATGCTGTATATATTGAGGAGACACTCCCCCGGTCAATTATTGAGAAGTATAAATTCCTTCCGCTCAGCGAACTGGTGCGCAGAGTGCACTATCCGGCTTCGATGGAGGAGGTAAATGATTGTCACGGGCGGTTAAAGTATGAAGAGCTCTTTTATCTTGAGATTCTGATTGCAATGAGAAAGCGGAATGTGAAAGAAGAGCTGCCCGGAATCATGTTTGAAAACAAAACCGCCATGATCAGGGAGTTTATGACAACGCTCTCCTTTGAACTTACGGAGGCGCAGAAAAAAGTTTCTCGCGAAATTTTCCGTGATATGCTCACTCCCAAACCGATGAACCGGCTGCTTCAGGGGGATGTGGGGAGCGGAAAGACCATTGTTGCGCTTATTGCAATGATTCTTGCTGTTGAAAACGGATATCAGGCAGTAATGATGGCACCAACAGAAATTCTTGCTAATCAGCATTTCCTGAACATTATTAAACTAATAAAACGATATACTGACGCATTCCCCGAAAGAATAGTGAATGTATCATTGCTGATAGGCGGACAAAAAAAATCTGTCCGCATGGAACATCTGAATGCAATTGCAACGGGCTCATCGCAGATTGTCATAGGAACTCATGCATTGTTTGAAGAAGAGGTGCTCTTTAACAGATTAGGATTAGTTGTGGTTGATGAACAGCACCGTTTCGGAGTTGTTCAGAGAGCAAGATTGATGAATAAGGGATTAAACCCCGATGTTCTTGTGATGTCAGCCACACCAATACCGCGTACACTCTCATTAACTGTTTATGGTGATCTTGATAACTCAGTAATTGATGAAATGCCGGCGAACAGAATTCCGATTATCACTTCATTAAGAGGTGAATCCCGTCTTCCTGCTATTCTTGAGTTCGCAAAAGAGAAAATAAAGGAGGGTTATCAGACATTTATTGTGTATCCGCTGGTTGAAGAGTCAGAAAAACTCGATTTGAAAGCCGCAGAAGAAAATTTTTCAGAGCTTTCAGCTACTTTTTTGCAGGACTGCCGTACCGGTTTGGTTCACGGGCGCATGAAGTGGAGCGAAAAAGAATCCATTATGAAAAAATTTGCTGAAAAGGAATTTGATATCCTTTTTGCCACAACCGTCATTGAAGTGGGGATTGACATACCCGATGCTAACATCATCATCATTAACGAAGCGCACCGGTTCGGACTATCGCAGCTCCATCAGTTGCGCGGGCGGGTCGGAAGGAGCGATAAGCAGGGGTACTGCATTCTGGTCACCAAGGATGAAAATGCGGCGGCGGCTTCACGATTCCGCGGACAGATTGACCGGATGCCTGCATGGATGATGGAAAAATTTAAATCTGCAATCCGCCTTGAAGCGATGGTTCAGCACACCGATGGATTTAAAATAGCCGACATTGATATGAAGCTCCGCGGTCCGGGAGATATTTTTGGAATAAGGCAAAGCGGTTACCCGGAACTGAAATATGCGGTGTTAACCGAAGACACAGAGATACTCATCAACGCACAGCGCGATGCGTTTGAAATCATAGCGCATGACCCACATTTGCAGCAGCACCAGTTTCACCCAATAAAATCGCACCTCCGCGCACACTACTCTGAATCACTGCGATATGCACACATTGCTTAATTAGTAATGAGTAGTTAGTAATTAGTAATGTCAATGTACAGTAGGGGGAGAAATGGGAGTTAAAAATTAAAAGTGAAAAGTTAAAAGTTCCGGATCAGTGTTAATCGGTGATGCCTTGCATCCGTTTAAAATCCGCATACCAATGGCGAGCGAACGGTGCTTTGCGGAACTCTGTGAATACTTTGCTTTCCTCGGCGTTAAAACTTCTCTTCACGGCTTAGCATCTTTGTGCGAATCCTGACCAGGAAATAGGACATTTTCAATTCTCAATTCATACTTCAGATTTCATAATTCACAATTAAGAAAAATTGTTTTTGAGTTGTTATTAATTATATTTGTGCAGAAAAAAAAGTTTTTTATTTAAGAAGTAACCGTTACGGAGAATTTTTTATAACATTTTCATTCAGCAAGAAATTGAACCTGGCTCTGGTCTTTAATGTAAAGCCGGAATTGTCAGCCGATGAAAATGAATCTCCTCTTACTTCTGAATCAGCGCCGGATGATAAGAGTTCGATTGATGAGTATGCGGAGTGGGACACCTGGGAAACGATAAACGCAGTGCGCGATGCACTTGCGGAGTATCACCAGGTGCAACTGATTGAGGCAAATACTGAAGCATTTGAAAAACTTAAAATGATAAAACCTGATCTGGTCTTTAATATTGCGGAGGGGATGCATGGCATCAGCCGCGAGGCACAGATACCTGCAATCCTTGATATGCTTCAGATTCCATACACCGGATCAGACCCGCTTACACTCTCAATCTGTTTAGATAAAGCCCGCACTAAAGAAATTCTTAAGTACCACAACATCCCCACAGCAGATTTTAAGGTGATTTCATCGCCGGAGGAGCTTGAAACTGCAAAATTATCCTTTCCTCTTTTCGTAAAACCAAACGGAGAAGGTTCCAGTAAAGGAATATTTAATGCATCTCTGGTGCATAATGCAGAAGAGCTGACCAAAGCTGTCACAAAAATCATTAATGAGTATCATCAGCCGGCTCTGGTGGAGCAGTATTTAAGCGGACGGGAGTTCACTGTTGCCTTGATGGGCAATGGTGATGAAGTAGAAGTGCTTCCCATTGTTGAAATAAATTTTCAGGAGCTCCCAAAACATCTGGCTCCGGTTTATTCTTATGAAGCTAAGTGGATATTTGACACAAAGGAAAATCCGCTTGATATCTTCTCCTGCCCCGCTCAGCTTGATGATGAACTAAAAAATAAAATTGAAATCATCTGCAAAAAGGCATATAAGATACTTCGCTGCCGCGACTGGTCGCGAATTGACGTCCGCCTTGATGCAGAAGGAACTCCCAATATAATTGAGATTAATCCGCTCCCCGGAATTCTTCCTAATCCGGAAGATAATTCCTGCTTTCCTAAAGCAGCCCGCTCTGCCGGAATGAATTACAATGTTCTGATCAACCGCGCCGCATGGCACGGTGCAAGAAGATACGGGCTGGCATGAGCAAAGAAATTAAAGTGCTGGTTTGTTATAACAGCCCCGCTTCGGTGTATGAAGTTTACAGCGGAAAGCCCGGCTCGGATGGCTCATCATCCGGAGAAGATCTTTCAGAAACTTCGCTGCTCCGCGAGATGCATCTGATACAGTCATCGCTCAAGAAGTACTATTCGCGTATTGAACTGCTTGCCATAGGAAGGAACGTTCATGAGAACATCAGAGCAATCCGCAAAGCATCACCGGATGTTATCCTGAATTTTGTTGAGTCTATTGAAGGAATCGCTTCGTTTGAGGCATATCATGCAGGGCTTTATCCTCTGCTGGGCATTCCGTACACCGGCAATGCACCCCAGACCCTGGGCAACTGCCTTGATAAATCTTTTACAAAAAAAATTCTATCGGCACATAACATAAAGACACCTGAATTTACGGTTATTAAACCCGCTCAGCGTGTTACTGAAAAAAGTTTTAAATTACGTTTTCCGGTCATTACGAAGCTTCTTAAAGAAGATGCAAGCATTGGCATTTCCGAAAACTCAGTAGTGCATGATTTTGCTGTTCTGCGCAAACAGATAAATTATCTTCGCAAGACCTATTCGCAGGATATTCTTGTTGAGGAGTTTATAGACGGCAGAGAGTTGAATGTGGCAGTATTGGGTGATAAGGTTCTTCCGGTTTCTGAGATCAGTTTTAAGAAGCTCCCGCCAGATCTCCCCAAGATTGTAACATACGAAGGCAAATGGATGGCTGAAAGTGTGTACTACAAAGGAACGCAGGGTGTTTGTCCTGCCAGACTTTCGCAGCGCATTCAGAAGAAAGTCACCGAAACAGCAATGCAGTCCTTTAAAGCACTTGAGTGCCGGGACTATGCACGCGTTGACATCCGGATTTCCAAAGAAGGAACACCGTATGTCATTGAAGTAAACCCGAATCCGGATATATCGTCTGATTCAGGATTCTTCCGCGCTGCCAGGACCTCTGGTCTGGATTATCCCCGCATGTTGCATACACTAATTTCACTTGCACTGAAGAGAAGGAACATTGATACGTACACTGAAGCCGTCTGACAGAGACCGGCTGAAGCAAATACTTGAAAGTTCTGAACAGTTCTCCGGTGAGGAAGTAAGTGTTGCAATGGAGCTTATTGACATAACAATCAATATACCCGGGCAGCAGGACTACAACATCTATGTAAAGGAATTAGAGGGGCAGGTAATCGGGTATCACTGCACGGGCAGACGACCGATGACTGACGCAGTGTTTGATCTTTACTGGATAGTGGTTGATGCTTCCTTAAAAGGAAAGGGCTTTGGAAAAGAGCTGCTTAATCATGCAGAAAAGTTTGTTAAAGATCATAGCGGGCGATTGATTCTTGCTGAAACTTCTTCAAAAGAAAATTATGGCAAGACGCGTGCTTTTTATGAAAAGAATGAGTATTCTTTGTTAGCAGAAATAAAACATTTCTATGCAAAGGACGACTCATTGCTGGTGTTCGGAAAATATTTTATGTTAAATTCTTAAGGAGAATTTATGGAGATGTGGCAACAGATGCTGAGAGACAGTGTTCATACTGTAGATCAGCTTGTTGAGAAGTTCAATATAGACCGGAATGTTGCCGAGCGGTTGAATGATTTCTTCCAGGTACGGATAAACCCTTACTATCTGAGTTTAATCAGATATCCCGGTGATCCGATCTGGCTTCAGTGCGTTCCTGATGTTCAGGAGCTTGATGATATAGACGGGCCGGAAGATCCTCTCATGGAGGATGCGATGAGTCCTGTTCCTAATATCACTCATCGCTATCCTGACCGCGCTCTGTTTCTTACAACCAGCCAGTGTGGTCTTTATTGCAGATTCTGCACCCGCAAAAGAAAAGTCGGTGATTCAGAAAAAATTTCCATGAAGGGGCTGGAAGCTGCTTTCAATTATCTTGAAAAGCATACTGAAATCCGCGATGTAATTCTTTCCGGCGGTGATCCTCTGATGCTTACTGATGTAATGCTCGAGAAGATACTTGCACGCCTCCGTCAGATACCCCATATCGAAATTATCCGGCTTGGAACTAAAATGCCTTGCGTTCTTCCTCATCGGATTACGCAAAAGCTGGTGGATATGCTCAAGAAGTATCATCCGATTTATGTGAACACACATTTTAATCACCCGTGGGAAATTACCCCTGAAAGCATGAGAGCATGCACCATGCTTGCTGATGCCGGATGTCCGGTAGGGAATCAGATGGTTCTGATGAAAGGTGTGAATGATGACCCGGCAACAGTAAAAGAACTGATGCAGAAACTGCTGAGGATGAGAGTGCGTCCGTATTACATGTATATGGCTGATGAAACCAAAGGTGCAAACCACTTCCGAACTTCACTTGAAACCGGGCTTGATATCATTGAACACTTGCGCGGTTGGACCTCAGGACTGGCAATACCGCACTTTGTGATAGATGCTCCCGGCGGCGGCGGTAAGATTCCGGTACTGCCAAACTATGTGCTTCACCACGATGAAGAAAAAGTTATCCTTCGTAACTTCAGGAAAAAAGTATATACATACCGCAACGTGAAGGACAGAAACAGCAAATCAGTACGCGAAGCTGCTGCTGAAAAGCCAAAGGAGCTGCCGAAACCGGAAGCACCAAAAAGGAAAGCGCGACCTACGGTAAGGAAGATTATAACACCAAAGATTGAAGATGTAGCAGTGTGAACAAACAATTAGTAATG
>JADLAF010000016.1 GCA_020848375.1 Ignavibacteriaceae bacterium
GCAAATGAGCGTACCCTTAGCTCGCTGTTAAACGAGTTTGAACATCTGCGTCTTGCAAATGTTGAATTATTCTCCTCCTTTAACAACACAACCATACATCGCACCGGTGAGGCAAACAACAACGAAATAAGCATCCGCGCTCTCATCTGGATTATCGCCGGCCACGCGGCGCATCACTTCCATATTCTGAAAGAGAAATACATATAACAATTATGAATTTTGAATTATGAAGTATGAACTGCGGGTTAATGTATAATGAAAAATTTATAATGCAGAATTAGTTTAACACTCTAAAACTCTGCGGGGCTCAGCGTCAACTTTGCGTTAAAATCTTTGCGTCTTAGCGACTTTGCGCGAACTTCTTGCATGATAAAAAGCCCGCCGCAAGGTAATGCGGCGGCATTGCACTAAATAATTTCCAGAGAATTTATCTTACAGGAGGAAGCTGATTCAGATCAACAGTAAGTTTGCTCTGATCGGGATACACCAGCGTCAGCAGCGAACTTTTCTCTCCCTGCTTTTCAGCAACCAGGAGGTTCTCTCCGCCGTCAGATGATATATACCATTTTTCGCTTGCGTCATCAAACCAGAGTGATGCGGTCTCACCATCCGTTACATCGCCACTTATTTTAACGATGTCAAACCTGTTTTGTGTTGCGGTAATTTTGTAAACACTTCCGTCAGTACTTACATACTGAGTTTCTTTTTCATTCTCATTCATGGCAACCGGATTCTTGCCTGTCCAGAACTCAATCGTATTAAAAATCAGCAGATCGGCTGCACCTGCTATTTCATAAGCGGGTATAATAAACATAACCCACATTACTGCTGTATTAACAAATTTGTCGCCAACCTTGCCGTTCCAGTTATAGAGTTTTTTTGTTACGGTAAACGAACCATAACAGCCGCTAAGCTGAACAAACAGCACCGCGGCAAGAAAAGTGAGTGATAGCTTTTTTAGAAACGAACGCTTCATTATTACTCCTGATTGTAGTGAAAGATTATCTGTTGCCAAAATAAGGAAATTATCTTACATACAGCCAGTCCGCAAAAAAATGATATTATCAAATCCACTTTAAATCACATAGTAAGCAAAATCACCCCGGCTTTGGAGCGTCTGCCGAAATCTATTTGCTTACCGGACACGTTTTGAGCTACAGTGTGAAATATCGCCTCACATAAGTTTTCATTTCTGGCTGCTCCATTCGTGCTGATTCGTGGCATCCGTGGCAGATTATTCGTCTCATAAACCCGTTAATAACCTAACACGAATTCTCACTAATTTAAGACACGAATTTCACAACGGCTATCAGATTAGTAATTTCATTCGCACTGATTTGTGTCATTCGTGGCAAAGTATCCGGCTGTCAGAATTTACTGCCCCCTATTATTTCTTCCCCGAATATCGTAAATTTAATGACCTCTTAAAATATTTATAGCAGGAATTACAGTATGAGATTTATCAGTTTTCTATTATTAGTCATTACCTTCCAGGGAGCTGCTCAGCAGTCCTCCACTATCAAAATCGGGCTTTTTGACCCTAAGGTAACCGAATCAGGTATGATACTCGGCTATGAGGGCACCTCCCCGATTGACGAGCGTCTGGAGATGGGCTGGAGTATTGACTGGTTCAACAAATCATACGTTGACAAGCGCCTGGCCGAACAGTTTAACACCAATTACGCAAACGATATCGGGGAACTTAATGAACTCCGCGCGAAAACCAATCTTCACGGTTTTCCGGTTCTTTCCGTCCTGAGGGTCAACATTCCCTTTGATCAGCGCACCCAGTTTTATGTAATAGGAAATCTGGGGCTGGATTTCCTCTTGGTTTATTACCGTGATTTCAATAATCCGGCTGAGGATGACTGGCAGCTTGCAGTTGATTTCGGATGGCGGCTCGGCGCAGGTGTGAAGTATAAAATCGGCTCCCGTTCTGACCTTTTTGTTGAGTTCAATTATCACAACTCAGAGCCAAGCTGGGAGTATGAAGTGCAAGAGCAGGCAACCCTCACCACCCCCGCCCGCACCAGGGTTTTTGAACGCAGTTATGACATGAGCGGTCTTATGGCGCGCGTTGGCATTAAGTATTTTTATTAATCTTTAAGAAATAACGCAGAAATGATCACCCGGCACCTTCTCCTTATCGTATATATACTTTTTTCCTCACTGCAGCTTTTTGCCCAGCCCGAAATGAAGCGCGAGCTCCGCGGAGCATGGGTTGCAACTGTTGCCAATATTGACTGGCCTAAAAACAGGAATGCTTCATCAGGCGACCAGATCAAAGAGCTGATTGAAATTTTTGACAAACTGAAGGATGCGGGCATCAACTCAATTTTCTTCCAGATACGTACCGAATGTGATGCTCTTTATAACTCCCCGTACGAACCCTGGTCATACTGGCTGACCGGCGCCCAGGGAACAGAGCCAAACCCTTATTATGATCCGCTCGAGTTCGCTGTTGCTGAAGCACACAAACGCGGGATGGAACTGCACGCATGGTTTAACCCGTACCGCGCAGAGAAAAAGGTGGGAGACTATCCCCTGAGCCCGCAGCATGTGGTTACCCGCCGCCCCGGGTGGATTCTTGATTTCCCGGGATATAAAATGCTTGACCCCGGCAACCCTGCCGTGCGCGAATATATACGCGAAATTGTTGCTGATGTTGTCACCCGCTATGATGTGGATGGCATTCATTTTGACGATTACTTCTATCCATATTCACCAAAAGTCTCAAATGAGGATTCACTCAGCTTTGCCCGCTATCATAACAACATTAAAAATGTTGATGGCTGGAGGAGATACAGCATCAACACACTGATGGCTGAACTGAATGAAATCATCAAAGCAGTTAAGCCCCGTGTTAAGTTTGGCATCAGTCCCTTTGGTATTGTGCTGAATGAATACGCCGGCACCTCAGGTTTTAACTCCTATGATATCCTTTACTGCGACCCGCTCAACTGGATTAAAAACAGAACCGTTGACTACGTCCTCCCGCAGCTTTACTGGGAAATTGGTCACGAAAAGGCCGATTACGCAAAGCTGCTTCCCTGGTGGTCTGAGGTCACAAGGGATGTTCATTTATATATAGGAGAATACTCGGGCAGATTTGCAAACGCAAACTTTAAAGGAAGCAAAAGCGAACTGGGCGACCATCTGAGGATGACAAGATCCTTTAACAACGTAGAGGGCTCGGTTTATTTCAGTTCAAGCTCTATCACGCGAAATGCTCAGGGCATAGCCGACTCAATGAAAAATGACTGGTTCGCAGAACCGGCTTTCCCCCCGCTTATGCCGTGGAAAGATGTGATTCCTCCTAACGCGCCTAAAAATCTAAAGTCTGAAAAAACCGAACGCGGTCTGCTGTTAACCTGGGAAGCCCCTGACCCTCCCGCCGACGGTGAGCAGCCATTTGGATATATTATATACCGTAAGCTGAAGAACAGCGATGCTGATTATTCCATTACAAGAATTGTAACAGGAAATATCCGCCGCTATATGGATCAGAGCGCGGAAAACAATCCGGATTTATACGACTACAAAGTTCTTGCCTTTGACCGGCTCTATAATATCAGCCGATAAAATCTTAAAGGAGAGAGATCACGGACCCCTCTCCTGTTTTATAGTGTCTTTCACACAGTGCCCTGAAGTTCATATAACAGCTCTGAAGATACTCTCTGTATTCCCCCGCCTGAGCTGAACTGAGCGGAGTATATACCGCTGCATAAAGTTCCGGCTTTGGTTTATCCTTATACATAATCTTAAAGAAAACTGGTATCAGAAGAAATTCGGATTTAGCCAGTTGCGCAATCTTGGTTATGCCGGCTTTCTGACTAAGCACAGGGGTTTCCTGCGATTCTATTTCCCCCTGCGGATATACAACCGCAAAATTAGATCCATTTTCTAATACTTCAGCAGTGTATTGCAGAGCACCAAGCACCTTTTTCGGTCTGCCAGGATCAATGCCAAAAGCCCCAACTTTATTAAAGAACGGATACTTTTTTATCTGTTCTTCAAGCATCATCAAATGAAGTTTCCTGCCGGGGAAAAGCACGCGCCTCAGGCGGTCAACAAAGAAACCATCCCACCAGGAGATATGATTAGGAGTAATCAGCAGTGCTCTGTTTTGCTGATGTGAGGGTTTAGCACCCAGCAGCACGAAGGAATTAAAGTTCTTTCTTAACAGTCTGTCTATATACCAGTGGAAAACTATTTCGGCCGAACGGCTGTGACGCACCCGGTTCATCCTGAGCTGCCCCTCTTTGTATCTTCAATTACTTTATTTGCAGCTATGATACCGGATTGAATCACGAGCGGAATCCCTCCCCCAGGATGTGCACTCCCTCCGCAAAAATAGAGATTCTTATATGAGGATGATCTGTTTGCCTGCCTCAGGAAAGCAGCGTTCCGTGAGTTTGAAGAAACTCCGTATATACTTCCCCATCTGCTGTTGGTTCTTTCCTGAATCATACGCGGGGTGAGGATATCTTCAAATCTGATCAGAGGCCTTATATCCTCGCCAGTCATGGTACTTACCTTGCTAATCACAGTTTCCCGTGTACGCTGAACTTCCTCTTCGGTTATCTTTCCGTTATCATACGGCGTGTTGATCATAACAAAAAGATTTGAGCCACCACGCGGGGCATCTGAAGAATGATATTTTGATGATATATATACATAAACCGTCGGGTCAGAGGGGATTTTTTTCTGCTCAAAGAGTTCTCTGAACTCATTTTCATAATCCTGCGAGAAAAGAATATTATGGATTTCAAGTCCGGGAAATTCCTTTTCAACCCCCCAGTAAAAAACCAGCCCGGAACCGGAGGGCTCCATCTTTCTGTAACGCTTCGCTTCAGCCCGCGGAGGGTTATTAAGGAGCTTTTCATAGGTATAGTTTACATCTGCATTACTGATAATCCGGTCAAAATGATAAATCTTACCGTCAACACGAACTCCGGATGCCTTATTGCCATCAGTGACAATCTCATCAATCTGCACTCCCCTGCGGATGACAGCCCCCGACTCCTCAGCAAGCTGCTGAAGTGCTTCAGATATCCGCCTGATGCCTCCCTCGGGTATATATGCACCCATCGTATATTCCACATGGGGGATGACATTCAGCGTTGCCGGAGCCAGAAACGGACTTGACCCGTTATAAGTGGCGTATCTGTCAAACAACTGAACCAAACGTTTGTCATTGAAAAATGATGAATTGGCCTGATGAACCGTTCTGAGGGGATCAATCTGAGGAAGTTTAAGAAGAGACTTTAATCCGGTGCTGCTTAAGAAGAGCTTGAGTGAACGGAAATCATTCAGAATAAAAACATCAGCCGTTGCATCATAAATTTTTTGGCAGTAGGTCAGATATTTTTCAAGATGATCCTTTGGTTCACCGGTTTTGTCATGTACTTCAGTCTTGAACTTTTCCCTGTCGGCAAAGGCATCGATCTTCGTGCCGTCAGGGTAAAAATAGCGGCAGATGACTTCAATCTTTTTCAGCGATATATACTGATCAGAATTCCTTCCGCAGGCGGTAAAAAGATTGTGAAGAATAAAAGGCATGGTGAGGAGTGAAGGTCCTGCGTCAAATGAGAACCCGCCCCCCTGAATTACCGCCGCTTTTCCTCCGGTATTGCTGTTTTTTTCAAACAGCGTTACATCAAATCCTTCAGAGGCAAGCAGTGCCGCAGCACTCAACCCCCCGAGACCGCCGCCAATTACTGCTATCCGCTCAGACAATCTTAAATCGTTTCAAGAAAAGATGATAAAAATAGGTCCACCAGCCAATCATCGAAAAAGAGTAAAAGAAATCTTCATACGGTATGGTGATAAAGCGCGGACCCCAGATTGCATCAGGACTATACCACACAATCGGAGGTGCGGTAAGCAGATAATTCACTATAAGAAAGGGTATATAGCTGACCGCGATGGTCAGATAAAAATTTGCTGATGTAAAAAGCTCTGATTTCCCGAACCGAATAAGCAGTAAAAACGAACCGGAAAAAATCATGACGGTAGCTGTATAGTACTGCGTATAATAGTAACCGCTGAGCAGAAAAAGCACCAGCGCAAGCAGAAGCGTCAGCCAAACGGGCAGAACAACTTTTGTATCCTTCAGATAAAATCTGATGGTTTCATAAGTAAAGATGATGGCGTAAGGAACCGTCACGAAGAACAGAATTTCTTCCAGAGGAAGACCGCCAAAGCGAAGTGAGCCGGTGTAAAACTCACTGAATCCCCAGTCCCCCCGGGAAGCCGCAATAATATCCCAAATGATATATACTGTGCTAACAATGCTGAGGGAAGCAAGTAAAGCCGGAATCCGTCTGTAAAATCTTATATTCTTTTCAAATGAAAAAAGGAGGGGAAAAAGGATAATCCCAATGTTAATAAGCATATATCTGCTCATATTTTTATTCCAGGGCTTCCATCTGACGGCGGAGCTCTGTCTTCTTCTTTCCGCTTACATCACTGCTTTCAATCATAAAATCAAGGATACCCTTCACTAATTTATCTGAAATATGATCTGTCTGCTTATTCAGCAGCAGTCTGAGGATTGCTCCGGC
>JADLAF010000017.1 GCA_020848375.1 Ignavibacteriaceae bacterium
ATCACAAACCAACTGTGCTTTAAAGGGTGTGCCCTGCCAGTTCTCCCTGAAGTGATAACTGATATCCCATGCAATCATCCGCATCTTTTGTTCTGCTGCATTAAGATGATCGTAGCGGGCAAACTTCCTTTTGATGTCAGCTTTCTGATAGTCATTTAACGGTTCTGAAATCATCCCGAAAAATGTATCAATCGGGCTGGCATTAACCTGCTGATGTGCAAGACGGCCTTCATAAAGCAGAGGCACAACTGCTTTGTCGCGCACGGCCTGATCAACCGTATAAGCATCAATAATGCCGCCGAACTTAACCGCTGTGTTTTTGTCCTTCTTAAAAAGAGGCGTTCCCGTCATAGCAATAAAGCAGGCGTTTGGCAGGGTCTTTTGCATATCAATATTAAAAATACCATGTTGCGTGCGGTGCCCTTCATCAACCAGCACAAAAATATCATGGCTCACGAGCGGCTTTTTTATCTTCTTAACAGCAGCGTTAAACTTATTAATGATAGTGGTAACCACTGCATCACTTCTGCTTTCAAGCAATTCAACAAGCCGGCTTCCGGTTGAAGCATTCTGCACATGTTTGCCGCACTTAAGAAATGTTTTTGTAATCTGATCATCAAGGTCTGTCCGGTCGGTAACAAGAATGATTTTAGGGTTACGTATGCTTTTTTCCATAGCAATTGCCTGTGCAAGCATAACCATGGTTAATGATTTACCGCTCCCCTGAGTATGCCAGATAACCCCGCCTCCTCTTTTTCCCGCGCTTACCTGAAGTATTTTTTTTAGCGATTTCTTAACGACAAAATACTGCTGATACCGGGCTATTTTCTTTTCGCCATTGTCAAACAACACAAAATTGAACATGATATCAAGCAGCCGCTCCGGACGGCATAAGCCGTAAAGATATGAATCCTGAATTGTTGTTTCAATACCGTTTTGTTCCAGTGCATCAAAATAATTACGCACATAATAAAAGCGCTCATCAAAAATCCTGCTCTTGACGGAAACAGGAAGCGGTCGGTTTTTTATTTCATAAAGTTGGTGTTTATACTGCTCTTCATCAGAGAGGAGCTCAAACTTCTCCTGCCACTTAGCCCAGAATTTTTCCTGCGTGGCGTTAGTTGCATACGCAGCTTCCCGCGTAGCTATGCTCAGGAGAATCTGTGAGTATATATATAACCCTCTGATGCCGTCTTCCTGCTGATTACGCAGATGCTGGCTTATTGCCTGGCGCAGCGGTTCTTTCATATCGGGCCGCTTGCACTCAATAATGCACAGGGGAATCCCGTTTACAAACAAAACCAAATCCGGGCGGTAGTGCTCCTTGCTGCTGCTCCGCATTACGCTGAACTCCTCAGTAACATGAAACACATTATTACCGGGCTGCTGCCAGTCTATAAACTGCATGGTAAAGCTTTTTTTGTCACCATCCACACTCTGCTCAAGCGCCAGACCAAGGGTAAGCAGGTTATATGCTTTTTCACAGGCGGAGATATAGCCATCATTCATGGGGATGTTTTTGAGAGTAAGAATACCACGCTCAATATTTTCATCGGAAAAGATGCCTGTTTTGGTGGAGCTAACCCGGATGCTGTTAATCTCCTGAAGCTGCTTCCGCAGAACCTCCTCCAGAAGCACATTGGTGGTTTTACCCCCTCTCAGCCGCTCCGCCTCAGCCGGGCTCAGATAGGTGTAACCCAGATTAACCAGCATCTGCAAAGCCGGTATCTGGCTGATATGATCCTCTTTGAAACTGGGGGTGTTCATGTTAAAATCACATATTTATGGAGAATAAGAATTATTGCTAAGTTATTGTAAAACAATGAGTTATGAGCAAAACCGATTGATTTATTGCAAAAATATGGAGAAAATATGGAGAATCAGAAAATTTCTGCCAGCCGGATTTGCGAATATTAATGACCATAATGTATATTTATACCGCTTATCTTACCATATTAGGAAGAAGAAGTTTCGAGGGTCGATATGCCCGGATGCGTACCGACCCTTGCGTATTTTTAAAGGGGTTTGATATTTTTGTAGTTTTCTTCTCATAAATTTCGCCGCCTTAAAAGCTGAACTCAGAATTACCAGCATCTGAAGAGCCGGAATCTGACTGATATGATCAACGTCAAAACCAAGGGTGTTAAAAAAATTTCAAACAATATGGGGAATTAAGCATTGTTTGTAAGTATTTGAAATACTTAGAGTTATGGCTATTCGGCCTTGCAAATGATAAAGAAATATGGGGAAAATATGGGGAATTAGGGTTCATCCAATTCGCCCCTCTTTTTCATTTCTTCCAGCCCGAGTTTCATCGCTCGAGAAACCAATTTTTCAGAATTTTCCATCAAATTCCCCTTTTTATATCTCGTTCCTCTGCCTTTGCCCTCCCTTTCCAAAATTTTATCATTACATAGTTTTTCCACAAAATACTTAATTTGATCCCTTGTTAAGAACCTGTTTAGTAAATTTTCAAAATCCGCCATTTTTGCGAATTTGAATTCATCAAGATGTTTGAATATCAGAATTATTATTTGTTCTTTCTGAAGGGGCATTAAATTCGTATAATCGGCTTTATTATCGCTAAATATGTAATAAGCTTTGGACAATATTCTTCTTTGAGCATTTGTTTTACCCACCTTTTGCAACAAACCAGAATCTTCAAGCTTTTGTATAATAAGTTGATCAAGTCCTTTTTGATCAACACCCTTGCGAATTTGATTAAGTACTATAACTTCCTGTACGCTTAATTTTTCAGAATCTTTGCGATCGGATTGTATCTCTCGTATAAAAAGAGCAAATGCTTTATCTTCAACAAGAGCGGAAAGCCGCAGCTCAACCTGGTAATTATCTGATTTCGAGTAATCAGGATCTGGTTTGGATTCTGAAATTGTCTGATAAAATATTTTGTCTATTCCCTGTCCGCTTCTTTCAACCGCTCCTGTTTTTGCCAAAACATCTGCGAGTAATCTGTTTCGGGGTGTGCTATTGACCGTAAGCAGATTCTCCAACGTAACACCCAAGGGAAAACCACCGGGGTTAATGATATGAAGTTCATTGGGAAATTGTTTTATAAGGATTTCGCTTGTTTTGCGATAATCCCTATGAGCAACAGCATTATTAATTGCTTCACGAATAACTTCTTTATTAAAAAATGGAATATCAAAAATATATGGACCCTGCTGAACCGGGATTTTTCCGTTCCGCTGATCAATTGCCTGCCATAGCTGATCTATAGCTATAAAATAAGCTTGCGAAAAAATCTGCCTGTTATCAAAAATGATTTGAGTAAGCGTGTTGCGATATTCCAGATGAACTGCTGCCTGCGGTAAATATTTCTTAATTGCCTCTTCTTTTCCTAACAAAATAATTGCCGCATTGGTAATTTTTCCATCTCTTATTAGAGATAAATCGGATAATGCCCGAATATTATCAAGGGCATTAAATGATTGATTATCCTGCTTCAGTGAATATGCTGACTTGAGTTTCGAAATCGCCTGAAGATCCAAATCAGAGTATGCTGCACCCTCACAAATTCTTTCTGAAAAATCCGGCTCCTGTTCTGAAAGAATCGCAAATAACTCTTCATCACTCATATTTCTTAAACTACCCCCGACACGCATCAATGGTACGCCTTCAAATTTCAGAGTTTTTCCCAAAGGACGCGAAGGGATATTAATCACCAGAACCCGAAGTCCACTTTCAAACAATTCTTCTATTCTAATACGAATATTGAGTTGTTTATAAACGTCATCTTCCAATGAACCAATTTTGCCCTCCCTAAAATCAGTACCAACCACCTGGTGAGGAAAATCATCCTTCATTCCTAAAACCAGAGTGCCGCCTTTTTCATTCGCAAAAGCAACCACATAACCCAGCAAACACTTGCGCCTTTTCTCTTGGGAATCATGAGAACTACCGGCGAAAGAAAAATTATGTTTGGCTTCTTTAAACTCGACTTTATCCTCAGTTTCTTTAAGATTCTTTAGTTCTGAAATAGTCATTACTAAATCCTTTTATCTATTGATGTATGAATATTTTCCAATAGTCTCGAGTTGATACAAACCTCGTTAATAGAGAAAAAACGTTTCTTCTTTTAATAAAAAATTATTAATACTATTAAAAAATTAATAATAAGTCATTGTAACTCAATGGGTTATGGTGCCGTCTTCTAATAATCCTTCTAATAATTCCATTTCATATGCTCTATAAGTACTCAAATTAGATCTTCGTCAATCATACCTCAAACACCTTATTCCTTTCAAATAAATGATGTTCGTTATACTGCACGTACCCTAACTGATTGGTCAGCAGGGTTGTTTTGCCAATGGTAAACGGGGGAGTGTTGTTATGGTGGTGTCCATATATCCAATGTGAAACTCCGGAGCTTTCAATAAAATCAAACAGCTCAACAGCAAATGCTTCATTAAGAGAGTCCCCCTTATAGCGCTCAGGATAATGCATAAATGTGGGGACGTGGTGTGTGCAGACCACCGTTCTTTGATTTTTGTTCTCCTCAAGTGCTTTGCTTATAAAATCAAAACCCTCCTGATGCATTTCATTATATTTTTCCACCGAAAGCCGGAAACCGCCGTATTGAATAGCATGAAAATCATTCATTCTCTTTTCAATCAGCCAGCTATTGGCGGGACTGATATTGCTCCACAGAGTTGAAAAAACAAACCGCACTTCATTAACAACCACAGTTACATTATTCACCAGAAAAACATTATCCTTTATTTTTTCATTAAGTACACCGCTTCTATTGGCTGCATCATAATGGTAGTACTCATGGTTGCCCGGCAGCCAGTAGGTTGCCTTAAAATTGTCTGAAACAAATTTGAAAAAATCCTGATGTTTCTGCATTTCACCAAAGGGTACAATATCCCCCGTCAGCAGCAATATATCACCTGCCGGATCAAGCGGATATTTTTTGAGAAACTCCCTGTTGCGAGGGAATTCCAGATGCAGGTCGGAGCAATATTGGATTTTCAATTTATACTAATGCTTTGTATCCTTAGGTGGATGAGGGTCTTGGCCATAACTGTTTGGGATTCTGAATTTTGCCGTCTTTACCATGTGGAATTACCTCTGCTTTTATTTTTAGTGCTTGCTCACGGCTCCACTCTTTTGCTTCCTGTTTGGTTTCAAAGTGCCTTGACGCTCTTTCGGCGTTTTCTCTTTTTGTATCCCATCCGCCTCTTTTGGAATTTGATACTATGTGTATTTCTTTTCTTGGCATAATGTTTCTCCTTTTATTTTATTCTTATTCGTTTCTTCCCACTCAGCAAAACCTGCATTAATCCTTTTTTCTGCTCTTTGAGTGATTCGAGTTTTTGGTTAAGTAATTCAATTTCTTGTTCGGAAGCCTTTAAGACATTCACAATGGCTGTTTGCTCTTCCACTGACGGGAGTAAAAGGTCAAGCTGTAAAAAACTCTCAAAATCAAATGTCATTTTCTCAATATGGACACCATAACTTGAAACATACGTCTGGTGATAAAAATAGGGTAGCTTAGAATACCAGTTAAAATACTCCATATTCAATATCTTTGAATCCTTAGCAATTGTGGCAATGTACGAGCCGGAAATTTTAGCTCCGTCAAACTCTTTTGTTACTAATGCTGATGCTCCGTGTACTATTTGCATTTTTGAGAACAAAAAGTCTCCTTTATTTGCTGTACGCAGATCTTTAACTTTAATCTGATTTCCGTACAAAGCATCCCGAAAGAAGATGCCCCCAGATCTTCTTCTGATACTTATAAGTTTATATAATTCATCATCTTTAAACTCAAATGAACGTTTAACAACTTTTAGTAATTTTTCATAGGTGTACTTTTTCCACTCCCCCTTAAACCCCTTCAATCTTTTCTTTCCGGTGAGGAGCTGCTGCATCAGCCACTTCTTCCGAAGCTCTTTCTGAGTGATTAGCTCCTGAGTCTTGCTTATCGCCTCATCCCACGTACTTAGTACTTTTGCAATGGCTTTTTGTTCGGGGAGAGGGGGTAAAAAAATAGATAACCCGCCTATTAAACGAAGATTTAATCCTCCTCGACCACCATCGCCTGTAGATAACTTCCTTAGCTCATCGTATCTATTTTCTAAATTGTAGAATAGATACTCCTCAACAAATCTCCCATTTGGAAGAATGGCAGCAATAGATTGGTTTGTGCATAATTCAATTCTGTTTATTGCTACTGTACCTCGTGTCTTACCTTGTCCAGCCAATCCAATAAGAATACAATTTCTGGGCAATAATTTCGTAGATGAACTTTTTAAACCAGATTCGGTAATTCTACCAGAAACGTCAAAAACTTGCTTTTTATTCAATTCACCTGAATTCATCCAAGGAATTTTTCCACCCCAATATTCTGCTTTGTTTGTAGAAGGAGTTGCTCCAGCAGTAACTTTTGCAAACTGGTGAATCTTCTTTATCCCCCATTCCTCCGGAATCCACCCAAGCGGCGTGTGCTTATAACCTTGTTTAGCTTGGCTATTTATCATCGTCACTGGCACTTAGCTCTTTTTTGATAAGCCTCTGAAGTTCTTCCCTGTCGGGTAAATAAAGCTGATACTTGCTTACGAATAGCTGTGAAGAAATATTGTGCATTGCATATTTCACAAGGAGTTCATCTTTTTCTTTTGCGAGTACTATACCAATAGGCGGGTTATCGCCTTCCGTTTTTTCCTCGTTTTCAAAATACCCGAGATACATGTTCATCTGCCCGACATCTTCGTAACCTGCTTCTTCACGTTTCAGGTCTATCAAAACAAAACATTTAAGGATACGGTGGTAAAAAACCAAATCTACATAAAAATGCTTTCCCCCAAGTGTTATACGATACTGCCTCCCAATAAAGGCAAAACCTTTGCCAAGTTCGAGCAAAAATGACTGCAAATTATCAATCAGGCGCTTCTCTAAGTCACCCTCACTCAGATGGTAAGGTTCAGGAATTTTAAGGAACTCCAGCACATAAGGATCCCGTAAAATGTCCTTTGGTTTTTCGACCAGCTTTCCTTCATTAACTAATTTCAAAATACCTTCTTTATCCTGAGAAGCCGCAAGCCGCAGAAAAAGAGACGACTTTTTTTGCCGGATAAGCTCCCGCACATTCCAGTTTTCAAGTATGCTTTGCTTCTTATAAAAAGAACGCTCAAGAGGGTCCGAAATTTTTAATAATTCTACATACATTGACCAGCTCAATTTGTGCGACACTGTCGCATAAATCGGGTAGGTTAGATAAAACTGTCGCATTCTCTGCATATTACTTACGCTGAATCCTTTACCGTGAAGCAGGACGAGGTCTTTTGAAAGTGCTTCAAGTAAACCCTCGCCGTATTGGGCTTTTGCTTTTCCGCCTTGTTCAAACTCAACAATATATTTTCCTATCTCCCAATATGCCTCAACCATAGCCCTGTTAATTGCGGCGGTTGCGCTGGTTTTTCCTGATAAATAGACCGTAGAAATTTGATCAATCAGGCCCGTGTATTCTGTGTTGCGGTTTTGTATTTCCATTTATATCCCCAGTTCCTTCAAAGCCATTCGAACCCTTTCATCTTCGTCATCTTTATAACACAGATAGAGGGAGAGAGGGTCAGCGTAGTTCTGATTAACACGTAACAGCGATGGCGGGTATTTCCAGATTTCAACCGCGATTGAGCCGCCATACTCATTCGGAAATGATGCGATCTTATCATCAAATTCCTTCCATGCAGATTCTTCAATAGCAAAATGAGTTTTTCCGGTCGGGTTTAAAGAGGTGTAATGAGCAAGGGCTTCATCACCTGAGATAACAAATCTTTCTGAATCAGGCAGTTCATTTATATAAAATACCTTTTTAATGGGTGAGCTCATAACCGGAATTGCCTTTTCCCATAATTCGTTTAATTGCAATTCAAACTCCAGCCATTTTTCTTTTGCACCCTGAAGTTTACACAAGCCGGCTTCTTCAAGCTGACTGGCAACCCTGCTCAGCGTCATTAAAGAATAATACTCAATACTCTCTTTTACCTGTTTTAGTATTTTACCGTTCAATGTTTCCTTTTGCAGGTGATACAGCAGGAGGAACTGTGCAGCCGGAGTAAGGCGAGAGGTCTTTTTGCTGCTTTTTAATAAAAGGTCATTGAGAGATAATGCAAACGCAGGTATATAAATCTGTTTGTTTTTAGTAATAAATGAGATTTGTCTTTCGATGAGTCGCTTCCGCTCGAAGGCCTCCAATTGATCAAAATAAAAAACAACCGGCCGGTTTAATGCTGTTTCATATATGTACTTTTGCTTTTCAAGCTGAGCCGGGCTGGTGTCACTCAGAGAATTGAGTTCAACAAGAACTGCTCTCTGCTTATGAAATACAATCTCACCCTTTATCCGCCGTCTGAGATATAGGGGCAGCCCCTGCTCCGTGACGGGCAAAATTGGGGTAAAACTGATCCCCTCACCCAAAACTTCATGCAGATATTTAATGCTGGTTCTCATAGTTACTTATTTATTTCGGTTTATTTAATGCTTTTTTAACAATGCTAATGTTATCATGCAAAATAGAGCATAAACTATTAAAAAACAAGTGTTTATGAAGGTTGCTACTTAACACAGCCGTCATCCTGAAACTGTTCATTTATCCCTGGATTTCCGGCTTTTTTGGGGCTGGCTGCCGGTTAGTTTTTTCACTGCTATGTCAAAATCACTCTCAAAGGATTTATCCTGAGTGACCCGGAATTTATCATACTCAGTTTCTGCCAGTGATATTGCAATTTCGTGGGAAATTTTACCGGCATTCTGCAGCACGGAGTAATCATTAAATTTCAAAAAGCCGTCTAATTTTTCAATCCAGTCCTTCATGGTCATTGGTATGTTCCGGGCGGCCTGGTTTTCAGCATAATCAAGATACATAACCACTATGCGGTTGAGTGACTCGAGTTCTTCTTTCTGCAGATAGTTTTTCGCAATCCGTACATCTGTTTTCAGGATTTTGCCGGAGGGACCCTGTTTCCAGTTGGTTAAACCCATATTGTGTTTGGAGGAGTCTGCACGTTCAGCAATCAGCTCAGCAGCGGTTTTACCGGTAATGGCCCAGTGAAGCTTGTTCTGAACGGTTTTATAAAACTCTGTTGTTATTTCACTATTGGGGTCATAATCAATACTGCATCCGGCGTAGATATCAGTTATCTTCTGATAAAACCTTCTTTCGCTTGCGCGAATTTCGCGTATCCGTTCAAGCAGTTCATCAAAATAGTCCTTGCCAATTTTTGCACCCTGTTTAAGCCGCTCATCATCCAGAACAAAACCCTTTATGATAAACTCCTTTAGGGTATTTGTAGCCCAGATACGGAAAGCGGTTGCCTCTTTTGAGTTAACTCTGTAGCCAACGGCTATGATTGCATCAAGATTATAAAACTGAATGTCCCGGGCGACCTCCCTTTGACCCTCTGTTTGAACTATCCGGAATTTCCGGATAGTTGACTCTGCGTTTAATTCCTGCGTCCGGAATATGGATTCTAAGTGCTCATTAACTGTTCTTACGTCTACATTAAATAACTCCGCCATCTTTTTTTGTGAAAGCCAGAATGTTTCACCTTCAAAATAGACTTCTACTGATGTTGTTTTTTCGGGTGTTGAATAAAACAGTATTTCAAACGCCTGCATCTCTTAAACACCAAGCTCCTTCAGATATTTGTTCATCTCTTTGCGCACGGCGGCAAGTTCGTTTTCAAGTTTTTCTATTTGCTGCTGCACCGCGGAAATATCAACCTCCTCCTCTTCTTCAAAGGTATCAACATAGCGGGGGATGTTCAGGTTAAAATCATTTTCCTCAATTTCCTTAACGGTGGCAACATAAGCGTATTTCTCCTCAACAATACCGGCTTCAAGTTTACCTGAATTGAATTTTCTGTATATATCAACAATGTGTTTAATATCTTCTTCGCGCAGGCGGTTCTGGTTTTTACCGGATTCAAACTGTCTGCTTGCGTCAATAAAAAGAACATTCGTGTTTTTCTTTTTATTTTTATTAAACACCAGAATGGCAGCGGGGATGCCGGTGCCAAAGAATAAGTTAGCAGGAAGCCCGATAACTGCTTCAATCAGATTTTCTTCAAGAACTTTCTGGCGGATTTTGCCTTCGCTTGCTCCCCGGAAGAGAACACCATGAGGCACCACAACACCGGCTTTGCCCTGTTCGTTCAGCGTTTCTATCATGTGGGTGATAAATGCCCAGTCCCCTTTGCTCTTAGGCGGAACCCCGCGCCAGAAGCGGTTATATTTGTCTGACTCCGGGTCATAACTGATGGTGGTTTTACCTCCTTCTTTATCCTCAACCTTACCCCATTTGTCTAACGAAAAAGGAGGGTTTGCAACCACGGTATCAAACTTCATAAGTAAATCCCCCTCACGGAGCTTCGGGTTGCGTATGGTATCACCCCAGCGGATGGTAGCGTTATCAAACCCGTGCAGAAACATATTCATAACCGCAAGAGCCCAGGTGCTGCCATTAGCTTCCTGACCGTAGAGTGAGAAATCTGCCGAACCAACCTCTCTTCCTGCTTTTATCAGCAGAGAACCGGAGCCGCAGGTAGGGTCACAGATGCGTGAGCCGGGTTTGCTTTTTGTTAAGTGGGCTAAGAGAGTAGAAACTTCAGATGGAGTAAAAAACTCACCGGCTTTTTTGCCTGCATCACTTGCAAAGTTTGAGATAAGAAATTCATACGCTCCGCCAATGATATCAGCTCCGCCGAGGTGTGAGGGGCGCAGGTCTAACTTCTCTGCATTAAAATCTATGAGGAGCGTTTTAAGGCGCTGGTTTTTATCTTTCGGTTCACCAAGTTTGCTGCTGTTAAAATCTATGTTCTGAAAAATGCCTGCGCCATCTTCACTGTAAAGTTTTTCGCGATTGGCTTCTTCCAGGTCAGTTAATGCGATATTTATCAGCTCTCCGATATTTGATTCGTTTCGCCGTTCATACAGAAACCTGAAATGGCTTTGATCCGGAACGCGGAACCGTTCATACTGCATTGCACGCTTTGCGCGTTCCTGATCACCTTTATATTTTTTCAGATAACTTTCATGTGTATCATCATATACATCGCTCAGGTATTTAAGAAAGAGCATGGTAAGGACGTAATCTTTATATACGCTTGGGTCAATGCTTCCGCGGAAGGTATCGCATGCCTTCCAGACTGCATCGTTAATATCTTTTTGGGTAATCTTGGTCATAGTATTTATCTGATTGCGTTAAGGATGAGTTGCTGTATTTGTTTTTCTTTGAGAATTTCGATTTCCATTTGTAAAGAGGTTTCCCTTTTTCTTAAAGCCGAAATATCAAGAATTGTCTGCTGTTTTGCAAGAGGCGGGAGAGGTACAACCACCGACTCAAGCACCTGTTTAGAGATGGAGGGGATTGAAGTGCCGACTGCCTTACCTTTTAACAAATCAAGAGTTGGCGCACTGTTGAGGAACCAGGCAAGATAGCCGAGGAGCACTGATTCTGTATGAAGCCGGATGACAAAAAAGGAAGTGGAAGCGACCGCCGGCTGGTTATGGCTCTCGTAAACAGCCGCAAAGTTTTTTGAACCCTTGGCTGCAAAAAGAACATCCCCCGGTTTTAAGAGATGCTTCTGAGATACATCGCTAAACCTCAAGCCGGGTTGAAGCTGCGCGGTTAAACTGCCATTCTGGTCAAAATCCTTTGCCTGCAGATAAACCACCTCGCCGGATGACTTTGGCCGGGCAAAAACCCCGGTTTGAATTACGGCTATTTCTTTGAGTGATGTTTTCAATTTATTTTTAAGTAAGTACCCTACAAACGTAGTAAAAAACCTCCAAATCTCCAAATTTAAACCTAAGTAATCAACCTACTAAACCACTATATTTTGACCACTTCTTTTGCGATCCATTCTGGTTTAAAAAATATCGCATATTGCGATATGAGATATTTTGACTTATTCCGTTATAATTATTTTCTTTACCTAATTATATTTCATATTGCGATATGAAATATTCTATAATTAAAAACCAGTTTTACCTCAAACCTCAGGATATTGTTCTGCTGCTCAAACTTGCCGCTCTGGGCGAGGAGCCGTGGCAGCAAAAGGGACTTTCCCAGGTCTTGAAAATCAGTCAATCTGAAATCAGTCAAGGGATTTCTCGCCTACAATACTCCGGTTTGCTGGGCGGTGAAGGGAAAAGTGTAAGACGGCTTGCTTTACTGGATTTTCTTCAGTTTGGTTTGCCATATATTTTTGCACAAAGACCAGGAGCAATAGTCAGAGGAATTCCCACTGCCCATTCAGCAAGCCCGCTGAATGAATTGATCACCAGTGAAGAAATCTACGTCTGGCCTTACCCGGGAGGTAAAGTCCGTGGACAAAGTATAGTTCCACTTTATCCTTCAGTTCCAAACGCAGCTTTGGCAGATTCAGCTTTATATGAGATTCTCGCTCTTGTTGATGCGCTAAGGGTTGGCAAAATGAGAGAGAAAGAACTCGCTGTTGTTGAGCTGAAAAAGCGGATACTTGGTGAATAATAAAAATATTGAACTGCACCACCTGGTTACGGTTGCGAAAGTATTAGCAGAAACAAACCATAACTTTGTTTTTGTGGGGGGCGTAGTACTTGGTTTATATGTTAATGATGATTTTTATGAGCCAGTGAGGCTAACGCAGGATATTGACATTGCTTTAGAAATTTCAGGTTATGGCAAATGGATTTCCTTTGTAAATATCATTCAGAAACTAGGATTTAAGCCGGATCCGGAAGGGCCATCAATCTGCCGGTATCTTTTTAAGGATATAAAAATTGATTTAATCCCTACCCATGAGAATATTGCCGGATTTACAAATAAATGGTATGGTTATGGTATTAGTCATCTTGAAACGCGCATTTTTCAAGAAGTTCCTTTTCGGATACTTCAAGCTCCATACTATCTTGCCACAAAATTTGAAGCTTTTCGCGATAGAGGTAAGGGGGATTATCGCACCAGCCATGATTTTGAGGATGTTATTTACATTATTAATAACCGGAATACTCTGGTAAACGAAATTTTGTTATCAGATACCCTGGTTAAATCGTTTTTGCAAGAAGAGTGTAAAAGCATACTAAAAAATAAATATTCTGAAGAAATAATTACCTGTCATCTAAATCCGTTTGAGTCATCTGTCAGGTATCCAATAATACTTAACAGACTAAAAAGTATTACAAAAGAATAACAGATTTGTAATCATGTTAAAACGATTTCACCTCTTCGAATTCGAAGACCTCCCCTGGTTTCCGGAGCGGCTGAGGAACTACATGACCGATTTCCTCTCACAGGCAGCGCGGATGACTAATCTCTTTTCCGCGAGCGGAGAGGTAATTGCGCGAATGATGCGGGAGTCCGGCAGTAGTTCTATTATTGATCTTGCCTCAGGCGGCGGGAGTGGATTTGTTCCGGTTGCATTGGAACTCAAAAAAACCTTCCCCGCTCTTAAAATTTTTCTTACTGATCTTTACCCGAACAAAGAGGCCTCCGAGGTGCTTGTGTCCAAACATCCCGATATATATACGTTTGTTGAAACCCCCGTTGACGCGATGAATGTTCCCCCTCACTTAGACGGAATCAGGACGATGTTTCTTTCGTTTCATCACTTTCGGTATAACGATGCAAAAGAGATTCTGCAAAACGCGGTAGATCAGAGAAAACCAATCGCCATATTTGAAGCTCAGCAACGGACTCTCATTCATCTGCTGCCGATGATTCTTTCCCCCATAAGTACCCTGCTGGTAACACCGTTTATAATACCCTTCCGGTGGGGGCGTATTTTCTTCACGTATATATTCCCCATTCTGCTGCTTACAATCATGTGGGATGGAGTTGCATCCGTATTCAGAACCTACACACAAAAAGAGATGCGGCAGATGGTTTCAGAACTTAGCGAAAGCGGCTCGTTTGAGTGGGAAACCGGTGATGTTGGTACAGGCACCAAAAGAATTCTCTATCTCAGCGGCATTCCAAAAATATCCCCGTAAATTTTTTCACTCCCTTCGTGAAAATTCGTGTTATTCGTGGCTCCGGATTTCCCTAATTTGCCATAGTAGTTTATGTGGTTTAAAAAGCTCGAATACCCCGGTTTTGACCCCGCCTTGCTAAGGCATAATTTTCTTATGCACTTTTGGGATGGTGTCATCTTTATGTTCGCAATGAGTTTTGTGGCGGTGCAGACGGTGTTTCCGGTTCTGATTACCGAGCTGGGGGGTACCGCTATTGCTGTGGGGCTTGTTCCTGTGCTGTGGAATCTGGGGCTTAACGTTCCGCAGATACTTTTAATAAGGCGCAGGGGTGATCACACTAACATCAAGCCGGTTTTTCTGAGGTATGCACTGTTTCACCGGATGCTTTTTCTGGTGATGGGGCTTTTTCTGCTGCTTGTGGTTGGAGCTCTGCCCAAGGAAGCAAAAATAGGCGCGGTTCTGTTTGTGATTCTGCTTATGGCTCTCTCAGGTGCGTTTGCTATACCGAACTGGTATCAGCTTCTTTCCAAAACCACACCGGTCACTTTGCGCGGGCGGCTGCTTGCGCTCCGTCAGCTTTTTGGCTCTCTGCTTGGTATAGCCGGCGGCTCAGTGGTTGCTTTTGTTCTGGCTTCGTTCGCTTTTCCTTATGATTTCTCCATCCTGTTCTTAACTGCGTTCTTTTTTATGATTGTTTCCTTCGTATATATCAGAAGGATAGTTGAGGTTTCGCAGGAGGAGGGAAGCGCTGCTCACGAAGATGAGGTGAGGAGGTCCGGCTCGCGCGATTATATGAGACGCCTGCTCAAGAAGAATAAAAATTTCAGATGGTATCTGATTGCCGATTTCCTGATGCTTGCCTCAGCAAGCGCCACATCGTTTTACTCAGTTTACGGGCTGCAAAAATTCTCCCTCCACTCCTCTTATACCGGTATATATACCATTATCCTGATGGCGAGTATGAGCGCGGGGAATGTGCTCTTTGGGTTTACTGCTGACCGGAAAGGGCATCTGCTTAATCTGAAACTGCTTACCCTCTCTTACGCTATTGCTTCGCTGCTGGCGGTGGTAATCAGCAACCCGACTCTTTACGGCGCGGTGTTCTTTTTTATGGCAATCGGGCTTACAATTCACGGCATCAGCCGACTTTCAATAGTTGCTGAAATGACCTCAGAGCGGGAGCGGCGGGACTATCTGGTGCTCCTGAACTCATTAACCGCGCCGGCATTTCTGACCGGGCTGGCCGCAGGATATATTATTGAGTCCTCAGGATATCCGGTTTTCTTTCTGCTCAGTTCGATGCTGGCAATTGGTTCGTTCCTGGTGTTGAGCTTTAAGGTAAAAGACCCGCGGGAAATAATAATTAAATAGGAAACGGTAAGGGGACGGGGGGGGGTTGGTCTGTGCGCCAGACTCTGGCGACTACGGGTAATGTGATAAACGGCAAAAACTTAGCAGTCAGATAATCTTGGAATCTTTACATAATTGTGTAAATTGTGGCAGAGGATTTTTAGCGTCTGCCGTTCACCGCACGAAATCTGGACGTTTCTGTTCATGAGGGCATTTTGAACAGAGGCGTGCCCGCTATCTGTCTTCGCTTTTTCGTCTTTGTGGTACCCTAATTTTCGCTGAAAGCGGAATGGAATTCTATGATTCCGGTCGGCTTTGCTCTTTTTGCGTGTGTGTTAATTTTTTTTTTTGATCTGTTCGTGTCCTTTTTTTGGCGGGGTCACGACTAATAGAAGAAGTCTCATGAACACTTATACCCAGGATAATGATTTCGTTCATCAGCTAAAATCCCTCTCCCGGGAGGGAAAGCATGATGATATCATCCGGATGATCTCACCCGTCTGGAATAACGGTGCAACCGATCCGTGGACCGGCTACTATTATGCTGTTTCCCTTAACCGGATAGGGGACACCCATAAAGCATACGATATATCAGCATCAGTTCTTCTGAATAACCCTGATTTTGAGGAGATTGTTTCTCCATATCTTTACTCCTGCTACAAGGTGATGATTGAGCCCTACCGCGAGGCCGGCTCCGCCCCTGACCTGGAGCGTCTGGAAGATACTGTTCAGAAACTGTTAAAGATTTCTGAGACGCGACCCTCTGAGTTTTTCCGCACCAAGTCAATCCTCTGCCTTGCCAGTATATATATACGCCATACCCAGCCAGACAAAGCGCTTGAGTATCTTGACCTTATTAACCCGTTTACCTTAGACAAAGAACACTATACGTTCGAAAATCAGCGCAATAAGGAAGTGGTGCTTCAGTCTGACTTTGAAAAATTCTACGGTTTTAAGGCAAAAGCTTATGAACTGAAAAAAGAGTGGGAAAAATGTCGGCTCATCTGCGAAGAAGCACTTAAACAGGGTGTGACTGATGTCTGGATAAAACGCCGCCTTGCTCTCTCAAAAATAAAAACCGGAAATCTTAAAGAGGGTCTTAGCCAGTTGACCGAACTTTCGCGTCAGAAAAAAGAGTGGTATATACTGATTGATATTGCTGAAACCTGCAACACGCTGGGGAATTATCAGGAAGCGCTTGAGTACGCAGTTACCGGACTGATGAGGGGCTCCGGCGGAAGCCATGATGAGTTTATCGTGCGCGGTCTATCACTTGTTTCGCAAATCCTCCGCTCGCAGGAAAAACATACCGAAGCGGGTGTTCATGATGCTTATGAGGTTCAGGTGCGTCTTTCAAAGGGCTGGCCTGTTTCAGATAAACTTGCATCCTCTGCTGCTGCTGCCGGATATCCGGCTGATGCTGCCTGCAACCTCCCGCTTCTACTCAGACAGCTTAGTAATGTGTGGTTTTCAGTGCTGGACATTAAGGATGAATTGAAGTATGGCACTGTTTCTAAAATTCCTGACGGTAAAAAATATGGCTTTATAAAAGGAGATGACGGGATTGACTATTTCTTTCTTTTCTCAGAGTTTTTTGACAACCCCATCCGTCTGAAACCCGGCCTTAAAGTCATGTTTCAGGGGCGCCACGGCTATGACCGGGTCAAAAAACGTAAAACCATCGAAGCACTCAAGATTAAGGTGATATAGGATTTTTTCGCTTTCCGCCGATTGGTGCACTTTGCGACAGTTAAATAATCCGCAACTTGCTTTCTTCCCCCTTTTTAAGTAAGATTACGTCCACACTTTTTATCATTGGACACCATCAATCATGAGCACTATTCTCAGCCGCAATACATTCTTTGTTAAAGAGCACCCCGCTGTTTTCAAAGCCGCAAAATTCTACGATATATATAACCCCGACACCAGCGAAATGATTATGACCTGCCGCGAAGCAAATCTCGGATTTTTCACCAAGATTATGCGTTTTTCTGATGCCCGAAAGATGACTCCGTTTCATCTGCAGGTGGATGACACAAGGGGGAACCGGATCGTTAGCGTTAAGAGGGGGTTTACATGGTTTGTTTCTGTGGTTGAAGTCTTTGACGCAAAGGATGTTCTTATCGGAAGATTCCGTCAGAAGTTGTTTTCAATAGGCGGCCGGTTTGAGCTGTTTGATGCGCAGGATAACCACGTTCTTACACTGCGGGGGAAGTTCACCAGTTGGGAGTTTAAGCTGCTCCGCGACGGGGTTGAGTTCGCCACCATATCAAAACAGTGGGCAGGGCTCGCAAGGGAAATGTTCACCAGCGCGGATAATTACATGATACAGATAAGCGACCGGGTCCCCGCAGAAAGCCCCCTCCGCCCGCTGATCATAGCCGCTGCAATGTGTATTGATCTTGTACTGAAAGAATAACAATCAATGTACAATGAATAATGTACAATGTACAATTAAAAGCTAATATGGCAGGATATATAGATAAACTTCGCAAAAAAGGACGAC
>JADLAF010000018.1 GCA_020848375.1 Ignavibacteriaceae bacterium
ACCATGTTTTTTTCTGCGGGATTTACATTTACTATCGGCAGTATTTCTAGTGGACGATGAACTTCGCCCCTCACCGGATCAGTATACTTAAATTCTACGGGTATAATTACTGCAAGCACTTGCCCCGCGATTTCAAGATCAGCCCTTGCATAAACAAGCGCTCCGCTTTCAGGCTGACCGGTTTGAAGAAGATCATTTATTACGAACTCTCCCTTTGTATTTCGCTTACTTTTCAGCCAATACGGATCGGAATACTCAATTTTTGGATGAACCGTATATTCATGTATAAAAGCATATAGGGTATTTCTATTCATTGATATATCAATTACCGAGTCATCCTGCGGGAAAAAATAGATCTTCTGAAGCTCCACACCTTCAGCCAGACGGCTTAACGCCTGAAGGGTTATTGTAATTTTTCCGCCCGGCGTTGTGGAGTATTCCGATGACGACGCTTCAAGGAATATACCCGCACAGGCAAGCATCAGCTTCTTGGTTTCCTCAAGTTTACGCTGTTTCAGGTAAGCAATATCTATGCTGCCCTCGGGCAATTCCCGCAACATTCTATAAATAGACGCGAGTGCAGACAGTGAGTTTTCCGGTTTGGTCAGATCATACTTATTTATCATTTCTTTAATTGCTGCATCAACAGTGCTGCCACCCGGCACCCTAACCCACGAAAGATCAATATCTCCAAACAGGTCACTGCTTCCCGGCGCAGGATCGCCTTTCAAATACTTGAAGTATTCCATATTGCTTCCTCGTAAGGGTGGAGTCCCCATGCCCTGGCACTTATGCATTGAGCGGCTTAAGGCCGAGATCTCGCCATAGGATTTTCCAAGCAGGGCGTTGAATCCGCCATCATCGAAAGAAACTTCTCCTTCTGAAACTATATTATTGCCCGTAGCGAATGAATTCCAGTACAACCGTTTTGCCTGCCAAGTGGATGTGTATTGAAGCTGCTCTGTAAATCGCGTTGGATCAGCGGCTGCATCAAATGCTTCAATTGCAAGTATTGCCGAAGCCGTGTGATGCCCGTGCCCGCCTTCGCCTGTTGAAGGGAATCTGGTTATTATTACATCCGGGCGGAATGTCCTTATCACCCAAACAATATCGGCCAGGATGCTGTCTTTATTCCAAATACTAAAAGTCTCTTCAGGGTTTTTCGAATAGCCGAAATCATAAGCGCGGGAAAAAAATTGTTCGGCCCCATCAATTTTCCTTGCCGCAAGGAGTTCCTGTGTCCTTAACAGTCCAAGCGGCTCACCCTGTTCTTTGCCGATTAAATTCTGGCCCCCGTCACCCCTTGTCAGCGATAGATATCCAACCCGCAGTCTTTTTTCGCTTACCAGATACGCCAGCAAATTCGTATTTTCATCGTCAGGGTGTGCCGCAAGATACAAGACCGAACCTGTGCCGCCAAGTCTCTCCATGTTAAGCAGGATCTCAGCAGAATTCATCTGTTCATTACCACCGGCATACAAATGCAGCACGCCAAAAGTAAGCGATATGAGTATTACAATACTTTTAATTGCAGAATCTATTTTCTTCATGTCGCAAATAATTTTAAAAGTGGCGTCAGGTATTTACCTGACGCGGAAAACAGAGTTTTCCAAAATTTTGAACTAAAAAGCCCATGGATTTATCCGTGGAAACAAATGAGTGTAACATTATGAAACCGGCTTAACGGTTTCTTTAAAACTATTTTATCACACAATCCCCGCAATATCTTTAACACTATCTAAAACATAATCAGGGGTCAGAGCCTCAAGACCCGCCCTGCTTTGAGTACCCGTCAAAACAGCCGCAGTTTTCACTCCCGCATTTTTCCCTTCCAGAATATCAGAAGCTGTATCGCCAACTTTCAATACGCGTCTCTTATCTGTAATGCCAAGCTTTTGCATGGCGTCCTTTATCATAACGGGATCTGGCCTTCCCGCGCCAAGTGATTCTGAACTTCCGGTATAGTCAAACACTCCGTTACCCCATCCCAGTTCATTTAGCAAAAGAATGCAAAAATCTTCCGGAAGCCCGCTCCCTATGGCAGTCTTTACACCCACTGACTTTAGCAGCCCGAACACCTCCTCCACTCCGTCCATCGGTGAAAAGTTTTTTATCTTCTCCTTAAGCAGCCGGTTAAATTCAAGGTTCATAGTCTCAGTCATTTCAGGCGAAAGATCATTTTCTATAAGCAGGTTTCTAATGGCTTCTATTTTATTTTTACCGCGGTGGGGATTGATCTCTTCCTGTGTAAGAGCGAGCCCATGCGGAACAAATATCTCAGCAAAACACTCTATCACCGCCGAGCTTCCGCTTCCGGAATCTTCTACAGTCGTGCCAACCAGATCGAACAGCATCAGGTCAAAATTGCTTTTTGTCATTTATTAATTTATCAATAAAGGAAATCGGTTTAAAGGCGTAATGCAGTCACCATACAGTATTCCTCTCAAGCTCGGAGTTAGCCGAGCGCAGTCCCGCTAACGGCCGGATTAGAGGTACGATTTTAGACGGGAGACGGGTTTGAGTTCAACATATTTTAGTCGTGTCGGGTCCTCAGACCCGACACAAAAAAACTCATTTCACTGTGGCGGTGGATTTGAATTTAAAATATTCTCTCCGCCAGGCTGCACAGTATTAATATCGCCGGATTGCTGTGATAGATTCTTCTGCTGAATTTCATTCGGCATTTCTGTGGCAGGCTCTTTTGGCTTTTCTTTTTTCTTTGCCTCGGCAAGCATGCTGAACTCTCTGGCATACTGCACTACACCGGAAATTCCTTTCAGCCCCCCGCCCTTGAGCTCTAATATGAAAAAGTATTCTTCAGCACCGGGAAAAGTCGAGCGGATATTCCTTTCTGATGCAGGTTTGAACCCGAACCGGGGATAATATTCTTTATGCCCAAGCACAACTGCGGAATTGAATGCAAGCTCCCTGCCGCGCTCAAGGCCCTCTTCAACAAGTTTAATGCCGATGCCATGCCTTTGATGCTCAGGGTGAACCGCCATTGGGCCAAGTGCAATGCATGCCTGGCGCTTACCGGCTTTATTGACAATAAACGCCTTTGTGAAAATTGCATGGCCTATGACTTTATCTTCTTTTATTGCAACAAGAGAGAGCCCCTTTATATATGATTTGCCTTTTCTGAGAGAGTCAACAAGTTTTGCTTCGTCTTCTTGACCAAATGCCAGAAGGTTTATTTCGTGAATTGCGGCCAGATCCGCCTCACGTTCGCCGCGTATTAGAAGCTCTTTTTCCGAAGATTTCATTTATATATAAAAATTATTATAAGCTCATCTTAATAGAAAATTTTTCGTGTCAATTTCCACGAAGAGATAATGTAATAATAAAAATAATTAAGTCTTATTAAAAGGCTGAGACATTTACCGCAGTACTTTGACCATTAAGGCATTTATAAACACGACATTCATTCCCTTTGCCTTGTCGGTCAGGTCGCGCACATGTATATATCCGTTTTTGAGAAAAAACCCTTTTGCAGTTCTGCTTACGTGTGAGAATATCTCGCGGTTTTTCTGATCAATAGCTTTGCTCTCAACTTCTGCCAGTAACGCACTGGCCACTCCTTCGCGCTGATGGTCTTTATGTACATACATAAAATCCAGGTAACCATTCTCTGCAATTG
>JADLAF010000019.1 GCA_020848375.1 Ignavibacteriaceae bacterium
AGATGAGTTACTAATTTACTCTTTTTATTGTACATCCAAAAGCTTTTGTTTTAGAAACTGAAACTTTTTTTTCGTCCAGAATCTCATCCAGAGCCGCGCTCAGGTCACGGCGGGTGATGCCTGACTCCCGGCGGCTGTCATCTATGCGGCCATGGTAAAGCAGATCAAGACCTCCGTTAAGGACATATACCTCCGGAGTAAAGGATGCCGCAAATTTATCAGCTATCACATTGCCCGGATCTTTAAGGATGGTGAAGCGGAGATTGTTTTCATCAGCGTGCGCAGCAATTTCCTCAATGCTTTCTTCTTTGTTTGAGTTGATACCCAGAAAAACCACACCTTTCTCCTTATACTGCTCATAAAGGGCTGCCACCCTGGTGTTATAATCATTTGAAACCGGGCACTGGGTTGAAACCCAGATCAGCACTACTGCTTTTGCATCTTTATACTGCTCAAGTGAGTGGGCTTTCCCCTCAAGATCATTCAGAGAAAAATTTTCTGCTTTTTTAAGATCTTCAGCAGAGGCCTGGCGGTGGTCTCCGCAGTTAAATACTATGAATGCGGTAAAAAGAATTAGCAGAATTTTGCGCATCGGGTCTGTTCCTTAGTTAATGAATGGTTGCAAGATAGGATTTTACCAAAAACGGGGCAATACAAATTGAGCACCCCGCGCGCTTTTAATGGCGCTTTGAATAAGCCGAAAGGGGTATGGTGTAACAAACCGTTGTTCCGCTGCCCGGCTCGCTTGTAACGGAAACGGTCCCGCGGTTCAGTTTTATAAACTCATTCGCGATTATTAAACCCAGTCCGGTACCCTTAGCGCTGTGCGGTCCCCCTATTTCGCTATTCATCACATCAACTCTGAACAGCTTCGAAACATCCTCTTCTGACATCCCGATGCCATGATCGGCAATACAGACCTTTGCTTCGGTATCGCTTACTTTGACCGTTACTTCAATGGAAGAGTTTACCCGGCTGAACTTTATTGCGTTAGCGAGCAGATTCCGGAATATGGTGCGCTGCATATTTAGATCAGCCACTACAGTCAGATTATCCGGGCAGGTTATATGAACTGTAATATTCCGGTTCTGCAAATCAAGCGAAAACGCCTGAATGCCCTCGGCAAAAAGGGATGACATGGTAACTTCAACCGGATTATAAGAAACCCTTCCCGCGTTTAATATTGACCATTCAAGCAGATTTTCAACAAGTTTATATACCTTTGATGCCGCATCATAGATATTATCAATAAATTTCCGCCGGTCTTCGTAGCTCATTTCATCCTGGCTTTCGCGCAGGATGCTTATGCTGCCCAGCATGACGCTGAAGGGACTTTTAAGATCGTGTGCAATGATTGAGATAAGCCGGTCTTTCGAGCGGTTGGCTTCCTCAAGTTCGGTTGTGTACTCCTGAAGCTGCTTTTCGGCTTCCTTGAGGGGGGTAATGTCCCGTATATATTCAATCACCTGAATGATATCACCAATCTGGTTATATACCGGATAGTTTGAAACCTCAAAGTGTTTAATTACTCCTTCGCTCTGCTCCTCGGCAAACTGGCTCTGAAAAAATTCTTTTCCGCTTTTCAGTTCATCAAGAATTGTGTTGATGTTTCCTGTGAAAAAAAGTTTTTCTCCGCTTCTGCGCACTTTCCTCAGGGAGGTGAGCTGCTCCTCGGCCGTGTGGTTATAATACTCAATTTCCTTTGATTCATTATTAATCACATAAAAAGGATAGCGGAGTGAGTTTATTAAGGTACGGAGAAATTTCAGAATGCTATTGTCGAGTTTATATTTGCGGTAATAGGTGTAGAGAAAAAATACCGCGATGAGCGAAACCGCCACCAGAACCGTGTTGGTGATGGTCTGAATCATCAGCGCATGTTCCTTTTCAGAAATCAGAGTTTGCATTTCAGCATCTTGTTTCTCAAGCTCAAGTTTTTCCTGCAGGTTAACGAGTTCGGCGTTAACTCTGTTAGAATTAACCGAATCAGCCAGAAGCGCATATTCTCTGTATGATTTCAGGGCGCCGCCGGGATCCCCGATCTGGTCAAGAAGAGCAGCTTTCTTAAGCAACAGACGCATCCTTACCGGGTTATAGCCGAGCCGCTGGCTTGCCCTGAGTGATTTTTCCAGATACAAAAGCGTTCCGCCGGTGTTGCCCCGCACGAGAAGGAAGTCTGCATACTGCTCATAAAGCCGCTGCGCAAACGCGCTTGTACCGGTGACTATTCGGTTGTTCAGCAGTTCAAGAAAAAGTGCCTCAAGACGCTGTTCATCGGGCATGGCTTTATATATATCAATCATAACAGAGTGTATATCAAAGCCGAACTCGTTTACTTCTCCGGAGGCGGTGCTCTCGTCGTAGTTGGATTTGAGGAGCCCGCGCGAGATGTTAAGATAATACAGCGCTGAATCAAACTGCCCGCGCTCCTGAAAGAGCCGGCCGAAATAGTAATAGCCGTGGGCAATAAAAAACGGGGTTCCGTTGCGCTTTCGCAGGTCAAGAGCCCTCCCGAAATACGTGAAGGCGCTATCATAATTTTTCAGCTTCAGGTTAACCAGCCCCAGATTGATAAAACAGATAGACCCTCCGTGCCATTTGTCCTCAGATCCGTTCCATATCTCCAGTCCGCGCCGGTAGTACGTCGCGGCTATATCATACATCTGTTTTTCATAGTAGATATTGCCAATATCACTCAGAGTAAAAATATTATACCCGGTGTTCCCTGCTTTGGCATATTCTTTGAGAGCTGAATTATAAGATTTGATAGCCAGATTATATATACCCATCCTGCGGTACATGTGTCCGAGAATGGTATAGGCCTGACCGTTAATCAACTGGGAGTTGTTTTCTGTTCCGATCTCCAGGGTAAGAGCTATAAAGGTAAAAAACTTTGGTGAAGAAGAAATCATAAACTCTGATGCTGCCTGCAGTGCAGCTTCGGCTGCAATCATATCGCGTTGTCCGGCTTTCAGCCGCATGGTAACTACTGCTTCAAGCGAGTCCGCGCGCTGCTGGGTAAATGTTTCGCTGAACATCCCCAAAACGAAGAGAAAAAGAAAAATTCCGCGCTTAAACAAGGCAAACCGAAAATTTTATTCTGGTTAAAACAACAGTGCGCCGCAAAAAGTCCGTCATCAGTTCCCCGGTCTGTCCGGCACGGGCTGAGAGGTAAAGAAATCACTATAAAATCTGGCTATATATTCTGAAGTCAGTTCTGTTATCCTGTCGTAGTTATCAGAGGAAAAAATCAGCCCCGCGTGATACTGCTTCTTCATCCTCCAGCCAATTTCCGGGTCGTTAAAATCAGAAAGATTAGGCCACTCCTGTTTGGCAAGCGAGATAAGTATTCCCGCGTATTTGCCGGAGTCCTTTGGCGGCTTATAGGACTGACCCTGTTTGGCAACTTCCAGCTTTGCCCACTCAGCCCAGAGATTAACACCCGTGGCGGCTTCAATCATGTCTGCCAGGTGAGCCCCGCCAACGCGTGCTGAGGTTTCGAGAAAGTATATACTGCCATCCTCGTGTGCTTTAATAAACTCTGTGTGCGAAACTCCGTGCAGAATTCCAAGCGCGGGGAGAACCTCAGCGTTGGTTTTCCTTAAAGCGGCTTCATCTTCAGAACCGCGGAGCATATTACGGCTGTTAAATACCCTGCCCTGATGTGCAACTTCCATCGGTGGGAGTGAGTATTGGCTGGCAACAGAAAAGACAACTTTTTTGTGTAATATAATGGAATCCACATGATATACATCTCCCGGAACAAAACGCTCCATCACATAAAAGGATTGTTTGTCCTCAAGGGAATTGATAACCGACCACATCTCATCAGCGTTATAAACTTTTTTAATACCAATTGCGCCTGCCTGAAGTCGCGGCTTAATAACATAAGGAAAGGGCACTCTTTTTGCAAACGCGTTAATGGCATCATGATTAAGAACATGAACAAACTCAGGTACTTTAATGCCTCCCTCTTTCGCTTTCATGCGCATGGCCAGTTTATCGCGGAAGTAGCGCGCGGTGGTGTCACCCATACCGGGGATGCGGAGGTGCTCGCGAAGTGAGGCGGCTTTTTCTACATCAAAATCATCCAGTGCAATAATCTTGTCAACCCGTTCTGAACGGCAGAGGAAGCTGACGCCGCTAATTACGTCCGCCATATTCCACTCCTTGTTTACATCTGGGATGTAAAAGATTTCGTCCAGACTTTCCCGCGGCCAGTCTGCCGTCTCAAGACTCCTTGAGGTAAGAAGAATAACCCGGCAGCCCTGACGTTTACACTCTCTCATAAACTCAGCCCCTTTTTCATAACTGGCAACGCACAAAACGGTCAACTGATCACGCATTCGGATGAACCTCTCTTAACTTCACTTGGATGAAAATGAACTGCATTTTTGCACGTTAATATGCAAAAAAAAAGGAAAAAGGAGAGATGAATTATGAAGGATGAAGCATAAATTATGAATTTTTTTGAACTCCTTTGCTGCTTTGCGCACGGTTCCGGCAAACTCTGGGGGCTCTGGGGACACAAAGGTGTGATAATTCTGCGTTAATCTGCGGGATACTCTTCACGTAAAGTGTGGCTTTGCGCGCTCCTTTGTTTTTTGAATATAAAAATTTCGTATTTTTAACTTCCAAAATCACTTAAAACGACAATACAATACGGGTTATTTGAATTTCAGCATGAAGCATTATCACCTGATTTTTTCCTGCCGCTTCAGCGGTTGTTTCCGGAGCGGAAATAACCGGACACAACACTTTTTCGTAGGTAGTTAAAAAGGGAACCCTCCTCAAATGCAAGGCAAACAACTCAGGAAATTAGAAGCAGAACTCTGGCGCGCCGCTGACCAGCTCAGGGCTAACAGCAAACTGACCGCATCGGAATACTCTATGCCCGTCCTTGGGCTTATCTTCTTACGCCACGCCTATAACCGCTTTCAGAAGGTTAGGGATCTGGTTGAAAAGGACCTGCCTGTTCATAAAACACGAGGCAAAAAACCTGTTACCAAAAGTGATTTTGTATCTCGCAACGCAATGTTCCTGCCCGCGCATGCCCAGTTTGAGTACCTCGTCTCACTCCCTGAAAACGCGGATATTGGTGAGGCAATTAACCGGGCAATGAAACTGATTGAAACTGAGTATGAAAACCTGACAGGGGTTCTGCCCAAAAACTATACTATCTTCAGTAAAGATTTACTCCGCGAACTGCTGCGCATCTTCAACAAAGAAGTTCTGCAAAAAGCTGAAGGTGATCTCTTCGGAAAAATTTATGAATACTTCCTTAACAAGTTTGCAATGACCGGTGCTCAGGAAGGTGGTGAGTTTTTCACTCCTATGAGTTTAGTGCAGACCATTGTGAACATTATTGAACCTGATCACGGAAAAGTTTTTGACCCCGCCTGCGGAAGCGCCGGCATGTTTGTTCAGACCGGATATTTCATTGAAAGTGAAGGGCTGCGCCCCGCTGAAAAAGTAACCTTCTACGGTCAGGAAAAAGCTGAACTGAATACCAAGCTCGCTAAAATGAACCTGGCTGTTCACGGGCTTGAGGGGAATATACAGGAGGGAAATACTTTTTACGAAGACAAACACAACATGATTCATGGGGCTGACTTTGTTATGGCTAACCCACCTTTTAATGTGGATGGTGTGGACAAAGGCAAGGACTCCGTAAAAAAAGACCCGCGCCTTATTCTTGACGGCAAAGTTAACCTCCCCAAAAACGATAACGCAAATTATCTCTGGATTCAGTATTTCTATAACTACCTGAAACCCACCGGGCGCGCCGGTTTTGTAATGGCATCCTCAGCAAGCGATGCCGGGCACAGCGAAAAAGAAATCAGGCAGCGCTTAGTGAACACCGGCGCGGTTGATGTTATGATGGCGGTGGGTAATAACTTTTTTTATACCCGGTCGCTCCCCTGCACTCTCTGGTTTTTTGACCGTACAAAAGAACGGGACTCTAAAAAGAAAAACCTCGTCCTGATGCTTGATGCACGTAAGATATACCGCAAAGTAACCAGCAAGATTAACGACTTCAGCCCCGAACAGTTACAAAATCTTATCTGCGTTGTTAACCTCTATCGGGGTAATACAAAAAAGTTCAAGAATACAGTAAAAAGTTATCTTGATACCTCGGCTGCTCTTGCCCGTGAAACCGCTGAAGCTGCCGCAGCACTGCAAAAGCAACTGCAAAAGGTAATTAAGACAGCGGGCTCATTCGCAAAAGTATATATAAAAGAAAACAATGCCGCCGCGGTCTTCGCGGAAACACTTAAGATTGAAGAGGCGGCTGAACTTTACAGGCAGCAAGACAAACTGATTGATGCGATTTCTAAAAAACTCCAAATAGCCAAAGCTCCCGCTGATGCATTAGAAATAATTGCACAGCTCTGCAAAGCACTGCACAAGCCGCAGGATAAAATCATAAAGCAGCTTCTGGACGCAATCAGCACGGCACAGAAGGAGTATCAGCTTGCTAAAAACAAGGAGTGGAAGGAGCTTAACCTTAAACCAGAACTTGACCGTCTTAAAGAACTGCAGCAGGAGCTAAGCGGAAACCCGGATGAAGAGGAGCCCGGTCTGCTGCATGATACCGAATACTTCTGGAAACAGGCACACTGGCTTAACAGCCGTTTCCCCGATGGTATATATAAAGATGTTGAAGGGCTCTGCAAAGTGGTTACCCGCAAAGAAATTGAAACCCGCGACTGGAGCTTAAGCCCCGGCCGTTATGTAGGGGTTGATGCCGCACCGGATGATGATATAGATTACGAAGAACGCCTTAATGAAATCCACCTTGAGCTTGATGCACTGCACGAGGAAGCAGCCGCACTTGCGAAAACCATTTCTGAAAACTATCAAGAGTTGGTTGTATGAAGTGGGAGGAGGTTGAAATAAGTGAACTTGGTGAAGTAATCACAGGAAATACTCCACCAAGAATAAATCCAGAATTATATGGTGATTTTATACCTTTTGTTAAACCAACCGACATTGAAATAGACAGACGTTTTACTCCTAATCCTGAGGAGTGTTATTCTGAACTCGGTTTTGAAAAGTATAAAAAATCGCTTATACCTAAAGGAGCAACTTGTGTTGTAACCATTGGAAGTATAGGAAAGAAAATAACACAAGCTATAACCGACTGCTTTATTAATCAAGCTGTAAATGCTGTAGTTCCAAATAAAAATTATGATTCGGATTATGTTTTCTATTTATTAAAGAATAATTTAAATAAAGTTAAAGGATTAGATTCAGGAACATCCTCGGGAAGAGAAAACGTTTCAAAGTCTTCTTTCTCAAGTATTCAAGTAAAAGCTGTAAAATCTCTCCACACCCAGCGCAAAATAGCGGGCATCTTATCTGCTTATGATGATTTGATAGAAAACAATTTGAAGCGGATAAAGTTGTTGGAGGAGAAGGCGGCTTTTAGGTATAAGGAGATTGTGGGAAATGAGAAGACGAAAGATCTAAAAATTGAAGATCTTGCAGATGTTATAATGGGACAAAGTCCTAGTTCTGAGACGTACA
>JADLAF010000020.1 GCA_020848375.1 Ignavibacteriaceae bacterium
GTTTCACTGAGTTTTGCTTCGACCGCGAACCAGGGCTTTCGGTCGTGGGTTACTAAGAAATCAACTTCTTTGCCGTCTGTGCCGCGCAGATAAAAGAGCTCGGTTTTATATCCTTCACTTTCTCTCAGGAAATCTATGGTCTTAAGCAGGTGTGAGGCGATAAGGTTTTCGAAACGGGCTCCTTCATCCTCAATCTCAGACCAGTCAACCAGATAGAGTTTGGGCGCTTTTTTTACTGAGCGCACCGGAGAACCCGCAAATGGATAAATACGGAAATGGTAATAAAACTGCTCAAGGATATTCAGCCAGTTGGTTACGGCTTTATGGCTCACTTCCAGATCTTTCCGGATGGAATTCACTGAAAGAGGTGCGCCGGCTTTCTGAGGGAGCATATCACCAAGCAGTTTCAGGCTTGAGAAATCGCGTATATCTTCTGTTTCCCTGATATCCTCGCGGAAAAGCCGCTCTAATTTTTCATTCTGCCATCTGCACAGCGTGCGTGTGCTCTGGCTTAGGAATGGCTCAGGGAAACCGCCGAATTGCTGCAGGGAGTTGAGTGTATCGGCGGAATTGTTCCCCGTGAATTGCAGCTCCTGACCGGGTTCAATAACCGGAGTGTGGCCTGTAAGTTCACTCAGTGAAAAAGGATGCAGCGTGTAGTAATGATAGCGTCCCTGCAGGGAGTCCCCCCCTCGTCTGAAGATATTCAGCCGGGCGCTGCCGGTAACCAGAAAGCGGTAACGATCTTTTTGTGTATCATAGATACCTTTCAGAAAACGCTTCCACCCGCGCAGTTTATGAATCTCGTCAAGGATAAGCAGTGAGGGTTCACCCGGGAACTCCAGATTTTTCAGCCGTTTCCGGTCTGCGGCAAAATCCCAGTTATAATACACAGAGCTACCGAAGAGCGGGGCAAGAATCTCTTTTGCCAGAGTAGTTTTACCCACCTGGCGTGCTCCGCCAACAAAGACCATCTTGGTCTTCAGGTCATCGGCAATAACTTTTGAGAGGTATCTGTTTTGGTTCATAAATCCGGAAAAAATGACAGAGCAATCTTACGTAAAATTTTGCCTATAAGCAAAATTTTACGTGTAATTTTTCGACTATAGCCGAAATTTTACAAGCCCTATGATTTTCGAAAATATGGTTTTTTGGATGAAATTGTCTAATTTTGCAATGAATCTGAAATAACGCAAGACGTTAAAGTAGGATTCCCCCGGGACTGGCAACAGTCCCTTTTGCTTTTAAGGTATTCTCTCCTCTTGAAGGTTATCCATTTAGGCAGGGTTAAAATTATCTGATTTTGCGGGGCGAAATTACAGTGACGTAAAGTATGATATTAAGTCAGGTATGGTAAAATAGGGGTTCCTTTCCTCAATGGGTATTCCATCTTTCTCTGCCTGCTTCCAGATTTGCTCTGCTCTCTTAGCTGCGGTATCAAGATCTTCCTTGAGTTTATCAAAATGCTTGATCGTTGTTTTGTGATAATCTGAGTTAAAGTGGCTGCGCCAGAGCATTTTAATTTTTCGAAGTGCCTCATCGGAATTCGCGAACGGAGTTCTGATGTCTTCCAGATGAAGGATAAACCAGTGTTCAATGGAGATGCTGCAATAGGCAATTCTTATTTCTAGTAACTTCAATTTGCGGAAGACATCTTTAAGACCTGACTGATTATCATTATCAAAGAAGAGCCATACTGCATCATAGGGGTTTTTATCTTGTTTGGCTTTTGCTTTCAGGCGGACAGCTTTTTGCATTAAGTGTTTTACAGTATTCTTAGCACCGGGTGAGGGCATTTCAACTGAGATGCTCCGCTGTTTGTCGCGAGGCAGTGACTTTTTAAGTGCCATAGCGTAATTATACTCACACCACCCCTCAGGCAGAATGAGTATATATTTCCCGACCCGCCTCATTCCCCGGCATCTTTCTGCATTGCGATCATAAAATCAGTATCGTTGATGATTGCAGTGCCGGCAAGCCGTCCTGATATATACCATTTATCAAGCGGTGCGTTAAGACGGAGTCCTTTTATATCAGAGCATCGTATCAGTTCAGTTTCACCCCGTTCATTCTTTTCTGTGAACCAGACCTGATCTCGGTTGAAGGTTTCTTCCTGAAGCTGGGTGATATCATGAGTAGCAAAAATAAGCTGTGCATTTTTTGGGTTAGTAACCGGGTTTGTGAAAAGCCGGATAAGATAGGTTGTGATTAACGGATGAAGATTTTTTTCAAATTCATCTATAATAACAACATTACCTTTATCCAGCACTAACAGAATTATTCCCGCCAGAGTGAACAGATTTCTTGTTCCGGCTGATTCATCAGCAATATCAAACAGAACCTTAGAAAAAGAATTATTTTTTGTATCGTGAATAATGTGAACGGTTTTTATTTTATACGGCTTGCTTATATGCTGTGCAGCGGATGCTGCTGGTGCATAATATAGTAAAGATTCTGAAACACCGGAAGGTTGTTCTATAATAGTAAAAGACCGGATTCCGGTATCAAGTGAACTCATTAAGGTAGTTAGTTTCTTTGCAAATGATGAATCCGGGTCGTTTGAAAATTTTTCAGCAACCAACTGTTCCATTTGCTGATTAATAGAATTTACGCTGGAAGGCAGAAAAGTAATCCCTTCAGTCAGGAGGTTAAATACCGGAATACAGATTTCCGCATTATTTTCTGCAGCTTTTGAAAGGAAGAGCTGATTAGGGAGTGTGAGCCGTTCAATAGTTTTTCTCTCACCTTTAAACGCATCACCAAAATCAATTTCACGTTTTTCATTGCGGTCAAAAATAAGAGTTTCCCGTTTTAACGGATAATAACTTAATTTCTCGTGTACAATTGATTTTGCAGTAAACTGTATAGAATAATAATAACGTATTGAATTGAGAATAAATTCAATAGTAAAACAGACCGGTTTTTGATCGTAACCCGTCTCTAAGCGGTAGGGTTCGTATGCAAAGATATGTTCATCCGGTGCGAATTTTGCCGAATAGTTAATTAGTGCAGAAAATGCTTTTACTGCTCTAATCAAATTACTTTTCCCCGAAGCATTTGCTCCATAAATCACAGAGTTTAAGGAGAGTTCAGAACCGCCAACCGAAGCATAATTTGAAATATCACTCTTTTTTCTCCCTGAGCGGGTAAAATCAAGGGTACAGGTTTCTTTGATTGATCTGAAATTACCAACTGAAAACGATTTTAGCATATTATTTGCGCTTTTTATGCAAAAATAACAATTAAAACCATACCATGCAACCTTTTACTAGCACTTTTTCGATAAAATCACACTCTTACCGGCATTACCCATAATCCTGTTCATTTTCCCGCTGAAATATGACCCGTCTGACTGAGGAAACCCGGCCCCAAATTCCCGCTGAAAATTGAGTCGTCTGACTGAGGAAAGCCGGTCCCAATTTCCCGCTAAAAATTGAGCCGTCCCCTCCTGCCTATGCCGCATTTGGATAAATAAATATCACCACCTCCGAGGGCAGTATTGCCATCCCCGGTGAAACGCGGATGACCACACGGCCGGTGCCGGACTTCGCGCGGAGGCGGAGGTATCCTTTTTCTTCATTCTGTTCTGTTACTTCAATCAATTCAGCACCTTCTTTTATTTCAAATCTGGCGTTTAGTGTTCGGAATGGTGTCCGGCTGCCAAATGAGTTGAGGGGTACTACTTCTATCACGGTTTCTGACTGTCCGTCTGCGTAGAGCGAGCGTTTGGTGACTGATATATCCGCTTCGTATATATTAAGCAGATAGCCGAAAAGAAAAAACAGCACAAGGGCTGCAGCTACTATTCCTATAAACCACACTTCAGGCCTCCGCTTCATTACTGGTTCCGGTTAAGTTTCTTTTGTTTGATGATATAGTCCCTCATCAGGCGGATGATCGTCTCGGCAGTGTTATCAGGTATTCCGTCATAGTGCCTGGAGCGGAAACGCATATCGCACTGATCGTTAACATAGTCAATGGCAAGAAATTTTTCCTGCTCGCTCACTACTATTTCCGTTGAAAAAAAATCAAGTCCCGTCAGGTTTGCAATCTTTTTGGTGATGGTAAGCAGCGGGCGCAGTTTATAAAGGTCAAACTGATAGGGGTAAATCTCTTCATAAAGATGCGTCTGATCATCCCACCAGGTTATGACCGGCTGGCTGAATGCCCAGAAGCAGCGGAACCAGGCACGGCGGCCGTCAAGATAAAGGGGATTAATTTTTTCCTGAAGGATATATTTGTCCTCACTCAGGGTTGCCCGTTCTTTTAGTATGTCACTCAGGGTTTCAGCGCCTGTTACTACCCCGATGCCTCCGCCGGTTATGTTGCAGGGCTTTATGATAAAGGGGCGGCCGAGCAGAGCAAGGTCTTTAAGCGAAATGAACAGCTCCTCCTTCTCCTTAAATGGGGGGATGATGATGGAGTAAGGGACGTGAATGCCTGAGGTGATAAACTCAAGGTGCATGGTTGCCTTGTCAATGGCGTGGGTGACGTTTTTATAGGGATTGAAGATGCGGGTCTTCCTCCGGTGGAGCATATTACCCAGCTCCGTAAAGCGGTCATCCACATCCCAGGCGCGGTCAAGGTAAAACCTGAACCCGAGCTGCCGGTTGCTGACGGCTTTTGTGACCTCGCCTATATTATGCTCACTGATAATATAAGTGGTCAGACCTGCTGACTGGAGCATGGCTTCTGTGGAACGGAGGAAATCTCTGTCGTATTCCCACACGTAAGCCAGTCCAAGGTCAAATTTTTCCATATTTTTTCCTTATTTTTACAAAAATATATTTTGATCTCAACTCTACCAAGTTTTACCGGAATAAATGAAAATCTTTCCTCTAATTGTCCTTATTTCCGCCGGATTGTTCCTTGCAGGATGCTCCGGAGGGGGGGCAATAGAACAAAAACCGCCCAGGCAGGATGAAGCCAAGCCCCGCCAACAGAAAAAAGCCCTTAATTACTTCCTTAAGGGGGTAGCTCTGGAGCAAAAAGGGGATCTTGCCTCTGCCATTCTGGAATATCAGGAAGCGCTGGAAGCCGATGAGCAGGCGGGTATCTATTATGCCATAGCCAAAAATTATTACCTGCTCAGTAAGCTCAGCTTCGCCAAACAGAATGCAATGAAGGCACTGGAGATTGACTCGACCGTGGCGGACTACTATTTTCTGCTGAGTGATATATACAGCTCCTCCCGCAAGCATGACTCCTCGGCTGTGGTGCTCGAAAAACTCCTCCGGCGGGACTCCCTTCAGTTAAGTGCTTACTATAAGCTGGCCCGGCAGTATGAGCAGAGCCGCCCGAAAAAAGCAGCCGAAATATATGAAGCACTCCTGAGGAAAACCGGAAAAGAGTGGACCATTCTGCTCCGGCTGGCTGAGCTCTACGAGAAGATAGGGGATGCTGATAAGACCATTTCCTCAATGGAGTCACTCCTGAACATTGACCGGGACAACATTCAGATTGTTAAGCTGCTGGCTGACTATTATATACGTTTCAACCGGAGTGATGACGCTCTCCGGCTGGCGGAGGAGTATTTACTCGGTTATCCGGATGATATTGAGTTTCAGGAGATCAGAGGGCGTGTATATATAGCGCAAAAGGATTTTCGTTCGGCTATCGCAGCATACGCGGGCATTATCAGTAATAAGTCGCTCACTTTTGGAGTGCGCATTAAGATTGCAAATGATTTTTATATAGCTGCTCTGCGGGACTCTTCACTTATTGAGCCGGTTAAGAAAATTTTCCTTCAGCTTGATAAGGATACCACCGCATGGGAAGTAAAGATGTATCTGGGTGCTATTGCTATTGAGCAGCGTGATGATAGTGCCGCTATTGAATATTTCGGAGAGGTAACAAAGCTTGATCCCTCTAATAAGGAGGCCTGGATACGGCTCGGCGGTCTGCTTTTTGATAACAGGAAATATACAGAAGCTGCCGAACTGCTGCAGAGCGGAGTTGAATCATTCCCTGAGGATTTCACCATCAACCTGATACTCGGGCTTTCGTATGCGCAGTCTGACAGGGATAGTCTTGCACTTCCTTTTCTGAAAAAAGCGGTTAACCTTAATCCCATTGATGTAACTGCACTTTCTTCATACGGATATACGCTGAGTAAATTGAAGCGGAATGAAGAAGCAGCAGAGTTCATCAAAAAAGCGCTGAGGAACGATCCTGATAATCTTAATCTGCTGGGAACGCTTGGTCTTATATACGATGCGCTGGGTAACTTCACCTCATCTGACTCAGCTTACGCGGCGGTGCTCAGTAAAGACCCCGACAATGCCTTAGTGAACAACAACTATGCTTATGCACTTTCCAAGCGGAATGAGCGACTGGGGGAAGCGCTGAATATGGTAACGCAGGCACTTGAAACAGAGCCGAATAACTCTGCGTACCTTGATACCAAAGGATGGATACTTTATAAATTAGGGGACTTTTCCGAGGCAAAAGAATATATAAAGCGTGCTATTGAAATAGGCGGCTCACGTCCGGTTATCATTGACCATCTGGGTGATGTGCTTTATCGGCTTGGTGACAAGGATGCCGCACTTAATGAATGGAAAAAAGCATTTGAGATTGATCCGATGCTTCAGGGTTTAAAAGAAAAAATAGAAAGAGAATCACTTGATTAAGAAACAGATATATATAGCGGCTCTGCTGTTCACAGTAATAGGATTTCAGCCGGGCTGCGTTCCCTCAAAGCCGACAGAGGAAGTTGAAATACTTGCTGCAGACCGGCTGGTGATAAAACTTGAAACTAACAGAAGAAAGATCAAAACATTTGAGGGGAACGGAACAATATCTGTTGAGTCACCTCAGTTCAGCAACAGTGCATCGTTTAGCGTCATAGTAACCAAACCGGACTCGGTATTCCTTGCAATAAACGGACCATTTGGAATTGAGCTTGCCAACGCTCTGATTACAAAAAAGGATTTTCAGTTTTACAACGCAATGGGTAATACTCTTTACCGGGGACAGACTGATAATGATCTGCTGAGAGAAATCTTTCGCATTAATATCAGCTTTACTGACCTGATGGATGCACTGGTGGGTTCGGTAAATCTCACCGACCGTCTCTACAAAACACCGGATGATTATAACTACAATCAGAATCAGTATGATATTTCCTATAACGACACCGAAACCGGCGGAAAAATTAAGTATGTTGTTGATATGAGAGATTTGGGAATCCGCGAATTTGTCATTAACTCAGGCGAGGGAACCGAACTGCTAAAGGGTATATACGGTGGATTCAGAATGTTTGAGCAGGTGCCTGTGCCGCAGAACATCAGGATAAGTAATCAGAAAGATAAACAGGAAATATACATTGAATATAAAGAGATGAAGGTGAATCAGCCCGGGGTCAGGATTCAGTTCAGTTTCCCGGAAGATGCAGATATCGTCGATCTGTGAGAGTAGTTTCTTTTCTCCTTGTTGTTTATTTACTGGGTGGAGAGCTTTACGGTCAGTCAGTTGATGCCAAAAAACAGGAACTTGACTCACTCCGTGCACTCATAAAGGAAACCGAGCAGCAGCTTAAAGAAAAACAGAAAGAGGAAAGGCAGACCCTCAGCACCATCGAGCTTTATACAAAGCAGGGCTATCTGCTCGGCAAACTTGTGGCTGAACTCGGGGGTGAGATAAAGAACAAGACTCAGGCCATTGAACTGCTTTCGCGTCAGAGTGAAAAGGTTACCGCGCGTATTGACTCACTCCGTGACCAATACCGCAGTTACGTGGTAACAGTATATAAGGGGATACCCGATAATGAATGGGTATATATTTTCTCCTCTTCATCACTTACCGAAGCAGCTTACCGCTACCATGTACTAAAACGGATTACAAGATCAGGCAAACTGCTGCTGGGCGGACTGCAGACCGAGCAGAAGAATCTTGAACGTCTTGCATATCAGCTTGAGGATGAAAAAAAGACCAAAGAGATACTGCTTGCTGACCGGAATAATGAGGAGAAGGAACTGAAGGATAAAATTAAAGAGCGGAAAACTCTCCTCACGAAAATAAAAAAAGACAATGCAGCACTTAAAAAAGACCTTGAGACTAAGAAGCAGAACGAAAAACTGATAGCAAAACTTATTGATAAGCTGATTGCGGCTGAGGCAAAAAGAAAAAAAGAATACGAAGCTGAACTCGCCCGAAAAAAGAAAGAGGAAGAAGAGTTAGCTGCTAAGAAAAACAAGGAAACTAAACCTGAAAAAAAGCCGAAAGAAACTATCGTAAAAAAACCTGAACCAGAGGAGAAAACCGATTATTATAACCTGCCGGGGAACGCTGAGTTCACTAAGCTGAGGGGAAAAATGATGTGGCCGGTTAAGCAGGGGGTGATAATAAGAAAATTTGGCGAAAACAAAAATGCTAAACTAAAGACCGTAACACTAAACTACGGCATTGACATACAAAGTAAAGCCGCGGCTGATGTGATGTCAGTGCACGACGGAGTTGTCTCAGTCATAGACTGGCTCCCCGGATACGGCTCTGTAGTAATCATCTCTCATTCACAGGACTACCGCACGGTTTATGGCCACATGAACAACATAAGTATAAAGGAAGGGGAGAAGGTTAAGAAGGGGACAGTGATGGGAAAGGTGGGTGAAAGTGCGGAGGGATATATACTTCATTTTCAGGTATGGAACGACCGCGATAACCAGAATCCGGAAAACTGGCTGGCGAGGAGATAGGCAGACCACTTGAGCCGCTTGAACAAAACTTTTTCCAATTCCTTTTATGTATTACTCTCAAACCTGACAGAGAAGGTAGTCTTTTTTGTGCTTTTCGCGGTCATGGCTCGTGAATTTGACAAAGAAGTATATGGATATTTCATCTCTGCATTTGCTCTGGGCAACATCGCCAGTTCATTCTTTGATTTTGGATTTGTCTTTTATTTTCAGCGAGAAACTGCTGCCGGGAGCAGGGAGTTTTTCAGCCGGCTGTATAGTGCAATCGTTTTCCGTCTGATATGCTGGGTTCCGTTTATAATAATTGCACTGGTTTACAGTACTTCCCTTAACGGAAATTTAGTTTCACTGCTGCTCATTACTTCCTCAGCATATTTATTCGGAGTAAATAATGATTTGAGTGCAGTGCTGAATGGAAGGATGGATTATAAGTACTCGTTTTTATTCCTGGCAAAAGCAAGAATTGTGCTTTTGATAGTATTCACAGCCCTGTTTCTGATCACTGACGGTACTAATTTAATACTGAGTGCATTTTTTATTTCTGCTCTTGTTCACTTTGTTTTGTTGTTTAAGAAGATAGGTGTTTTTCCTGATGGTGTGCGTAAGTTTGAATTTACACATGTAAAAGGAATGATTCTGCCTGCACTGCCGATGAGTCTGGGGTTTATTGCCAACTGGATATATAACAAAGTTGATGTACTGGTTATTGGCAATATGTTAGATATGGAGTCAGTGGCGGTATATGCGACAGCATACTCCGTATTTAAACTGCCACAATCTATAGGTAACGCTATTGTAAATCCGCTTTATTCATCATTTTCCTCTGATTTCGCAAACCACGGAAGAATACTTTTTAGTAAGTATAAGTATGAAATTATCCTCCTTTTTCTCTTCTCTGTAGTTACCGTATTTGTGCTTTTTTTTCTTGGTAAATATCTGTTAACAGTCATTTATTCAGTTAAATATGCACCAGGCGGAGCAATACTTCGGATTCTGGCTTTTGGGGTTCCCTTTCTTTTGTTAAATAGTGTTACAGGAATAACACTTAATGCGATGCGGAAGGATATACATGTAACATTTGTGGTTGCTGCTGCCGGATTGCTGAATGTCGGGATTAATATTTACCTGCTGCCGCTTATTGGTATTATGGGTGCAGTATATGCGACAATTTTTACTGAAGCGATAATTTTCTTTGCACAATTGGCTGTTATTTTCACCCTGAGAAGCAGCAAATTATGAGAGTGGTGCTCACGGGTATTTATAATGATGGGGAGATAAGAACCGGTTCGGAAGAGGTGGCGGTTTCAGTATTCCGTGAGATGCAGAAAAAAACCGAGACGTATTTTGTTACGAAATATGCAATGTTGAAACCGCATTCATTTTGGGAAAAACTCTTTGGCTTTAAGCAGGAGGGGA
>JADLAF010000021.1 GCA_020848375.1 Ignavibacteriaceae bacterium
ACATTTTCAATCTGAATAATACCGGGGCTTACTGCTTCAGCCGGTTCATAATATTCAATAGTTACATCAGAACCAGGAACCAGTCCGGTGGCAAAATAGCCGTCTTCTTTATTATTTCTTTCGGTGAATGCCCCAATGATATAGGAGCGGTCCTGATTATATATATACATTTTGCCGCCAGAAGGAAGCCAAAAGTCATTAAAAGTGAAGTTGATGGAATATGCACCCGGTGAATGCACTCTCAGACGCCAGAGTCTTCCGCCGTCTGGAAGAGTGGTCCACGTTCCTGAGTTCTGCATATTCTGATTTACGGTGAACGCATAACCAAAACGGAGAGGCACACCTTTCATACTTTCAATTTCATCTTCCGCGAGCAGGCGTTCTCTGTCAACTGCTTCGGTTATGATGCCCTGCTGAACTTCAGCCACAGCAAACGAAAAACTTTTTGGTGATCCTCCTTCGCTTAACTGAGCGAAGGCAGGGGGACTGACTGCCAGAAGCAGCAGTATATATAACACTCCCTTTATGGGAATTGCGGTAAGGATTTTTGTCATGATTCGTCCTGTCTGGTTACGATGATGTAAGTGATTAATTGTGTACAGTGTCAAGTTCTTCAAATGAAAGATCAAGCAGCGGATAGGCACTCCAGCCCTTTAGATCATAATGCCACCATTCAGAGGTGATGGTTTCAAATCCGTGTTTTCTCATAACATTAATAAGTTTCTCACGGTTTTGCAAGACCTGTTTTGGCAGCTTCATATAATTTAGGTGTGCCTTTTCCGTGAAGTCATCATAGGGAGTGGGCATTTCAAGTTCAGTCCCGGTTTTGAGGTTAACTATAGTCAGATCAACCGCACAACCCCGGTTATGTCGAGAGCCCTTGTCAGGAGAAGCAGCGTAACGGTCATCCCTCACTGCGTCCCACAAAAGCAGGGTTACCGCATAAGGGCGGTAGCCGTCAAATATTTTCAAGCCGAGCCCCTCTTCTGCCAGTTCTTCCTGCACCTTTTTTAATTTTTCAGCCGCCGGTTTCAGCAAGAACGCTCTCTGCTGCTTATAAAGTACTGTTTTTGTGATATTATTTGTTGTTGCGTACCGGACATCAAGAACAATCCCAGGGATAAACTTCTCCAAATCAGCCAAAACGCGGGAGGAATCCTTCTTAACCAGGTTAAGATACTCCTTGGTGGTATTAACAATCGGAAGATTATGCGGGTTTTTAGGGTTTGCCTGGGGAACGGAAACAAACAAGAACGCAGAAGTCCAGAGCAAAAACAGGGTAAAAGATGCCTTTAAAATAGCCGACCTTAGAAAATTAATCGTTGAATACCTAACTTACGGATAATCTGAAATATTCGCAAAACCACAAGGCAAATTGATAATTGAGAGGTTACCTCATACTATTTATAGCGGAGAAAGGCGGATTGACAGAGAATGGCTCAGCTTACTATATACATATCACAGACAAGCAGGAAACAGAAGCAATGATTGCATGCGACAATGTATTGTAAATTCATGATCAAATCTAATCTCCATAGATTCTGCCTGAAACAGAAGGGAGCCGATTGGTTACGGCGGGAATCCCCCCGAGCAGTCACTGCAATTGCAGGCAAAATTCTTATATTCGTCATAATTGATTTTAACCCAAAATAGCAACCAGAAAAAGGAACCAAATATGTTCAAATTGCTAATACACAAAGATCAGCCAGTTATCAGGTAACCCGGACACTTGCAAAAACTGACTAAAACCACACTCATGAAAAGTCCTGAAATGAAAAATGAAATTATTCTTTACCGGCCGGATGAACTTGCCGAACATATTGAAGTGAAAATTCATGATGAAACAGTCTGGCTTAACCGTCAGCAGATTAGTCTTCTGTTTAACCGGGATGTTAAAACAATCGGTAAACATATCAACAATGTCTTTTCCGAAGGTGAACTGGACAAAAAGTCAACTGTCGCAAATTTTGCGACAGTTCAAAACGAAGGCGGCAGATTAGTTGAAAGACAAATTGAGAACTATAATTTGGATGTCATTATCTCTGTCGGTTACCGGGTCAAATCACAAAGGGGAACACAGTTCCGGATTTGGGCGGGTAAAATTCTGAAAGATTATTTACTAAAGGGTTATTCACTCAACCAGCGGATGAACCGGATAGAAAATACCGTAGAGAATTTGTCTGATCAGGTTAAGCAGATTGACCTGCAAATTCGAACCCAAAACATTCCGGCACAAGGTGTGTTTTTTGACGGTCAGGTATTTGATGCATACGAACTGGCATCAAGAATAATCCGCTCCGCTAAAAATAGCATTATCCTGATTGACAACTATATTGATGAAGCCGCCCTCATCCATCTGGCTAAAAAGAAAAAAGGGGTTCCCGTCATTCTGCTGACCAAATCAGTAAATCATCAGCTAAACTTAGATATACGAAAAGCAAATGATCAGTATGGCGGGTTTACAGTGAAACAGTTTGACAAAAGTCATGACCGTTTTTTAATCATTGACCATCACGAAGTTTATCACTTAGGCGCTTCTCTAAAGGATCTTGGCAAAAGGTGGTTTGCTTTCTCCAGACTGCATAAGGATTCAGTGCAAAGTGTCTTAAACTCAATGAAAGCTCATCTATGAAAACAAATTCGTGCTCTACAGCAAGCGTCAAGTAAGTAAAAGATAAAAGTGAGAAGTAGAAAGAGAATGTACAATTTACAATGAATAATGTACAGGGGGCTTGGCAGTTAAGAGTTAAAAGCGAGTGCCGGAACCTTTCTTTGCGCCTTTGCAGCTTGGCGCGAGCTAAGGATTTAAGGACAAAAAAGACAGTAAAGACAACAAGGACAATTAGTAATGAGTAGTTAGCAATTTGTACTTAGCAATCAGTAGTTTTCTGAAACAAAAAGTTCATAATTCATACTTCAAACTTCATAATTAAATTACGTTGTTTTGAGCACCTTCACTTCGATCATTGACTGCAGGAAGAGTGCAAACTTGTTCACATTCGAAACACGGACTCTTTTCTTAAGCAGTGTGCTCACGCGGCTGCTTCGGATTTTCTCAAACAGCTTTATATAGTACAAGTAAGCTGAATATACTCCCATTCTTACACCGGGTGTAAGCTTTTTTATTCCGCTTAGCGCAAGTGCAAACTCACGCTCAACTTCTTTTTCAAGTTTTGCTTTATTGGCTTCATCAATCCCCTCGGAGCTGTTAACTCCGGGGAGGTAAATTCTTCCCCGTTCCTCAATATCGCTTTTCATGTCACGCAGGAAGTTCACTTTCTGAAATGCAGAACCAAGTGCACGCGCCGGCTCAAGCAATTCATCAAAATTCTTCTGATCGCCGTCAACAAAAACCTTAAGGCACATCAGCCCTACTACTTCAGCCGAACCGTATATATAATTATCATAGCCCTGCTTTTCGTAATAGCTGTTGGAAAGATCCATCTCCATACTGTCAAGAAATGCTGATATATATTTATGATCAATATTGTATTCATTCACCACTTTCTGAAAAGCATGAAGCACCGGATTGAGTGATATACCGTCTTCAATCGCGCTGAAGGTATCTCGTCTGAAGCGCTCAAGAAGTTCCTGCTTATTATAATCATGAAACGTATCAACAATTTCATCAGCCAGACGCACGTACGCATAGATACCGTAAATCGGGTCACGGTACTTGGGAGCAAAGGCCATGATACCCATCGAAAAGGAGGTGCTGTATTTGTTCGTGATGATTTTGCTTATGTTATAAGCAGTCTTATGATAAAGGTCCATGATCTTCCTCGATTCTTTCAGTTACTAATTTTGAGCTGATTATTACCATCGGGAGCCCGGTGCCCGGGGTTGTAGAGGCACCGACATAATAGAGATTATTAAATTCTTCATCTTTATTACGCGGACGGAACGCACCCACCTGCATCATCCCGTGAGCGAGTCCGAGTCCTGAACCTTTATAAAGATTAAACATCTTGCCCCAGTCAGCCGGATCATAAATGGTCTTTGTTACGATGTTCGCGCTGATGTCATACCCCACGCGTTTACTTAAGTCGTCAATAATATTCTGCGCTAGTTCTTCCCGATCGCTCCAGTCGGATTTAAACCGAAGATCAGGAACCGGACAGAGGATAAAAATATTTTCGTGTCCTTCAGGCGCGCAGTCAGGAAAAGACTTGGATGATACATTCACATAATAGTACGGCTTCTGCGGACTGATTGACGATGTGAATATCGTATCAGCATATCCCTTAAAGTTGCTTCCGAGGAAGTAGTTATGATGTTCAAGATTATCAATCTTTCCTTTAACGCCGAGATAAATAGTGAACGGTGCAAGAGTCCAATCCATGTTATCTAATTTCGCCTCATTCCATGATTCCCGTTTAAGCACCTGACCGCGGAACGATGCTGCATCGGAGTTGGATATATATACATCAGCGTCCCACACTTTACCGGTAGCATCCTTCACCCCGGTGACTTTTCCGTTGTTTGAGAGTACTTCTGCTACTTCAGTATTAAGCACCAGATTTACCTTCCGCTCACTGAGCAGTTTTACAATTTCTTCAACCATCCGGTACATTCCCCCTTCTACTTTCCAATAGCCATTGTGGCGCATCTC
>JADLAF010000022.1 GCA_020848375.1 Ignavibacteriaceae bacterium
AATATGATCAAGAGTCGGCTGAGTAAGAGTAAAGATGATAACTAATGTATATATAGGACTGGTACCGATATCACCGAATACCAGCCCCATTGCTTTAATTACATCTTTCGGAGGTGAAAGTTTTGGCATTATTACGCCTTAGCTTTTGCTTCCTTCTTATCCCATGCGAGTTTAACAAGGAACAGAATAAGAGCACTGATTGCCAGCATCAGGAGACGGGCACCCCAGATATATGGTACTGATTCTTCAGAAACTCCAGTAAGCATCAGTTTTGGTATAGCATCAACAACAGCCCACCATACCATAATGACAAATAAAATAACCGGTGTAACGTATTTCATAATATATAAGAAGAGTATCGGTATTTTGATATCCCCTCCCATATTCATTTCTTCCCATGCCTTTTTACTATCAAACACCCACATAAAGATGACTGTTTCTAAGAATGCAAATACAACAAGACCAAATGTACCAGCCCAGTAATCCATCTCATCGAGGAAGCCATATTTCAGGAAAAAGACGACGAACTGCACACAGATAAAAACAATCAGAGCTAAGAGCATTGTTGCCTTTTTTCTGTCCATTCCTAATTCATCTTCCAGGAATGCAATAACAGGCTGCCCCATCGCAACCGAACTTGTTATACCCGCAAAGAAAAGGAGCAGAAACCAGATGAAGCCGAAAAATTCACCAAATGGGATTTTGGTAAAGATAATTGGCATCGAGACAAATCCAAGATTAAATGAACCGCCCATAGCAATCTGGGTAGTCATGGTAACACCAAAGAAAGCAACTGCTGCCGGGATAGCAATAGAACCACCCAGCACCACTTCTGCAAATTCATTAGTCGAAGCAGTGGTTAAACCAGAAAGAGCAATATCATCTTTTGGCTTAAGGTAACTTGCGTATGCATGGATAGTACCCATTCCAACAGATAGAGTGAAAAAAATCTGTCCTGCTGCGGCTAACCAGACACTTGGGTTAGCAAGAAGCTCAAAATTTGGATTCCAGATAAAACCAAATCCGTTCCAGACGGAGTTTTCGGGTTGCGAAGGATCGGGTGTGCCGAGTGTTATTACGCGGATTGCAAGAACAATTCCAAAGATTAGCAACAATGGCATGGCGATTTTGGCAAGTTTTTCAATACCACGAGAAATCCCACGGTACAGAATCCAGAAGTTCAATACAAATGTAACAAGCAGAATCGAGTAAGCCGGCCATAAAGAGTCAAAATGATTGCTTTGTGTGACACCTTGATAACTTGTCAGAAATGAGGTCATTCCCTCAAAAGTTGTCTGATCAAAGTAGAGTTTTGTTAACGAAAAAAAACTGTATGCCAGGGTCCATGATTCAATAAAGGTATAATAAATCATTATAACAAGAGAGATTACCAGACCCAGCGCACCAAAATATTTTGCAATGGGGTGTTTCCAGAGCACCTGAAACATACCCGGAGCACTACCATGCCGGTATTTTCCGCCGTGTCTTCCAATACCCCATTCAATCCACATGAGGGGAATACCCAGAAGCAGGAAAAAAAGAAAATACGGAATCATGAAAGCGCCACCGCCATTTTGGGCCGCCTGAACAGGAAAACGAAGGAAATTACCCAGACCAACCGCATTACCGGCAACAGCAAGAATAAGCCCTATTTTACTGCCCCACTCTTCTCTCTCTTTTAGTTCTGACATTAAACCTCCTTTGAATTAGGATTTTCTGATTCAGTTACATTAATTTCATTTTGATAAGTAGCAACAGCACATGCAACGGTCAGGTCGCCTGTGACGTTGGTTACTGTTCTGCACATATCCAGTAACCGGTCAATACCAAGTATTAGCGCGATACCAATCTCCGGAATATGAACCGATTTCAATATAACAACAAGCATGAGAATTCCAACGCCCGGCACCGGGGCAGTTCCGATTGAAGCTAGTGTTGCCATGAGAACAATACTTAATTGCTGGGTAATAGTTAAATCCATTCCAAATACCTGAGCAATAAACACTGCCGCCACTCCCTGATAAAGAGCGGTTCCGTCCATATTTACAGTTGCTCCCAGCGGAAGGACAAAACCTGTTATACTTTTTGATATACCCAGATTTTCCTCAGCGCACTGCATTGTAACGGGTAAAGTTGCCGCACTGGAAGAAGTTGTTAGTGCAATTGTCTGGGCTTCTCTTATCCCCTTAAAAAAGTGCAGTAATTTAACTTTTGAAAAGAATTTTAAAATTAAACTATAAACTCCAAAAGTCTGTATCAGTAATCCGATGAGAACGGTTGCTGCATACCAGAAGAGTATATAAAGAATCTGATAACCAAGATCCGCGACCGTGTACATGATGAGGGCAAAAACTGCCAGCGGTGCAATTTTCATCACCAGATCAACCATGACAATCATGATATCACTCAGGCCGTCAAAAAACTTTATTACGGGCTCCCCTTTCTCCCTTGAAACTATATTAAGCACCATCCCAACAAAAACCGCAAAAAAGACAATCTGAAGCATATCACCGCTTGTCAGCGCGCTAAATATATTACGCGGTATGAGGGGAATGAGGAAGTCATTGATAAAATTGGTGCTAGGCTGGACAACAACCTTTTCTGCAGCATCGGCTGAATATTCCGCAATGAGCTGATCACGCACTGCACTGTTTAACTGTTCTCCAGGTTTTATTAGATTAGCCAGAACCAGACCAATAGTTATGGCAAGTGCTGTAGTAGATAAATAAAAAATAATTGTCCTGCCACCGACTTTGGTAAACTTCTTTATATCCCCCAGACTGGAAACACCCACAATGAGTGTTGATATAACCAAAGGAATTGCGATCATATTCAACAGGCGGATAAAAATATCACCCAGCCACTTAATGGAATGTGCAAAGGTTTCAGGTTTAGAGATACTAAGAGGCCCCTTGTATTCTCTTATTTCTCCGTTGTTTGTTACAATTTTGAGCAAAGAAACACTTCCGGTCTTAAGAATTTGTTTACTTTTCTGAACGAGGGAGTGAGTATTGCCGTAGGTGAATATAGCAGAGTCTCCTGCATTCGTTTGTAATGAGACAGAGCTCCAATCTTCAATTCTGACCTGAGTCCGGTCATCCGGATAGCTGATAACGAATACTTCTTCCGGCTCTTTGACCAAAATACCTCCCAGAACACCAAGGAGCAGTGCAATCAGTATTTGAGTATGCAGTTTTGGGAATTTCAGGTGATTTCTCTTAAACTAATATTAAAGCCCAAAGTTAATAGGAAAGGATAAATTCTCAAAAAAAAATGCGTTTTTTTACCAAAAATCCCCTCATTTATTATTGAAATTGATATTTTATGCGCTTATTCAAAAAAACTTAGTAAAATTTTACTTGAGTTCTAATAATATAGTTCTATTCACCATTCGAAAGACAAGATGAAGGAAGAGCAGTCAAAAAAAGAGTTAATACGAGGACTTGGGGTAGTTGCGGCAACAATGATAGTTGCCGGGTCAATGATAGGTTCAGGCATTTACCGAAAACCCGCAACCATGGCAGGACAGCTTCTCTCACCTGAATTACTCATTGGAATCTGGATTATCGCGGGGATTATCACTTTTATCGGAGCTCTGGTTAATGCGGAAGTTGCCTGTCTTTTTAAATCTACCGGCGGACAGTACATTTATTTCAGGGAGATGTATGGAGATTTCACTGCATACCTTTTCGGATGGTCTGTTCTGGCAGTCATCCAAACGGGAAGTCAGGCGGCAATTGCCTATGTTTTCGCAGAGTATCTTGGTTACTTCTTCAAGTTTCCCGAAGCCCCGGACTTTTTGAAGCAGATAACAATCTATATGCCTTTTGTTGGTGATATCCGACCTTTTGCAGAATTCGGAACGAAACTTGTTGCTATTGCCTGTCTTCTTTTTCTGACTGGCGTTAATTATATAGGCGTAGTATTCGGCGGAATTGTTCAGACCATTGTAACTTTTGTCAAAATCGGGTCAATTCTTCTGCTTTCATTTGCCATACTATTTTTTGCAGAGGGCAGTTTTTCAAATGTATATACCGGTTTTGAACTTGCTCCTGAACTGACTGATAACTTTTTACCAATGATAGGATTAGCTCTGGCGGGTGCGTTTTGGGCTTATGACGGATGGAACAATGTAACTTATGTGGCCGGTGAGGTGAAGGATGCGCAAAGGAACGTTCCACGCGCCCTGCTTCTTGGAACACTGATTACCATGGGAGTCTATATTCTTATTAACCTTGCTTATCTATATGTTTTGCCAATTAACGAAATGAAGGACTCACCTCTGGTTGCCGCCTCGGCTGCAAACAAGATCTTTGGTGCAACAGGAGCTTCAATTATTGCGATAAGTGTTATTATCTCAACATTCGGGGCGCTGAACGGAAGTATTCTTGCTACCGCGCGGGTTCAATTCGCCATGGCACGAACAAACTTATTCTTTGAAAGTCTCGGCAGGATTCATCCTAAGTTTGCAACACCTCATATTTCCTTGCTTGTTCAGGGTATCTGGTCAGCAGTACTGGTCCTTTCGGGGTCATTTGATACAATCTCTGACTACGTGATATTTGCAGCATGGCTGTTTTATATGCTTGGTGCTTACGGTGTAATTATTCTCCGCAAAAAAATGCCTGATGCACCACGCAGGTACAAAGTCTGGGGATACCCATATACTCCTCTTATCTTTGTCGGTTTTTCCTTTTTCTTTTTGTTAAATTCTTTGATTTCGGACTTCGAGAATGCAGCTATGGGATTAATGCTCATAGCTATGGGGCTACCGATTTACTTCTACAGAAAGTATAAGTTAAAACAGGTAAGTAATGATTGATAAAAAATTTATTATCATTGACGCAATGGCTCTCGCCTATAAGGCATACTTTGCGTTTAAAACCAGACCGCTTTATACAAAAAAAGGTGAACCGACATCAGCGATTTTCGGATTTTTAAACCAGATTATAAAAATTTACGAGGACCTGAAGCCGGATTATGTTGCTGTTGCTTTTGATTCAAAAGAAAAAACTTTCCGGCATAAAATGTATGAAGCATACAAAGGCACCAGAGCTGAAATGCCGGAGGATATGATTCCTCAAATTGGAAGAATTAAGGAGGTAGTAGAGTCTCTAAGCATTCCACTTCTCATACTCCCTGGATATGAGGCAGATGATATTATTGGTGCGATAAGTCAGAGAGCTGAAAATGAGGGTCTTATGACTTACATGATCAGTCCTGATAAAGATTATGTTCAGCTCATCACAGATCGTGTACATTTGGTTAAACCCGGAAGGTCAGGAGATGATTATTCGATACTTACGCCTGAAAAAGTAAAAGAAGTCTATGAGTTTGAACCTAAACAGATGATAGATTATCTTTCATTGCTAGGTGATCAGAGTGACAACATTCCCGGTGCAAAAGGAATCGGTGAAAAGGGCGCCCTTAAGCTTATTAAGGAGTTTGGAAATATTGAAACACTTTATAAGAAGATTGAATCAGTAGGACCCGAAGGTATTAAGCAAAAACTTATTGCTTCTGCTGAGAATGTTGAAATTTCAAAAAACCTGGTAACTATTAGAAAGGAAATTCCCCTCAAATTTAATTTTGAGGATGCAAAAGTTACCAAGCCGGACTACCCAACGGTAAGGAAACTGTTTTCGGAGCTGGAATTTTCACGGGCTCTTAACAGAATAGTTGAAATATTTAAGCTCTCCGATTCTGATATCGAAGGTCCGCATGTACCTTCATCGTCCGAAAATTCAACTATCGCTTCATCAGAGAAAAAGTATAAATTAATTACTTCCGTCAAAGAGATGAAGTCACTCGCTGAAAAACTCAGCAAACAAAAACTCTTTGTGTTCGATACAGAGACAGACGGACTTGACCGGTTTCTGCTGAATATGGTTGGAGCAGCATTTTCATTTAAGGCGAATGAAGCTTATTACATACCGTTTCGCTACCAGCATTCAGACTCAAGCTGGCCCGAAGAATGCACAACTTATAGTTTTACGGAGATATTCAAAGGGATATTTGAGAACCCTGAAATAAAGAAAGTATGTCAGAACGGAAAGTTTGATATCTCAGTTCTTAAAAACTATGGAATCCAGGTTAAGGGTTTTTATTTCGACACTATGGTTGCTTCTTATATACTCGATCCGGATCAAAAACACAACATGGATGATCTGTCAAGAAAATATCTGAACTATGACCCGATACCTCTTTCAACACTTATTGGAGAGAAAAAAGACCCGGCTAAAATCTACTATGTTCCGGTACAGCAGATCTCAGATTACTCCTGCGAAGATGCTGATGTTACTTATCAGCTTTATACTATCCTGAATAATAAGATAAATGAAACTGGTCAAAATAATTTAGCGTTTGATATAGAATTCCCCCTGGTTGAAGTGCTGCATGAGATGGAGCGGGCTGGTATTAAAATTGATGTTAAGGCACTGCGGCTTCAGAGCAAAGAACTTCAGCGGATGATTGAAAATGAAACCAATATCATTCACGATCTGGCAGGGCAGATTTTTAATGTCGGCTCACCTGCTCAGTTGCAAAAAATATTATTCGAAAAAATGAGATTAACTCCGACAAAGAAACTTAAATCAGGATATTCGACTGATGCTCAGTCACTTGAATCTATAAGAGATGAACATGAAATTGTTGAACACATACTCAACTATAGAACCGTTTCAAAACTGAAATCTACTTATACTGATTCACTGCCGGAAATGATTCATCCTTTAACAGGAAGAATTCACAGTTCGTTTAATCAGGTTGTTGCCGCAACAGGAAGACTTTCAAGTGTTGATCCAAATCTGCAGAACATACCTATAAGAACTGAACTTGGAAAGGATATAAGGAAAGCTTTTATTCCGGCAGATAAAGATCATATTCTGTTAAGTGCTGATTACAGTCAGATTGAATTGCGCATCATGGCACATCTCTCCGGGGATGAATATCTTGTAAACGCATTCAAGAGCGGCGAAGATATACATAAGAGCACTGCTGCCTTAGTATTTGGTGTAAAAAAAGAGGACGTCACTTCTGATATGCGGAGAAAAGCCAAGGAAGTAAATTTTGGTATTCTTTATGGAATCGGAGTTTTTGGTCTTAAGACCCGTCTCGGTATCAGTCAGCAGCAGGCAAAAGAAATAATTGACGGATACTTTGCTACTTTTAAGTCAGTTAAGTCATTCATGGATGAAAGTATCAAAAAGGCACGTGAGAACGGTTATTCTGAAACAATAACCGGAAGAAGAAGATATTTGAGAAATATAAACAGTAGTAATTTTACTGTGAGGCAGTTTGAAGAACGTGTTGCAATAAATATGCCTATTCAGGGTGCAGCAGCGGATATTATCAAACTTGCAATGGTCCGGCTTTATCATCACTTCATACAAGAAAACTTTAGGTCACGGATGGTTCTGCAAGTGCATGACGAACTGGTTTTTGATGTATATAAGCCGGAAATGGAAAAAGTGAAATCGGCAGTTATAGAAATCATGCAAAATGCCATTCCCCTTTCTGTACCTATGTTGGTTGAAGCCGGTACCGGTGAGAACTGGTTAGATGCACATTAGGAGAGAGGAAAAATAGTCAGCTCGCTGCGTTCGGGCTAAAAGGTTTGGGAAATTACGTATTTGGTTGATTAAATTGTTCATAGATCGCGTCTGCTGCAATCCTGCCACTCAGTGCAGCTCCCTCTATTGTAGCAGGAAGTCCGGTATCAGTCCAGTCACCTGCCAGATAAATACCAGGCGATAATGTTTTACTTGAGGCACGGTACCTAAGAGAATTACAATCCGGTACAAATGTTGCCCGCTTCTCTTTAATGATTCGGTAAGAAAGAACATTATTATCTACTATAATATCGTTTTTTAATAATTCAGAAATAATCAAGTTTAGAATTTCCTTATCATCATTCTCTTTATAATCATCTGCATCACTAATCACCACAGAAAGATAGCTCCCCTTGTTAAACACCCAGTGGACAGGTGAATTATGGAAACCAACAAAATCTTCTTTCAGGTGAAATTCTCTTACCTTAAGGTGGACCGATAAAATTGTTGAATAGGTCAGGCCTCGTGTATTCTCTGAATGCAACTTCTCCGGTAATTCAATCTTTTCAAGCGCATGTCCTGGTACTGCCATAATAATTGACTCTGAGTTAACAACCTGTCCATCTTTCAGGAGTATATCAAATCCCCTGTCTGATTTAATCAATTTTGTTACCTGAGCGGAATAAGAAATTTGACCGCCAGCCGAAATTATGGTGTCAAGAAGAGGTAAAATAAGGGAAGTTAGCAAATCATGTTTAGGGATGATTATTGTTGTAGAAAAGTTACTCGTAAAGAAAATTTCTTTTATAATCCGCTTGAAAATTGCAGCATCTGCTTTTTCGGGGGTGGTATTCATTGCACCAATTATGAGTGGTTCCCAGAGATATGTAATTAGTTTATTGTTCTGCCCGTGTTCTTTAAGCCAAACTAAAACATTTTTGCCGGAAGGGTTCTTTACCAGATTTAAGAACACCCGCTTCATAAATATACCTGCAGCTACTGCATCAATAAATGAGAGGGGCTTGTATCTAAAAAGTGCTATGGCAAGATTTAAGGGATAAAAATATTCAGGGGCATGTAATTCAAATCTTTTTTTCTCAGAATAAATTATTCTGAGTGATTTCTGCAAGTGAAAATTTTCATCTATCTGATTCTGTGTGTATAAAGAGAGTGTCTCTTTGTAACATCCCATTAAGATATGCTGTCCGTTATCAAGGTAAGAGTTAAAGTCAGGATCAAAAAAAGAGGTAGTTCTCCCGCCGGCTTTTTTTGTTGATTCAAGAATGAGGGGTTTAATTCCTTTACGGAGAAGATGAACTGCAGCAGAGAGCCCTGCCACTCCTCCCCCAATTATAACAGTTTTTTTCATCGGTAAACAAGCTGATACTTCGCCCAGACTCCGAGCGATATCCCAACTTTTTCTAATTTATTCAGTTTAATTCTTTTGTTGAATACATCAAATTCGGCCTCAACAATTCTTTTCAGTACTCTGAAATATATATGCTGCATGGCTCTTGCGGCAAACATACTTGGTTTATCTTCAAGAGTAAGCGCTTCTGTCGCCTTTCTAAAATATTCCTTGGCACGCTCCGCCTGAAAACCCATCAGATCAATATATGCATGATTAATTGTATTAGAGAGCAATTCTTTTTCGGAATAGCCAAATCTTTCAAGTTCATCTAACGGTAGATATATCCTCCCCTTCGAGGCATCTTCACCGACATCACGGATGATATTGGTAAGTTGAAGTGCAATACCCAGATTTTCAGCAAATTCCTTTGCTGACTCATTTTTGTAACCGAAAATTTCAATACACATGAGACCGACTGTTGAAGCCACCCGGTAACAATAAAGCCGGAGTTCATCAAAATTTTCATATCTGTCTTTAACCAGATCCATTTCCATCCCTTTGATCAGCTCAAAGAGAAGTTCTGGTTGAATTCTGAACTGTGAAATAATGTTAGCGGTCTTGTTAAGCAGCGGGAACTCAGATTTATTTGCGGCAGCAAGTTCCAATTCTGACCGCCAGCGGACAAGATTGTTGTATTTAATCTCGTTTTTCTGTGATTCTTCATCCACAATGTCATCAGTTTTTCTGCAAAAAGCATAGATAATATTCATCGCTTCCCTCTTTGCAGCAGGCAGGAGATTAAAGGCGTAGTAAAAACTGCTCTTACTTTCCTTTGATATTTGCTGAGCTTCAGTTAATTGCATGGATGAATGATTTAATGCCTATTGATAAATAATCTGATTTTTTCAGGACTGGTCGAATAGTGGAAACCTGATACCGAATATTGCGGATTTTTTTGATAATTTCCAAGCCACCATTAATTGTAGCTGCTATTTCAAGGCGGAGCCGGAAAGGCAGAAATGGCAGTAGTCCCCTCCCCTCAAGAATCATCCTCTCTGACTCCCCAGCCAAATCTTCCATCATCTGACCGAAAAACCCTTTTTGCTCATCAAGGACGAAGTTGTTTTCAGAGAGGTGATATTTTCTCAAAACATTCAACGGAAGATAGATTCTTCCTTTCTGCAGATCAACTGAGACGTCCTGGTAAAAATTAATGAGCTGGAGCGCGGTACATATCTTGTCAGAATACAGGTTTGCTTCTTCATTTCGGATATCAAACAACTCAAGAAGCAGTCTGCCGACCGGATTTGCTGATCTGCGGCAATAATCAATCAGTTCTTCAAAGTTATTGTAGCGGGTTTTTACTGTATCCTGTCGGAAAGCAGAGACCAAATCTTCGAAATATCCCTTGGTAAGGTTTCGGGAGGTAATGGTATGAACTAATGCCCTCCATTTGTAGTCTTCCGCTTCCCCTTTTAGCGCTGCCTTGTATTTTTCAAGAAAGTGATCAAGCTCCTCTTGTCTTTCAGTAGGAGTTTTTTCCCCTTCGTCTGCTAAGTCATCAGCAGAACGAGCAAACCAATAGATAACCGCAATATGTTTTCTGACTACTTCAGGAAGAAGAACTGAGGCGACTGGAAAATTCTCGTAGTGAGCGGAAGCTATTTCGATAACTTCTACATAACCTAAAGTAACAGGGATCGGGAGCTCATTCATCGGACAATTTCCTTGTAATGTTCAGGGAAAAGCAAAACACACATACCTAAATTACATCAATTCAAACTATTCGGAAAAATTTAGCATGTTATCAATATTTCAGAAAAAAAACTTGGCGAGTGAGAACAAAGCAAGTGAGATTTCCAAACTGGGAATAAAAGAACGCACCGGATCAAAGCAAAAAAGCCCAAAACCATAATGATTTTGGGCTTTAATTCATAATCGTGGGCAAACTCTTGTGCCCGAAGGGGGACTCGAACCCCCATGCCGAAACCGGCACTAGCACCTGAAACTAGCGTGTCTACCAATTCCACCATCCGGGCAAATTTTAGCCTACAAATTTAACGATTATTTCAACAATTACCAACCGGAACCACCCGAAGTATTTTTGTTTTCTGTCTCGGATTGAACTCCAGTTCTTCTAGGCGGACCTGGATGATAAACACACTGACCGGGTGTATTTTCATCATCAATAATGTCCGAAACTACTTCAGGACAAGTTTCATTTGCCAGTAAAGGGGTCCCCTGGCTGACAGAATACTTACAGAATTCAGCATAACTTACACCAGTCGGCACATCGAAATACTCTAAAGGCAGGTTCAAGGTCTTATAGGTATCTGCCATAAACTTTGCCCAGATTGGCATTGCCGCTTTTGCTCCCTGACCATACCAACCGCTAAATTTAACGCGGTGGTCATCAAACCCAACCCATACAACTCCCAGAAGCTGAGGTGTAAATCCGCCAAACCAGGCATCAGAGTAGTCCTGAGTTGTCCCCGTCTTGCCTGCGGCCGGTCTGTGAAAATGTCTTCTCGCGCCTGCACCAGTACCCCAGTTCACAACATCCTGCATCATATCAACTACTATGGCAGCAGTTCTGGGCGAAAGTGCATTTTTCTTCTGGAGTTTGGGTTCATAAATAACAATTCCGTTTCTGTCTTCAACTCTGAGAATAGAAAATGGCCTCATATAAATTCCACCGTTGGCGAGAGTACCATAAGCACCCGCAAGCTCAAGTGGGGTGATTTCAGAGGTTCCCAGTGCAATTGACGGAAAAGGTCTCAGGTCAGAAGTAATACCCATATCTTTAGCCAGTTTCACAACCTGTTTTGGAGGTGCATAATCAGACGTTGTGAGTCTGCCGGCAATAACGTTTACTGAACGGGCTAAAGCTTCTCTGAGAGTAAGGGAATCACCATATTTACCATCACTGTTCCTTGGGGACCACCCTTCATATTCGAAAGGAATGTTCTCAAACAATTGTTCAGGTGAGCATCCGTTATCAACCGCAACTGCATAAACAATCGGTTTAAATGAAGAACCCGGCTGTCTTCTAATCTGCGTTACGTGATTCAGACCGTAAAGAAATTCCTGATTTTCACCTCCTACCATTGCTCTTATTTCTCCTGATGAGGGTTCTGTAACTACAAAACCAGTCTGCACGGTAGCTTCCGCTCTTTTAACCGAATCAACAAATTCGGGATCATTTTTCAGGAGGGTCATAATTCTGTGTTTGTCCTCGTCAGTTTCTGAAGAGCGGTACAACGTGCTGTTCCTTATTGCGCGCTCAATAAGAGAATTTAATAACGCCTTGTTTTTTTCCCATTTCCAATTCTTATTAAAAAGATCCTGATACTCTGCCAGATGCTCTCTTGAAACTTTATTCGCGATTAGCTGCATCTGATAATCAAGAGTAGTATAAATTGTCAGACCATCCCGGTATAAATCCGCAGAAATTCTTTTATCTGCTATTAACTGCTGCATTTCCTGACGGATATATTCAAGAAAATGAGGCGCAACTGTTTTAATATTCACTTTCTGACCGCGAGCAAGGACAATCGGTTCTTCTTTAAGTTTCTGGTATTGAGAGTCTGAAAGCACCTCCTGCTGCACCATATTATACATCACAATGTTACGCCTCTGCTTTGCACGCTCTGGTCTCCGTTCCGGATCGTAAAAAACTGATGACTTCAGGATTGCAACAAGCATGGCAGATTCAGTTATGGTCAGTTCGCTTGCGTTTTTATTAAAATAAATCTGCGCTGCGGTTTCAATACCATAAGCACCTTTTCCGAAGTAGGATATATTCAGATACAGTTCAAGTATTTCCTTTTTTGTAAAAGTACGCTCAATCTGAATTGCAGTGAACCACTCTCTTAGTTTCCTAACACCGGTATCAAATAAGTTTTCCCGGGCTCCTTTTAATTGATAAAGATTTTTTGCAAGCTGTTGTGTCAAGGTACTTGCCCCCTCACGGGAAAATGTAAAGACATTTTTTATCATTGCCTTTACGAACCTGTCAAGATCAACCCCCCAGTGATCGTAAAATTTCCGGTCTTCAGTTGCTATTAAGGCACTGATAAGATATTTAGGCAGACTGTCAATATCAGTTTCGATTCTGTTTTCAATATAAAACTGACCTACAGGTTCACCATCAACGGAGTAGACTTTTGTGGCAAAGTGCGGATCAGGGTTCTCAAGTTCTTCAAGTCCCGGCAGCCCGCTGATGACATACCAGAGGAAGAGTATGAAGATTACTGCGGCACCGGAAATAATATATATTTTGTTCCGGCCTGATTTTTTTTTCTTAAGAGGTTTATACATATTTAAAACAGGATTGTTAACTCAGAGATCGTTAATCGTAAATGTTTTGTTTTCAAACTTTCCATAACAGGGTTTTTCAAGCCAGGTGCCCAGATTGATATAGATACCGTCTGATACTTTCTCCTGCACTCTGCGATGAGTATGTCCAAATATTACAAAATCATAACCCTTTTTTATGATTTCTGCTGCTTTGTCTTTGAGTCCGTCAGTTTCCATATTTCCCCTGGAAGAAGTGTGCTGACGGCTGGTTTTGCTTGAATGTCCTGCGAGTCCGATTCCGATATCCGGATGAATCAGAGAATAAAGCCACTGAATTTTTTTATTGCGCAAAACCTTTTTTAACAATTTATAACCATAGTCCCCCTTCAGAAGTCCGTCACCATGTGCCATAAAAAACTTCTTGCCGTTCAGTTCAGCAATAAATTCATTTTCCATCATTCCAGCTCCGATTTCAGACGAAAAAAAATCACGGTGCATAAAATCATGATTGCCGATCAGATAAATTATTTCAGTGCCTCGCGCTCTTAAATTATATAAAGAGTTTAACAACCGGAAAAATCCTTTTTGATAGACGCGCCGGTATTCAAACCAATAATCGTATAAATCGCCGATGATGAAAAGTGCTTCTGCGTCAGATAAACTGTCAAGAAAGCGTACAAGGAGAGATTCCTTCTCCTTTTCAGTTTCTGGATCAGATAACCCCAGATGAATATCTGAGATAAAGTAAAACGGACCTTGGTTATACGATTTCAATAAGTCAGAAAACCAATCTAATTTTTAACTGGAACAACGAAACCAATAAAGTTTCCATTAACGTCCGGCGTCAGTTTGCCGGGAAGAAAGCTCGTTCTAAATTGTTTTGTCTCCGTCCATTCGGTCAAAGTAATTTTTTTAACAACTGATTCACTTTCACCGCTCAAAGTTAAATCAAATTTGACCTGATATGGTTCTGAAAGATTCTTTTGCCCGAACATGACTGAAGTCAGATAAACAGAACCCTGTTTTTCAACAGTGTATTGATAACTGACCACAGGAATTTCATTACCGTAATAGACGTATTGGTTAAAGAATTGCTTCAAATTTACGCCGGAAACGGTTTCACAAATATACTGAAAGTCCTGTGTTGCAGCGTTTGAATACTTATACTGATCGTAATACATACGAAGAGAACGGAAAAAGGAGCTGTCCCCAATTTCATATCTGAGTGCGTGAAGTACCCATGCACCCTTGTCATATACCGCCCTGCTAAATATGTTTTCATGATTGGGGTTATACATCTTATCCATGAATTCAACTCTCCTCAACCCGACCATATACTCAGAAATTGACCTTATTTGTTGTGTATAAACCAGATAAAGTCCTTCAAAATAGGTGGCAAAACCCTCATTTAGCCAGATATCGCGCCAGGTTTTGGGTCCAACAGAATTACCAAACCAATGGTGAGCAAGTTCGTGGAGATAGGTAGTCTCCATTCCGGCATTACTCCCGATCAGGGAATGACCAACTCCGGTGATAGTTTGATTTTCCATAGCGCCCCCCTGCCAGTTAAATCCTGCAACCCCATATTTTTCCCGCTTGAATGGATACTCCCCCATTATTTGATACATAAACTCAAACATTTCAAGGTGACGGCTAAAATCATCCTGTGCGGCTTTTCTTTTGGAAGGGACAACATAATATTCGATTGGAATTGAATCACCAGAAGCGGAGATGTATCTGTCCTCAAATCGTTCATACTCACCCGAGTATAATGCAATTAAATAGGAGGAAATGGGATAACCACTACGCCAATGATAGGTTTTTGTATTACCTTCGGTCGTAACAGAAATCAGTGTACCGTTTGATACGGAAGTAAATGATGAATCATTGGTAATTCTAATATCCATAGTCGCTTTATCATCCGGCCGGTCATTACAAATGAACCAGGAAGGGTTAAGATTGGGCTCACCGAGCGTACTGATAACCTTTGCACCATTAAAGCCCTGCCAGGTAAATGAACCATCACCTGTGTTTAATGGCTTACCTGCGTAGCTGATGTAGAATGTCAGGGTGTCACCTTCAAAAGCACTTTGATTTACCGATAGTATCGATCCTGATTTTCTGTACTCTTTAGATATACCGTTAACTGTCAGCTCTTCAATTTTAAGTTTTCCGGAAAAATTAAGATCAAGAGTTTTAATTGGTTGTGTAACAAGAATCAAAATCCGACTCGATGCTTCAATTCTTTTTGTTGGATAATCCAATGTAATCGCGAAATCGTAATGCAGTACGTCAATTTTGTACTGATTTGGCGTATTATAGAAGTCCTGCCAGTTCTGAAAATGTGAATGACCGGAAGAATCCGGATTTACCTTACGGTTCAGTGCAGACTGATAACCAATTCCGGGCACCTCCAGAAAAAGGGAAAAAAACAGTCCACTGAGGGACAAAAAGAGAAATACTTTCGGCATAATTCCTAACTGCCCCGCCGGATTTTCCATTTTATCAATAAGCTAATAATTCCTTCAGATCTTTTTCCAGTCGGCAGGAAGGAAGGAAGTTATTTTCTAACTTCACGGAGAATGGAACGGGAGTATCCAGGGAGGCGGTGCGGTAAACGGGAGCATCCAGATACTCAAAACATTCGCGGGAAATTCTGGCTGAAATTTCTGCTCCAATGCCTCCTGTAAGCGTGTCTTCGTGCAAGATAAGTACTTTACCGGTCTTCTTTACACTTTTTAAAACAGTCTCATAATCGAGCGGGACAAGAGTACGTAAGTCAATAATTTCTAATGAGTTAGCCGGGAATTTCTCAAGCATATTCCTGGCCCAAACCGTCCCATAACCATAGGTGATGAGAGTTATATCATTACCCTCTGAAAGCTTGGCAGCTTTGCCAAATTCCAATGAATAAAACTGTTCAGGAACAATGCCTGAAAGTGAGCGGTAAAGTGCTTTGTGCTCAAAAAAGAGGACGGGAGCAGGGTCTTCAATTGCTCTGGCGAGAAGCCCCTTTGCATCATATGGGTTTGAAGGATAAGCAATTTTAAGACCGGGCGTATGAAAGAACCATGCTTCATTTGTCTGTGAATGAAATGGTCCGGCTCCTACTCCGCCGCCGCACGGAAGGCGGACGACCACATTAGCGGGAGCTTCCCAACGGTAATTAATTTTAGCGAGGTTGTTTACTATTTGGTTAAAACCGCAGGAGACAAAATCAGCAAACTGCATTTCAACTACTGCCTTCCCGCCCTGCATAGCATATCCCAGTGCAGTCCCTATTATCGCTGATTCACAGAGCGGTGTATTTCTTATCCGGTCTTTTCCGAATTCATTAATGAAACCATCAGTTATTTTGAATACTCCTCCATACTCACCCACATCCTGCCCCATTACTATTAATTCAGGATTCTGCTCTAAAGACTGTTTTAATCCCTCAGAAACAGAATCAATGAACCGTAGTTCTCTTTTACTTTGCGCAGACGGATGAACAGCCAATTTGTCAAATTTAGGGTACATATCCCCTAATTCAAAAATTGTATCAGCGGTTACCTCAGATTCTTTTTCACTCCTTTCCCAGTCCTCATTAATTTGGTGTTTTATCCGTTCACGTATTGATTCAGTCTGTTCCGTTGTGAGTACACCACTTTCAATCAGAAAGTACTCATAGTTCAAAACCGGGTCTTTTTTACCCCAGATTTCAAATAATTCTTTCGGGACGTATTTGGTACCCGATGCTTCCTCATGTCCTCTCATTCTGAAGGTGAGTGCTTCAACCAGGAACGGACGTGGTTTTTCTTGCTGCTTTTTGAAGAGTGTCTGAATAGTTGTAAATACCTCAAGAACGTTATTCCCGTCAATTCTGAAAGACTCAATTCCGTAACCGGCACCCTTATCGGCAATTGTTTCACAGCGATACTGCTGAGAGGTTGGGGTTGAAAGGCCATAACCGTTATTTTCAACAATAAAAATTACCGGCAGATCCCACACGGCAGCCACGTTTAGCGCCTCGTGAAAATCACCCTGACTGGTTCCGCCGTCACCTGAAAAAGCAACCGAACACTTTCCTGTACCCTTTAATTTTTCCCAAAGAGCTGCCCCGTCAGCCAAAGCTAATTGAGGACCAAGGTGAGAAATCATCCCGCAGATATGATGCTCAAGACTTCCAAAGTGGAATGATCTGTCCCTCCCTTTTGTAAATCCGTTAAACTTACCTTGGAATTGTGAAAATAGTTTTGAAAGAGGAATTCCTCTGCCCGTAAAAATACCCAGGTTTCTGATCAGCGGCATTATCATTACATCCTGCGGAAGGGCTGAAACCGTGCCTACCGAAATTGCTTCCTGTCCAATGCCTGAAAACCATTTGCTAATTTTACCCTGCCTGAGCAGGTTAAGCATTTTTTCCTCGATCAGACGTGGAGTCAATAACTTATAATATATATCAGTAAGAAATTGGTTAGCAAGCCCGTCTCTGTTAAACGAGATTGCTGATTTTTTTTCTGCGTGTTTTATTGCAATATCTGTATCGGTCATAAATATATTACTGTTATTTTATATAAACTGTTTTGATGTTGGTAAATTCTCTGATGCCGAAAGGGGCCAATTCTCTTCCGTAACCGGATTCATTGATTCCGCCAAAAGGAAGCCGGGGGTCAGAGCGGACGAAATCATTAACAAATACTGAACCTGCCTCTATATAATACTTTGCTGCATGCTCACCATACATATTGTCAGAAGTGAATACTGCTCCACCAAGCCCAAATACTGAATCATTAGCCAGACGAAACGCATCAGCATTGTCTATTGCTTCAATTATAACTCCGACTGGACCAAATGTTTCTTCTCTGAAAAGAGGCATCTGACAGGTTACATTGGTATAAATACGCGGAGCGAAATAATATCCCTCACTGTAATTCAACTTTTCTTTATAAACACAAGTAGCACCAAACTTTTCTGAGGAGTCACATATCTGCTGAATTTCATCAACAAATTCTTTTTTTGCAAGCGGACCTACAGAAAATTGCTCATCCATGGGACTGCCTGTTTTATATTTACTGAACTCAGCAATAAGCAGTTCAGTAAACTCTTTGACCACTTCTTTAACCACAATGAAACGTTTAGCGGCGATGCAGCTCTGTCCGCCGTTTATAAGCCGCCCTTTCGCACAGGATGATACAGCAGATAAGATATCAGCATCTTTCAGAACAACATAGGGATCGCTCCCCCCTAACTCAAGTACACTTTTCTTTAGATATTTACCGGCAAGTGATGCTACATTCTTACCCGCACTGGTACTGCCTGTGATGCTTACCGTCTTAACAGCAGGATGTCCGATAATATCCTCCATCGCCGAAGCCGGATAGATAATACTTCTGAAAACGTTTTTGGGAAATCCGGCATCCTCAAAAAGCCGTTCAATAACCAATGAGCAACCACAGACGTTTGAGGCGTGTTTCAGAAGTGCAGTGTTACCAGCCATTATTGAAGGAACCGCAAACCTGAATACCTGCCAAAAAGGAAAATTCCAGGGCATTATTCCAAGGGTTACACCAAGAGGCCTGAATGACACAACGCTTTTTGAGGCGTCCGTCTGGATTTCAATATCTTTAAGTACTTCAGCCCCATTCTCTGCATAGTAGTCACAGACCCATACACATTTTTCGATTTCTGCCCTCGACTGGGCTAACGGCTTTCCCATTTCTGCGGTAATAAGCTCAGCCAATGGTGCGATTTCCGTGCGTAGCTCTTTGGCAAGGTTCTTTAAGAACCCCGACCGTTCGGAATATGAAGTTTGGCTGAAATCCTTTTGCTGCAAGTATAAATACTCAATAATTTGAAGGGCTTCAGCATGGGTATGAATAGAATAATCGTGGAGATTTCTCTCTGTAGCAGGATTTATTGTTGTAATAGTTTTCATAAATGCTCCTTCGTAAAATTACGGGAAATAGCAGCGCTATCCAAAAGAAAGTGGTATGTAGCGAAAACTATCATTCGCCCTATTCCCTCTTTTTTATTACTACGAGAGTTTTATCGTCATTGTACTGTCCGTTTTTTGAAAACTTGATAACATCTTCGATGATTCTGAGTGTTATTTCCTTCGCACCGCCGTTTCTATATCTGATCAGGATTTTTTTAAGGCGATTTTCTTCGTAGAACTCCCCTTTCGCATCCTGAGATTCAACAACTCCGTCTGAGTATATCAGGAGAACATCTCCCGGATCAAAATTGACATTCTCAACCATGTAGGAGGCCTTAGGAGAAGGACCAAGTACCGGACCAGTTGGGTTGAGTAAAACTATTTCATTAGTACCCTTTTTAAGAAAAAATGGCGGATTATGACCAGCGTTTGCAAATAAGAAGAGTCCGTTTTTATCATTTGACAGCTCGCCATAAAATAGACTGGAAAATTTATCATCCGAGAAAATCTGATTCACCAGGGCATTCATCCTCTTCATCAGGGGAGCAATCTTTATTTCAAAAGTACTGGCCATCCTGAGCGCGCCGGAAATATACATTGCCTCTGCAGCAGCGCTCACACCTTTGCTGGCAGCGTCACCGAGAATAACCCCGAGCCGGTCTTTTTCATCTTTAGATTCAAGGTAATCAAAAAAATCTCCGCCAACCATCTCTGCCGGTATTGTCAAACCGTATATATCATAATCATGGAAAACATACTCATGCTGCGGCAGTATTGATTTCTGAAGCTGACGTGCTTTGTCAAGATCCTCCATAAGTGATTTTTCAGTCTTTGAGGAGCGGCGGTGACGTATTTTTGAGGTCAGCACGGAAGCCATGATATTGAGGAGATATTTAACTTCCTCATTAAGAATTTTCCTGTTGTATGCAACCAGATATTCGTAATAGTATTTATTATTTATCTTAATCCGGTTGCCAACGCCTGATGCAGCAAATTTCAGAATTCCCTTACTCATCAGTTCATGATTAGTCTCGTGACCAAAAATGGTTCTTTCATTAACAAAAAGGTCCATAACCGGGTACTCAGAAACATTTATCTGAAATGACTTTTTAATGAGTTCCATTTTACCAGTCTGATAAACAATCCTGTAGCATCCCTCATCAGGATAAAGTTTCCATAATCTGCCACCGATAATTTCCTGTATATTATCATGCACAAATTCATCAATCACTGAGGCAATCATCTTTTCTTCCGATTCAAATACCTTCGAAGTGATATTCTCAATAGTTTTATGAAGTTTTTTATAGATCATTTCCAACGCCACAACCTTTCAGTGCAAAACGGTCAATTGAAAGAATCATGCTAAATTCCACATCGTACATCTGAACAGACCGGGCTGCCATTCCTGAACTATCTGGCATAAAAATCAATCATATCAGAAATTGCCTTAGAACAAACAGGACAAAAATTATCTACAGAGATAGATTTCATGGTACAATCCATTCTTGGTCTGAAAATTCCTTTTGCTGCATATCCTCCACCCTCAAAAGCTCCGAGAATTTCTTCATTCCCCTCAACAGCAGGAGTTGGTATTGGGGTACCAGGTTTAACCATGCTTTTCCATTTTTTATCAAAATCAACCAGTGTGGTTACATTTGCCTCAAGTGGTTCAATATCAACTGGATAAAACTCATTATATGCAACATCACTGGTGTAATATTCATCCGCGAGAGAGGCAAATCCATGACCAAATTCGTGAACAAAAATATACTCTTCAGACTGATTATTGTTAATACATACTGAATAATGGTTATAAATAGCACCTCCACCATATTTACTGCTGTTGACCAGAACAAATATCTGATCGTAAGGAACGTTTGAAGCAGCATCACGAACAGCAAAAAATGACTCAGTCATCAGATAGCGCTCTACATCAAATGTGTAAAACGAACTGCCCAGAGCCGTGTTTCTATAAACACCCGGTTTTGGAATATCTGTCCCCATTTCCCCGGAAATTACTTTTACTGCCCATATATTAAAATCATTTTTTCTTACCTTATAAGGAGAAGAGTTAAACAAATAATCCTTAAACTTCTCACAATCAGATTCAAACTTTCCCATATCGTCAGCAGTATATCCTTCTGCGAGAATAACGATGTCAACTTTTCTGTGGTGATCACCTGAATAGTGAATCTTCATTGTATCAAATGGCATTCTTTGGTCTTTTACAATAAAATAATTTGCCGGATCAATCTCGAAAGTATATCTTTCGTGAAGTTTATTTCTTCGGTCTCTGGTGTAAAACTTTACAACTACCGGAAATTTAGGATATGGCGTTACGACACTTTCCTCAAAGGCCTTTGTAATTTTTTTTGACTCATCTGTTGTCTGCCATTCGCTGAAAAGTGAAGCGTAGTGCCTTGAATAAATCAGTTTCCCTGAAGTTTTATCAAGAATTTCGACTTTATATTTACCGAAATTAAAGGTATCAAGTAGATTAACGAGTGATCCGCCCCAGTAAGGTTCTTCCCGCAGTTCCTTCAAAAAGTACGTGTCCTCAGCGGCATTGCCTGCATGGATATAATCTATACGAAGTGTTTTGTCCTCAAAATACTTTCCAAACTCCGATTGTGAATATGAAATTGTGTTCAAAATCAGTGATAAGAGAATTATTAATCTCATTCAGGTTCCTTTTTGATATAAACAGTTCTAGTGGGGAAGGCAAAACTGAAGCCGCGCTCATTTAATTCATTATATATTTTTTCTCTTAGATTACAGCCAAGATCAAAAGCATGTCTGTAATCGGGAGTTTTAACATCTAATCTCATAAGAATAGACGAATCTTCAAATCTGAGGAAAACTACTTCTGGTTTCGGCTCCGTGGCTATATGGGGCTCATCTTTAATTAGTTCAAGAATTGTGCTTCTGAGACTGTTAACATCAGTCCCATAAACAACACCGAATTCGACCAAAACTCTTGTATAGGGATCCGGATAGGTAAAATTAACAATCCGTGATTTCACAATATCGTTGTTCGGAATAACCAGGATATTTCTGTCGAAATCCAAAACTTTAGTGCTTCTTATACCTATTTCAATAACATCTCCGTTTATTTCAGTACCAATTCTGATTCTGTCACCTATCCTGAACGGGCGGTCGGCCATTATAATTAAGCCGGAGATCATATTCGAAAGTGTCTCCTGAGCAGCCAGCGCGACAGCGAGGGAACCAACACCAAGTGAAACAACAAATGCTGATATATCAACTCCCAGTTTTGCGAGAATGATCACAACTGCAAGTGCAGTTATCAGCAGTTTAGATAGTTTTCTGAAAAGCGGAAAAATACTGCCGTATAGATTATTATTTTCTTCTGCTTTAATTGATTCGGCATACCAGTCAAACGCCAGACTGATAACCTGGAAAATGGTAATGAGAACAGTTATGGCGAGAATTAGATACAGTGCAATTTCAAGATAATCAGCGATCTGATAAAGATAGGGATACTCTTCAATTAGCTTCCGCTTTGAATAGTTAGAGACGAGCCCAAAGCCCTGTCTGAACATTGAAAGTGCGAAATAGATACCCCCGACAAACAGAAGGCGTGATAAACCTTTTCGGACTACTTCAAGAATTTTATCATCAAATTGTGTTTCTGTTTTCTTAACTATTGGTCGAATAAGCATTTTGCCAATGTAACTAATCAGACGAGCTAACCCATACGAAACAATGATGATTATAACGGAAATGATGATCTGATAAATAAGATCATCACCAACAAATGCCCTGAAGTTTTTTAATAAATCTTTCATTGAGTAAATTTCCGCGAACCTGGTTTTACCAATGGCTCCCCTTTTTTACATAACGGACATACATGGCTGTCGAACGCAATTACCTCAATTTGGACAGCGCCGATCTGCGGAACACCAAACTGAACTTTACCGTTGCTGCGGTCAACAAGAAATCCTACACCTGCCAATTTTGCACCGGCATCTTTAACGATATTTATTACCTCCATAACTGAACCGCCTGTTGTTACAACATCTTCACACACGAGATAATTTTCACCGGCTTTAATATCAAATCCTCTTCTCAATTTAAAAACACCGTCTTCCCTTTCGGCAAATATGAATTTCTTATTAAGCTGCCTTGCTACTTCGTACCCAACAATGATTCCCCCCATTGCCGGAGCTATCACCCCATCAACAGGTATATGACGGAAATAATCAGAAATATTAAGACAAATCTGCCTTGTGTAATCAGGATATTGCAGTACTTTTGCACACTGAAAATATGATGCACTGTGTTTACCCGAAGTCAAAAGGAAATGACCGCTGAGCAGAGCTTCTGCCTTTCTAAAAAAATCTAACGCCTGTTCCTGTGTTATTGCCATAATTACTTCCTGTAAATTTCTTCAATAATTCCCGCGAGTCTGGTATCAGCAGTTGTAACAGCATTTCCGGAATGAGTATATAAAACCATCTTCACTTTATTCCAGCTATATAATGAAAAATCAGGATGATGATCCATTTTTTCAGCTTCCACTGAAACTTTATATAAGAAAGAAAATGCAGTAACAAAGTCAGCAAACTGATACTCCCTGACCAACCGGCCACTCTCATCAGTCTGCCAGTCAGTGAATTCAGCCAGCCATTCCTGCAGCATCGTATTTTGAGTCATATATATTTACCTGCTTCACTTTAATAAAAAAAGGCGTATTCATGCAAAGTAAATACGCCTTTATAACTCTCTGTAATAAATTACGAACCAGATCAGCCCTTAATAATCAGGACTTTTCTTCGGTTTCAGCCGGACTTTCCTCAACCGGATCCGACTCAACAAAGGCAAGCCGCTCACTCCCTTCAAGGTATTTCGCAATAATTTTACTGCCTTCCTTAAAGTTTGAGAGTAAAATTTCTTCAGCAAGAGGATCTTCTATATATTGCTGAATGGCTCTTCTAAGAGGTCTTGCTCCAAATTTCGGATCATATCCTTTGGATGCAACAAATTCCTTTGCAGGGTCTTCAAGTAAAAGCTTCATCTTGTTTTCCTTGATATTGTTCATCAGGTCCTTTACCTCAATATCAATGATTTTAAGAATGTCTTCCTTTTCGAGACTTCTGAAAACGATAGTTTCATCCAGCCGATTCAAAAATTCAGGACTAAACAAACGGCGCATTGCATCTTCAACCGTATTTTTCATACTGGTGTATTGATCATCAGTACCGGTCTGATTAAATCCAAAAGAACTGATCATCTTAATATCTCTCGCACCTACATTTGAGGTCATTATAATAATCGTGTTTTTAAAGTCAACCTTACGACCAAGACTATCAGTTAATATTCCTTCATCAAGAACCTGGAGAAGAATGCCAAAAATATCAGGATGTGCTTTTTCGATTTCATCAAACAGAACAACGGAATAGGGTTTTCTTCTGACCTTCTCAGTTAGCTGACCACCTTCTTCATAACCAACATAACCGGGAGGGGCTCCTACCAGACGGCTGACAGCGAACTTTTCCATATATTCACTCATATCAATTTTAATCAGAGCATTTTCTGAATCAAAAAGATACTTCGCTAAAACTTTGCAGAGCTCAGTTTTACCAACACCTGTCGGACCAAGAAAAAAGAAACTTCCAATAGGACGGTTTGGTGATTTAAGTCCTGCTCTTGCGCGGCGTATGGATCTGGTGAGTTTTGAAACCGCTTCATCCTGACCAATGATCTGCCCTTTGAGCGCGCTTTCCATTTTGATGATTTTATCAGTTTCAGTTTGCGCAACTCTGTTAACAGGTATTCCTGTCATCATTGCGACAACCGTTGCTATATCATCTTCAGTCACATCATAAACAATGTCTTTAGACTTAATGTCCCATTCCCGTTTGGCGGTTTCAAGATCCATCTGAAGTTTACGCTCCTTATCGCGGAGCTTTGCTGCTTCTTCGTAGTCCTGTCTCTTCACAACGCTTGCTTTGTCCAGACGGACAGCATCTATTTCATTTTCGAGAACAATAATATCTTCTGGTACTTTAAAGTTACCCATGTGAACACGGGAACCCGCTTCATCAAGTACATCAATTGCCTTATCCGGTAAATGTCTGTCTGTTATATACCTGTTACTCAGTTTTACCGCAGACTCAATTGAGTCATCTGAATACTTAACATGATGATGCTCTTCGTATTTAAACTTGATATTATTCAAAATCTGAATAGTTTCTTCATAACTTGGCGGATCAACCATTACTTTCTGAAACCTGCGGTCAAGAGCGCCGTCTGTTTCTATATACTTGCGGTATTCATCAAGAGTAGTGGCACCGATGCACTGTATATCACCTCTTGCGAGCGCGGGTTTAAACATATTTGAGGCATCAAGAGAACCCGATGCACCGCCGGCACCAACGATGGTATGGAGTTCGTCAATAAATAATATAATATCTTTTGCTTTTTCAAGCTCATTCATCAGAGCTTTCATTCGCTCTTCAAACTGACCACGGTATTTTGTGCCTGCAACAAGACCTGCCAGATCAAGTGTTACAACTCTTTTGTCCTGCAGGATTCGTGGCACTTTTTTCTGAATGATCCGAATAGCGAGTCCCTCAGCGATGGCAGTTTTCCCCACACCTGGTTCACCGATCAGAACCGGATTGTTCTTCTTTCTGCGGCTGAGAATCTGCGCAACACGTTCAATTTCTTTTTCGCGCCCCACAACAGGGTCTAATTTGTCATCAATCGCCAGTTTGGTCAAGTCTCTGCCAAAATTATCAAGCACCGGAGTCTTGGTTTTATCCTGCTTTTTTTCTTGCGGATTTTGTGGTGCAACCGCTCCGCGACCTGGTTCTTTTGGCTCCCTTCCGGAGAGCATATTACTTAACTCATTGCGGGCAGAATCGTAATTAATGCTGAATTGCACCAGAATCTGAGTAGCCAGATTATCCTCATCCCTTAGGAGGGAAAGCAACAAATGTTCAGTACCAATAACGTCCGCTTTGTAAATTTTCGCTTCAATCTGTGTAATTTTAAGGACTTTTTCTGCCTGTTTGGTCAGCGGAATATTTCCGAGAGTTAACGTGCCGCCGCTGGTTCTGACTGATTCTTCAACAGCTTTTTTGAGTCTGAGAAGATCACAGTCAAGGTTTTTAAGGATTCTAATAGCCACACCCTGCCCCTCGCGGATGAGTCCGAGAAGGAGGTGTTCCGTTCCAATATAATCGTGTCCGAGCCGTAATGCCTCTTCCCTGCTGAGCCGAATTACATCCTGTAATCTGTCAGAGAAATTGCCTTCCATGTATTCTTTTTCCTGTTCTTAGAGTAAAATCTGCTAATATAAAATCTTGATTCTGTAGTAAAAATATATCAAAATCTGATGCCAATCAAGGGACTAAAAATGAATGTAGAAAAGATTTGCGTATTTCCTTTCATATTCTATTAGTAAAACCACTCCTGTTTCATTAAATTTGTGCCATTCACAAAAGGAGTTGTTTATGGATATCACTGAATTCGCAGCCGAATTTTCGCTTGTCGCGATTGTTTTGCTTGTATTCCTAATCATATTATTTTTCTATTTCGTTCCCGTCGGGTTGTATATCACGGCGTTTTTCTCAGGTGTTAAGGTCAAAATAGGCCGCGACCTTATAGGTATGCGCTTCCGTAAAGTACCGCCTCACGTAATCGTCCGTGCAAAAATCACCGCAACCAAGGCAGGTATTGACTTGGATATCGGCAAACTCGAAGCTCACTATATGGCTGGCGGAAATGTGGACAAAGTAGTTAACGCTCTGATCTCAGCCGATAAGGCGAACATTGCGCTTTCCTTTGAACGCGCCACAGCAATTGATCTGGCCGGCAGAGACGTTCTTGAAGCCGTAAAAATGTCTGTACTCCCACGAGTAGTTGAAACCCCGTTAGTAGCCGCAATGGCAAAAGACGGAATTCAGCTAAAAGCAATCGCCCGAATCACCCTCAGAGCGAATATCGAGCGTCTGGTAGGCGGTGCCGGTGAAGCGACAATTCTCGCCCGTGTGGGTGAAGGTATCGTCTCGACCATAGGTTCAAGCGATAGCCACAAGCACGTGCTCGAAAACCCCGATTCAATCTCAAAAGTAGTACTCGGTAAAGGATTAGACGCTGGAACTGCCTTCGAGATTCTTTCCATTGATATTGCTGATGTGGACGTTGGCGAAAATATCGGGGCAAAACTGCAGACTGATCAGGCAGAAGCTGACCTTAAGATTGCCCGCGCCCGCGCAGAGGAAAGAAGAGCCGCAGCAGTCGCGCTCGATCAGGAAATGGTCGCTGAAGTTTCCAGACAAAGAGCCAAAGTTATCGAGGCAGAAGCTGAAATTCCCAGAGCAATTGCGGATGCATTTAAGTCTGGTAATTTAGGTATAATGGACTATTACAATCTCCGTAACGTCCAGGCAGACACCCAAATGAGAGAGGCGATTGCAAAACCGGAAGAGAGAAAAGGTAAAGAATAATGGACGACATTATTCAATACCTGATTTACGGTCTTATTTTCTACTACTTTTTTCTTGGTGGTAAGAAAAAGAAGCCTGCTGAGAAGAAACCTGAACCGCAAAACTACCCGAGGGAACAGACTTCTCATACCGATCAGAATATAGAATATCACACGGAACCGGTCTCTTCACAGCAGCCCGGTTCTGATGATCTTCTTAAAGAAGTCGAAAAAATACTGGGTCTTCCCCCAAGACCCGAAACCACCAGAGCGGAAATGCCCGAGATGAGAAGAAAGTCAGCCGAACCTGTAATAAGACCACCGGCTAAGGTTTACCGTCAAGAAGATTTCGCATCAAAAATAAGTAAGATTCCAACCAGGGCTAAAGCAGACGACAATTATGAAAATGATCCCAGTATGCCGTTTGTACACAAGATTCTGACTTATGATTATGATGTAATTCCCTCACGTGGCGGGACGGGTGTCCCTTTTAATTTCGCAAAAGATTTAAGGGAAAACCTGAAAAAGAAAAAGAATCTTCAGGAAATGTTCATCTTTTCGGAAATCATAAATCGTCCGGGCAGACATCGCAGACTTCGTTGAAAAAATATACCCTTAAAAGGATTTCCGGTCAGACGGGCTCCATCAGCCAGCAGCTTGATGAAGCCCGTTTTACTATAAACTATAAGAATCTCCTTAACCCGGCACAATTCGAAGCAGCTTCAGCTCTCGACGGTCCATATCTGATAATTGCAGGTGCCGGAACGGGCAAGACCCGGACTTTGGTTTATCGGTTAGCCCGGTTGATTGAGTCCGGTTATGACCCCAAAAGCATCTTGCTCCTCACATTTACACGTAAAGCTGCAAAGGAGATGCTCACCCGTGCAACTCAGCTTCTTGACCATCGCTGTTCACATGTGAATGGCGGTACTTTCCATTCATTCGCAAATCTGCTGATGAGAAAATATGCTGGGGCAATGGGAATTCAGAGCAATTTTACGATTCTTGATCAGGGAGACAGCGAAGATGTAATTAATCTTTTGAGAACACAGTCAGGAGTGGTTTCAAAGGATAAAAGATTTCCAAATAAATCAACTCTTTTCCGAATTTTAAGTCTCAGTTTAAATACATATAAAAGTGTTGATCAGATAATTATTGAGGAGTTTCCCCACTTCATTAATGAACTTGACAAAATCTTCACCATCGGTGAAAAATATATCGAATACAAAAGAAAGAATAATCTTTTTGATTATGATGATCTTTTGATCTTTGCAAGAGACTTTCTGCTTTCGGGCTCCCCTGCTTCCCGTTCCTTTCTTGATTCCATTAATTTTGTGATGATTGATGAATATCAGGACACAAACAAGCTGCAGGCAGAACTAGTGCGCGGGCTGACTTCATTGAAAAAAAATATCATGGTTGTTGGTGACGATGCCCAGTCAATATATTCATTCCGGGGTGCTAATTTTCAAAATATTATGGAGTTCCCTGAGCAGTATCCGGGGACTAAAGTAATATTGCTGGAGGAAAACTACCGCAGCACGCAGAATATCCTTAACTTTGCAAATCGTATATACGAAGGCGCGTCAGAAAAATTTGATAAAGAGCTTTTCACCCACAGAACCGGAGGAAGCTCCCCTCTGATTGTTGCAGCTATCAATGATAAAATGCAGTCTCACTTTATCGTCGATCAGATACTTGAGCTCAGGGAACAGGGCGTTTCCCTTACTGATATTGCAGTTCTTTTCAGATCTTCCTACTTCTCATTTGATCTTGAGCTTGAGCTAACCAAAGCAAATATACCTTACGTAAAGTTCGGCGGAATGAAATTTGTTGAAACTGCACATATAAAAGATGTTCTCGCTTTCCTGCGCATAAGTGTAAACTCAACAGATTATGTAAGCTGGTACCGTATATTGCTGCTGCATGAAGGTGTTGGTCCCCGTTCTGCTGAAAAAATAATTGCAGAGTTAAACAACGGAGCCCTGAGTATAGAACGTGAGCCGGAACGTCAGAAAATGCGCCACGGTGATACAATTTATAACCTGCTGCTGATGTTCTTTAAACTTATCCGCACGCAGGAAACCCCCGAACAAAAAGTTGACCATATCCTGCAGTACTATTACCCTTTGTTCAAAGCTAAGTATGATGATTACAACAAGCGTTTAAAAGACCTTGAGTTCCTGACCAACATGGCTTCACAGTATCAGTCCCCCGAATCTTTTTTGAGTGATCTTGCCATTGAACCGCCTGTTGACAGTGTGACCGATATGGGAGACGAAGACAAAAATGATGAATATCTTACCCTTTCAACCATTCATTCAGCAAAAGGGCTTGAGTGGCATTCGGTTTTCGTAATCCATGTGCTTGACGGGCATTTTCCATCTTCACGAAATGGTGAAAAACTGGAAGCACTTGATGAAGAACGACGGCTGATGTATGTAGCCGTGACAAGAGCTAAAAATAATTTATACCTTAGCTACCCTATGAATATCTATGACAGGGAGTCAGGTACCACTCTTTCCAAGCCCTCAAGGTTTCTTGAGACAATCACACCGGACTTAGCCGAAGGATATCTTATTGACGGAACATCTCTTCTTGAGTAACCTTAAAATTAACAAAAAGTATCACTAACATTTAATTCGTCTCCCGAAAATAACGGCTATTGTAAAGCTGATACAAACAACTAAAAACTAAATCGGATATTATCCTTCCCTTGAGATTCTGTGGGCACAAGTATCTATCTGGATTCTCCGGACTTTTACTTTATGACCTCCTTATGTAATTTCTACTTCTTATCGCATCCAAAGTTACGGTGATTTTTCTAGGCAAATCTGCGTTGAACTTTTTACGGCATTTTACTCCCCCCCCCCCCCCAAAAAAAAAAAAAATCTGTTCGAAACAAAAAAGCCCCGGCTGCAAACCAGGGCTTCTTATAATTATAAAATTAAGAATGAAGAAAAGAATAATTATTCATTTTTAATTCTTCATTATTTAACCAGACTCATTTTTTGTCTTGCGAGGAAAGAGCCGGCTTTCATTTCGTATATATAGATTCCGCTGGAAAGACCTGATGCATTAAATATGATATCGTGTCTTCCTGCTTCGGTAAAGCCGTTAACAAGCACTGCTACTTCCCTGCCGATTGCATCATATACCTTAAGCGTCATCTCGGCTGATTCCGGCAGGTAATATTCAATCCGGGTTGACGGGTTAAACGGATTTGGATAATTTTTTGAAAGCCCGAAGAGCACCGGCTTGTCAACATGGACAAACACTTCAGAAGAATACTGATGCTGTCCGTCGAGATCAATTTGCCTTAAGCGGTAACTGAATTTGCCGATTTTATTTAAATCTCTGTCAGTAAAGGAATACTTCTGAGCTTCAGTAACAGTTCCTGCCCCTTCAAGATATCCGATTTTCTGCCAGTCTTCAGTTATCAGGCCGGTCTGAATTTTTCTTTCAACTTCAAAACCACGGTTATTAGTTTCAGTTGCTGTCATCCATGCAAGGGTGACGGTGTTTTCTTTTTGTTCTGCCTGAAATGAAGTAAGTTCAACCGGAACCACCTGCTGAACCAGAATACTCACGGTTCTCTGATGAACAGGAATACCATTCGGTCCGCTTCCTTCAATTACCAGAGTGTAGGAACCTGTTGAAACCTCGCCAGCAGTTTTAATTTTTACAGGAAGTGAAGAGGGAAAGCTCATCAGTGAATCTCCCTGCGGAAACTGAACACTCAGACTCCCGGAAACCGGAGTTGGTGAGAGTGTTGCGGTAAACTTTACTTTATCAGACCAAAGTTTAACACTTGGTATATTTACAGAAACAGTGAGTGAGTCATCTGCGTTATACATTTGAGCGTTTTCAGGTGATACGGTCAGTGCATAATCAGGAAAATATCCTACATAGCTGCCATAGTTATTATTACGGAAATCAGTCCAAATAGCCAGGGACACATTTCCTGCTGATGAAATTGCATCATAGTCTCCCTGATATGCAGGTGCTGATCCGCTGCTGCTCAGTTTTATTTTAAAGGTTTTATTGGTTATTCTCTGGTTCGGTGCCCAAGTTATGCCTCCGTCATCAGAGTAGGATGCATATACATCCATACTGTCACTTGTCGGAACGCGTCTGGTGTCGTACCATTTTGCAAAGAGACGACCTGTTTCTTTATCAGCCCAGATAGCCGGAAAAAACTGAAAATTGCTCTGTGAGTTGGGATCATCGTTTACAATTACCGGAGTTGACCATGTTGCCCCCTGGTCAGTTGAATATCTGCTGAAGATATCAGATTTATTTCCATTGCCTGATGGATTATTCGACGCATAGACAAGATACAATCTGCCTCTGAAAGGACCCCATGAGTTGTCTGATGCAATCATAGGATAAGGACGCGTTCTCATTCCTGCTACAGTTGAACGACCGCTTGTTTCAGTTCCAATTAAATTTGAGAACGACTGCGTTGATTTTAAAGTAAAAGATGAACCGCCGTTGGTTGATACATAGAAGGTATATATACCTGAAGCGTTGGATCCTGAATGCGTTACAACGTAAACACATCCGCCTGAGATATTATTTCCGCCGGCAACATTAGGGCCTACTGCAACCATCATTCCGGGCAGGACTTGAGTATTCATAACAGTTGTCTGATTCCATGTCGCGCCCATGTCAGTTGTCCGCCAGAAATTACCAGCGCTGGAAGCACTTGGTCCCGTCATTACGCCATAAACATAGTTGGCATAAGGCCCGGAAGTTTGATCGGCGGCAATCCAGTTTTTATCTCTCCCTGATACCCCCGTCAAAGATGGTCCCCAGGTAGTACCGTTGTCAGTTGATTTCATAACCTTAGCACCCTGTATTGGACTGCCAAACATGTTCTGATAATATAAATTACCAAGACTGTCAAAAGCGGTAACCGGATCACCTGACATCGAAACACCAAACTGTGGGGCGGACTGAATCCAACTCAATCCGTTATTAGACCTGAAGGCAGTATTAATATTCCAACCAGTGAATGATTGTTTTGGGTTACGGGGGTTAATGCTACCGTGTGGTTCGGCAGTGGAAATACCAAGATAGAAATTATCATATCCGTCAATGGTAACCAGAGCTTCTGTTGGCGGAAACGGATGAAACTCCTGACTGAATTTAACTGGGTCAATAAAGTCAGAATTAGGGTCATCCTGAGCAAAAAGTTGAGCGGTGCTAATCAGAAAGAGATTAACTATGAATAAGAATGAAAATCGGATCGATTTCTTCATCCGGGGGCCCTTTTTTGATTTGTAAAAGTGCAAGTTACAAAAATCATTCTTCTCCTTCAAAATAAAGAAGAAAGAGCCCCAAATTAAATGCTGCTCACTCCCTCTCTGAGTAGTGTGTATGCAGAATTTTGTGGGCTTTATGACTGCCCGGGTTCTCCAGATATTCGTTGTAGAGTAGTTTTACCGCCTCGTTTTCGTGTGAATTGCGTTTGACTGCACTACTATCAAGACTATAAAGGGTTTCCCTGCGTTTTTCTATTTTATTTTCTATTTTCTTAATGGGCTGACCTCCGCCATTAACACAACCGCCGGGGCATGCCATAACCTCAATAAAGTGATATTCGCAGGTTCCGTTAAGTATTGACTCCATAACCGGTGCAGCACCGCCTATGCCGTTGATAACTGCTACATTAATAGTTAATCCATCAACTTGCACTGTTGCTGACTTAACATGTTCATTTCCTCTTACAGCCATAAGTTCTGGCGAAGTCATGTTATTACCCTTCAGCATAAAATGGGCGGTACGAACAGCAGCTTCCATAACCCCGCCAGTAGAGCCAAAGATAACAGCAGCGCCGGAAGACTCACCAAGCGGATTATCAAACTCACTCTCAGGCAGATTTGCAAAGTCAATACCGGCCAGATTAATCCATCGAGCCAGTTCCCTTGAGGTAAGAACTGCATCAACATCCGGAAGGGTCTCCTCCGAAAGCTCAACTCTGGACGCTTCAAATTTCTTCACCGTACAGGGCATAATAGAGGTAACATATATATTATGGGGAACCAGTCCCATCTTTCTGGCGTAATAAGTCTTAATAACTGCACCCTCCATCTCATGAGGCGATTTACAACTTGAGAGATGTGACAAGAGTGCCGGATAATAATGTTCTATATATTTAACCCAGCCGGGGCAGCAACTTGTGAACATCGGCAGCGTGCCGCCATTTTGAACACGTCCGATAAACTCAGTTGCTTCTTCCATGATAGTCAGGTCAGCGGCAAAGTTTGTATCAAATACTTTTGAGAAACCAAGCCGTCTTAGTGCAGTCACCAGCTTCCCGGTAACATTTGAACCGGCTGGAAGACCGAACTCTTCACCCAGAGCCGAACGGACAGCAGGGGCAACCTGAGCGATAGTAAATTTCTCATCATTTTCTATTGCATTAACCACTTCTTTTAGTGAGCTTTTCTCACGAAGTGCTGCTACCGGACAGGATAATATACACTGACCGCACAGGATGCAGGTTGAACTTTGATTCAATCCTTTATTAAACGGTGTGGTTACAATACTTCTGAATCCACGGTTTACAAAATCAATCGCGCCAATTTTCTGCACCTCACCGCAGGTTCTTACACATCTTCCGCAAAGAATACATTTTGCCGGGTCACGTTCAATTGAAGGGCTTGATATATCAATTGCGTGCTGTTTGCATTCACCGAAATATCTGTGTTCTCTTACGCCGTAGCGTGCCGCCAGTGTTTGGAGCTCGCAGTTGCCGTTTCTGACACAAATAAGACATTCCTGCGGATGATCTTCAATCAGAAGTTCAATAATCGTTTTTCTGGCGCGTCTCACCCGTGAGTTATTCGTAATAACTTTCATTCCATCTGAAGCAGGATAAGCACAGGCAGGAACTAATGAGCGATATCCTTCTACTTCCACCGTACAAAGACGGCAGGCACCGCCGGGCAGAAGATCTTTCATGTGGCAGAGTGTAGGAATTTCAATCCCGGCTGCTTTTGCAACATCAAGTATAGTTGCACCCTCGTTTGCTGTTACGGTCAGGTTATCTATTTGTAATTCAATCGTTTTTTCTGTTTTCATTTCAAACATGGCTTCACCAGACTTCTAATTCACTGAGATTGCATTAAACTTACATGACTCAACGCACATACCGCACTTCACGCACTTGTCCTGAACGATATAATGTGCCTGTCCTTTTTCGCCGAGGATTGCCTCCGCTGAGCACTTACGAAGACAGATACCGCATCCTGAGCAGATATCATTATCAATGGTAAAAGTCAGAAGGTCTTTGCAGACACTTGCTTTGCAATGGCGTTCGTACAAGTGCTCCTCATATTCCTCTTTGAAATACTGAAGACCCGAAAGAATAGGATTCGGAGCTGACTGCCCGAGTCCGCAGAGTGCAGTATCCCTTATGACGTTTGCCAGTCTGCGCAGATAAATGACCCCTTTGAATCGGTGCAGTTCATCTTTTTCATCCTTTGTGCTCTTATAACTCACCGGTATCCGTTCAATTATTTCAAGCATTCTTTTTGTGCCTTCTCTGCACGGCACACATTTTCCGCAAGACTCGTTTTGAATAAATGTGAGGAAATATCTTGCAACATCAACCATACAAGTATCTTCATCCATCACCACAAATCCTCCAGAGCCCATCATGGCACCAACTTCTTTGAGTGACTCATAGTCAACCGCGGTTTTGATTACCGTTTCAGGTAAACATCCGCCTGAGGGACCACCTATCTGAACTGCCTTAAATTTTTTGTTATCAGGAATACCGCCGCCAATTTCAAAGACAACCTGTTCGAGTGTAATGCCCATGGGAACTTCGACCAGACCAGTATTCTGGATTTTTCCCGACAGTGCAAATACTTTTGTCCCTTTGCTGCGTTCGGTGCCAATTTTTTTATAGGCAGATGCACCCCTTTCAATAATGGTAGCAATGTTTGCTAATGTTTCAACATTGTTTATTACTGTGGGTTTACCCCAAAGACCTGCAACAGCAGGAAACGGAGGTCTTGGTCGAGGCATTCCGCGTTTACCTTCAATTGAGCCAATCAGAGCAGTTTCTTCACCGCAGACAAAAGCGCCTGCCCCTTTTTTAATTTTTAGGTGAAAATTAAATCCGCTGCCAAGGATATTTTCGCCAAGCAGACCATATTCTTCAGCAGTCGTAATAGCTTTAAGAAGGCGCTCGATGGCGAGTGGATATTCAGCGCGGCAGTATATATAACCGGATGAGGCACCAATAGCAAAACCGCCGATTAACATCCCTTCGATTACGCGGAAAGGATCACTTTCAAGCACGCTTCTGTCCATAAATGCACCGGGGTCACCCTCATCTGCATTGCAGATGATGTATTTCACTTCGCTCTTCTGTTTGGCTGCCAGTTCCCATTTCTTACCGGTAGGAAATCCGGCTCCGCCTCTTCCCCTCAGACCTGCATCAAGAATTTCCTTAACCACCATCTGCGGATTCATAAGACGCAGAGCTTTATCAAGCGCCTTGAACCCACCTGCTGCTATATATTCATCAATAGAATCAGGATTTATAATACCGCAATTCTGAAGAACAACCTTTTTCTGAAGACGGAAGAAAGGGTGGTCGCCTAAGTAAGCTATTTCATTGTTTTCTCTTGTATGAGCACCGAGAAGCTTTTCCTGATAAACTTTCTTTTCGATAATGGTTCTCTTTATAAGTGCAGGAACCAGCTTAGGGGTTATTTCGCAGTAAGATACTCTCTGTCCGCCCGGAAGTTTTATATCTACAATAACTTCCTTCGCGCAGAAACCTATGCACCCGACACTTACGATGTTGGCTTTAATTTCGTTTTTCATAAGTTCCGCTTCAATTGCTTCCTTAACCTTTGCAGCACCCGAAGCAAGACCGCAGGTTCCCATTCCGATAAATATGAACGGATTCTCTATATCATTGTAAAGCTGGTATTCAGAAAGTGCCTTAAATTTAGCTCTGCATTCTTCATCAAGGTGGCAGAGAGGACCATCTTTGCAGCACTGTATATACATGGGGCATGGTGTTCCCTTTTCGTGCCAGCACTTATCGCAGCATTTTTCACTGAATTTTAACATGATTCCTCCCCGGTCTTAACAGGTACTTTGGCTGAAGCATTTACCCTGGCCATAAATTTTTTGATTACACCGGCTACTTCTTTTACTGAAATTCTGCCGAAGTATTCATCATTGATTGTAATCACCGGAGCAATACTGCAGGCACCAATACAATTTACCACTTCAATAGTAAAGTTGCGGTCTCGCGTGGTATCACCCGCTTTAATGCCGAGCTGAACTTCTAGAGCGTAAAGCACGCCCGAGGAGTTTTTAACATGGCAAGCCGTGCCTCGGCAGACTCGTATTACATTTTTACCGAGCGGCTTAAGCCGGAATTGATTGTAAAAAGTTGCGACTCCGTAAACCCTGCTGAGAGGAATCGCCGTATATCTGGCAATAAGCTTCATTTGTTCTTCAGACAAATAGCCAAATACATCCTGGGTATCCTGTAATAAAGGAATGAGTGAGCTTTTCTCGTTGGGGGGGTATATTTTATAAAAATCAGGAAACATTGTAACCTCATTAGCGTTATCTGATAATGGCAATTCTCGTGCCATTTACCCTATTGAAAATTGCCGCTAAACTGTTGAATTTTTCTACAATAATTGGTTAAATGCTTGCCAGCTCGCAATCATTCCTCTTATTTAGAAAAATTTTCTATAAAATGAAAGAATACTCTCAAAAACCGGTCTGGGAGCAGATTTTCGTATATTTAAGCTGTATTTTCAATCATTTCCTCAAAAAGATTTCAGTTTTACAGATGAAAAAGAGCTTTTTTATCCCGGTTTTCTTCTTTTTGATAATACCCATTGCTGCATGCAACTTTACTGGTGATGGCGATAAAATTTACACCGAAAAATCAAGAACCTTGGATATTGACAAGGTTAATGACGAAATTTCGAAATCGAGACGGAATGTCATTACTGAGACTGTTTCAAAAACCAGCCCTGCAGTAGTTGGTATCAATGTGACGGAGGTCAGGCAGTTTCGCGATCCTTTTTTCTCCCCTTTCTTTGATGATCCCTTTTTCAGACAGTTTTTTGGTGACCGTACCTATTCCCAAAAGGTGAAAAGTCTCGGCTCCGGATTCCTCATTTCTGCAAACGGCTATATTCTCACGAATGATCACGTAGCTGGTAGTGCCTCAGAAATAGTTGTTACGCTTACCGATGGAAAACATTATAACGCAAAAGTTATTGGAAGTGACCCGGTATCAGATATCTGCCTGATTAAAATTGAGGGAGATAACTTCCCTTTTATCCCCCTCGGAAACTCTGAGGAGGTTATAATTGGAGAGTGGGTCATAGCCCTTGGCAACCCCTTTGGTCTGTTTGACGTGAACAATAAACCTACTGTTACAGTCGGGGTAATAAGCGCGACAGGCATGAACCTGAACCGGGTTGAAAACCGTTATTATCTGAATATGATACAAACTGACGCGGCCATTAACGGCGGAAACAGCGGCGGGCCCTTGGTTAACTCCCTCGGAGAAGTAATAGGAATGAATACTATCATTTTTACTTCCGGGCAGTCACAGGGCAGCATCGGACTTGGTTTTGCGATCCCCATAAATAAAGTTAAGAAGATAGTTGATGAACTAAAGGATAAAGGAAAAATTGACCGTGATTTTACAACCGGTCTGACTGTTCAGGATATTGATGAAACTCTGGCTAAGTACTTTAAACTTGAAGACACAAAAGGTGTGATAATCACCAAAATCAGAAGAAACTCCTCCTCGGATAACGCCGGTCTGAAACCTGGGGATGTTATAACACAACTGGATAACTTCAGAATTGATAATGAAAACACACTTGTGGGAGTGCTACAGGAGTACCGGACCGGGCAATCTGTAGTCTTTACCATTCTTCGTGATGGTAAACCTGAAACTTATAACATGAAACTGGAGAAAAATTAAATGATTCAGCGGTATTCCCGTCCTGAAATTAGTGCTATCTGGTCAGAAGATTTTAAATATAATACCTGGCTTCAGATTGAGATACTCGCCTGTGAAAAGCGTGCCGAGAGGGGTGAAGTTCCGTTAGCTGATCTGGCGGAGATTAAGTCTAAAGCCAATTTTGAAATTAACAGGATTTTAGAAATTGAAGAAACCACCAACCATGATGTAATAGCTTTTTTAACCAACGTAGCTGAATATGTGGGACCGGCCTCACGGCATATACATTACGGCATGACTTCCTCTGACGTACTGGATACCGCTCTTTCTTATCAGATGAAAGCCGCCGGAGAAATTTTGCTTCAGGATTTATATATGCTTAAGGAGAGTTTATGGAAAAGAGCGGCAGAACACAAAAATACCCTCTGCATTGGCAGAACACATGGCATTCACGCTGAACCCATAACCATGGGGCTGAAGTTTGCGCTCTGGTATGAAGAAACCAGGCGTAATATATACCGGCTTGAACAGGCAGTAAAAAATATCTCCTTCGGTAAAATCTCCGGTGCTGTGGGAACGTTTGACCACCTCGAACCGGATGTTGAAGATTATGTCTGCCGCGGGCTTGGTTTGGAGCCAGCCCCTATTTCAACACAGGTGCTCCAGCGGGACCGCCACGCTGAATACATTTCCGTTCTCGCTATTATTGGCGGTACTCTGGAAAAAATAGCAACTGAAATCCGTCATCTTCAGAAAACCGAAGTGCTTGAAGCAGAAGAGTATTTTGCAAAAGGACAGAAGGGATCAAGCGCAATGCCGCATAAAAGGAACCCGATAACTTGCGAAAGAATCGCTGGCATGGCAAGAATTTTACGTGGGAATGCAACTGCTGCATTTGAAAATATTGCACTCTGGCACGAACGTGATATAACCCACTCCTCAGTAGAAAGAGTAATTATTCCCGACTCGACCATTCTGCTTGATTATATGCTTGCAAAGACAATTTCACTGATCGATAATCTTCTTTTATATCCAGAAAATATGATGAAGAACTTTAATAAAACACGCGGACTTGTTTTCAGCCAACGAGTGCTGCTCAGGTTGGTAGAAAAAGGGCTCACCAGAGAAGCAGCATATAAAGCAGTCCAGACTGCTGCCATGACCGTCTGGAAAGATGAGTCGAAAAATATGAAGGATGAACTGCTGGCTGATGACTCAGTTACAAAATTTGTATCAAAAGAAGAAATTGATGATATCTTTAATCCGGCAAACCTGCTGAAGAATCTCGATAAAATTTTTGAAAGAACTATTTACTCATAATTTAACAGGAGAATTAACATGACTGCCCGGCTCATGATTTTTTCACTTGGTTTACTTTTTTATTTAAGTATATTTCCGCAGGGGCTCACCTTCCCGCTGGAAGTGATCGCTTCTAACAATCTGTTTAACAACAGACAGTTCGTCGCCTACGATAATAACGATAAGATTCATGTTTCTTACACCGGTCAGTCAGGTACGAACAGCAATTCGAGAGAAATTTATTATCTCCATGAAACAGACTCCAGATTTTCAGACACTTTCAACATTTCCTCAAACGGAGTTGATGACAATTATTCGACGCTTTCCATTGATCAGAATAATAAAGTACATATCGTCTTCATCGGAAGGGATGCCGGCAACCTCTTTCAGTTAAAATACACCAACAATATCTCAGGCAGCTTTTTTACCCCTGTGTATCTTTCCACAGGAGGATTGAATAAAGCTACACCATACAGCAAAATCGGTCCGGACAGTGTTCTGCATATAGTATATTTTACTTATACCAATGATCCTGATAATGCCTATTATATGAAGCATGATTTACTAACCGGTCAGAGTTCCTCTCCCCTTCTCTTAGCAGCAGCAGAAACATCAGGAGACTTTGATGCATGTCTCGATGTTGACAGCAATGGCAAGGTGCACATTCTTCTAAAATCAGGCGGAGTATTTGGCGGTCAGCTCCGTTATTACAATGATATAACCGGAACAGTATCTCAGGTTAGTTTACCTGTAACTGCAAATGTAACAACCTGTAAAATTGCCGTTGATAAAACCAATCAGGTGCATATTGTTTACCGTCTTGAGTCAGAACTCCGTATGTATTACACAGCAGGTCAGAACGGTACATTTACTACACCGGTTGTTTTTACACCTCCCGGACAAAGGCCATCGGGTATGCAGAACATTGCGGTTGATGACAGCCAAAGAGTATATATCATCTATCAGTCATCTGCTTCAACTTCGGCTAAGGGATTTTATCTGGTTTACGGACAAAATGGAGTTTTCTCTGACACCACACTTGTCTATGAAATACCTCCTCAGTACGTTACCCGAAATTCATCTGCCATACTTGCTAAAGGGAACGGATATATTGCGACATTTTTCACTCCCGGAGGAGTGAGGGATGGCGTTGTTCTTGCGGATATCTTTATGAAACGCGGGCAGTTGTTTGAACCCGTACCCATTGAGTTTATCAGTTTTAGCTACTCGGTTAATACTAATGTCTTGACGCTCAACTGGACTACTGCAAGCGAGACTAATAACAGTTTTTTTACCATTGAGAAGCATACGGAATACGGCTGGAACTCTGTTGCAATTATTAAAGGAGCAGGGACAACAACCGAATTACAAAACTATCAGTATGTAATATCATTTTTTAGTGAAGGTGACCGCTTCAGAATAAGACAAACTGATTTAAATGGTGAGTTTTCTTTCAGCGGCGAAATAGTTATTCAATTCAGCAATACTACTGTCGAAGATTATGCAGTACTCACAAATTATCCGAATCCGTTTAATCCGGCAACAACTATTAAATATACTTTAACCGGGGCAGGTTACGTTACTATTTCAGTTTATTCCTCATTGGGAGAACTGGTTGATCTTTTGACCGATGCTGAACATGAGGCGGGCACATACCAGCTTAAGTGGAATGCAAAACAAAATCACTCGGGCATATATTTTGCAGTAATGGAATTCCAAACTAAAGGGGAAAATCAATCCGCCAAGAGGTATTTTCAGAAATTGGTATTACTCAAGTAAACCGGGAAGACCCTCCGCTGCGTATCAGATAGTGTTAAAGGATAGTAGTCGTGACCTGTCATAAAGTGTAGATGAACCATTGATGACGATAGGACTACAGCAGACAGATAATTGTAGTGACAGGTCGTGACCTGTCATAACGTGTAGATGAACCATTGATGACGATAGGACAACTCACGAGTTGTCCCTACAGCCAATATATAATCGTAGTGACAGGTCGTGACCTGTCATAAAGTGTAGATATATAAATTCAGAGACACACCGGAGCGCGTCTCTGAATTTTGATTATATATTAAATTTCGAATTTAATACCCTGAGCCAACGGCAGGGTTTTTCCGAAGTTGATGGTGTTTGTCTGACGGCGCATATATAATTTCCATGCATCAGAACCTGACTCACGACCACCGCCGGTTTCCTTCTCACCGCCGAATGCTCCGCCAATTTCTGCACCTGAGGTTCCGATATTCACATTTGCAATTCCGCAGTCAGAACCCCATCCGGAGAGGAACTCCTCAGCTTCGCGCATGTTGTTAGTGAAAATTGCAGAGGAAAGACCCTGCACAACATCATTATGTATTTCAATTGCTTCGCTTACCTCACCTGAATATTTCATCAGATAAAGAATCGGTGCAAAAGTTTCTTCCTGGACTATTTCGTAATGATTCTCAGCTTCAACCAATGCCGGAGAAACGTAGCAGCCGGATTCATAACCCGGACCTGACAGATTTTCACCGCCAAACAGAATCTTGCCCCCTTCAGTTTTAACTTTTTCTAATGCAGCGAGGAACGTTTTAACAGCATCTTTATCAATGAGCGGTCCCACATGGTTGTTTTCATTAAGCGGATCACCGATACGAAGTGAAGAATATGCCTTTGTAAGAGACTCTTTTACTTTGTCATAAATGGATTCATGGATAATAAGTCTTCTGGTAGAGGTGCATCTTTGACCACAGGTACCAACCGCGCCAAATACCACAGCCGGAATAGCAAGTTTAAGATCAGCATCAGGAGTTATAATAATGCCGTTATTGCCACCCAGTTCAAGAATCATCTTCCCGAAACGTTTTCCGACAACTTCAGCGCAGTGGCGCCCTACTCTTGTGGAACCTGTAACGCTAACCAGCGGTACATTTTTATCCTCAAGCATTCTTTCACCAATGGTAACACCACGGCCAACGATAAGCGAGAAGACACCTTCCGGAACATTGTTTTCTTTAAGAACATCCGCAATCAGGTTCTGTATCGCAATGGCACTTAGAGGTACTTTTGAAGAGGGTTTCCACAGGTTCACATCACCGCAGACTGCTGCCAGCATAGCATTCCAGCCCCATACCGCAACCGGGAAGTTGAAGGCAGTCACGATTCCAACGATTCCAAGTGGATGGTACTGATCATACATCCGGTGATTTGGACGTTCTGATACCATCGTATTTCCGTAAAGCTGACGAGAAAGTCCTACGGCAAAATCGCAGATATCAATAATTTCCTGAACTTCTCCCATTCCCTCCTGAAGTGATTTACCCATCTCGAAGGAAACCAGACTTCCAAGGGGTTTTTTGTATTCGCGGAGTTTGTTTCCGATCTGCCGGACTACTTCACCTCTCTTTGGAGCAGGCAGTTTCCTCCATACCTTAAAGGCCTCCTTACCTTTCTCAATAAGATCGTGATAATCCTTTTCACTCGCCTGATAAACTGAACCAATATACTCCCCGGTAGCCGGAGAAGAAATTTTCAGTTCACCCTGATCGGTGGTATTGTACCAATTCAGCCCTGAAGCTGCGCCATAATTCTTGTCTTTAATGCCTAATTGCTTTAAAAATTCCATTGTTATCCTATGAAAAAAATCGAAAAAAGTAACTGCAAATATACCAAATTTGGGTGTCCTCTCAGAGCAGACCTGCTCCTCATACCATCAAAAAACAGGGGGGAAAATGGAGCAGTGCTCATCAAACTTGTAAAATTCTGAAACTATCTTTAAATTTGCATTCCATTAATTAAGACATCATGAATCACATTTTCGACAGATACAGCAAAAGAAGCTATCTCGTTTCGAGATTTGAAAATGTATTTTAAACTTACCTGATCTCCCCGTTCTTTTTTCTTAAATAGTTTTTAAAATTTTTAACTTTTATAGGTATTCACATGGAAATTGTGCATAATTCCCCGTTTTCTGCGGTTAAAGCTGATGATGTACACTCTGTTTTATCAAAAAATATGCTGGCTGACGGCTTTGAATTCATTTTAGATCTGGAAAAAAGCCAGGGTTCATGGCTTTATGATTCAAGAAACGGAGACCGGTATCTGGATTTTTTCTCATTTTTTGCCTCAAATGCTCTTGGGATGAATCATCCGGCTGTTTCTACACCAGAATTCAAGGAGAAACTCTTCCTTGCAGCAAGGAACAAGCCATCTAATTCTGATATGTACTCAGAGTATATGGCTGAATTTGTTCAGACTTTCGCTGAAATTGCCAAACCGGACCATTTTAAGTATCTCTTCTTTGTTGAAGGCGGTGCCGTTGCGGTAGAAAACGGATTAAAGGTAGCTTTCGACTGGAAAGTTAAAAAGAACTTCAAGAAAGGTTATAATGAGGAAAAGGGCTCCAAAGTTCTTCATTTCAGGGAAGCGTTCCACGGAAGAACTGGTTATACTATGTCTCTAACCAATACTGATCTCAATAAAGTTCAGTACTACCCGAAATTCGATTGGCCGAGAATTACCAACCCGAAAATAACCTTTCCACTGGAGAGCAATTTAGATCATGTAATTGCTCTTGAGAACCAGGCAATCTCTGAGATTGAAGCGGCAATTGCAGCGAATATAGATGATATTGCGGTAATTATACTCGAACCGATTCAGGCAGAGGGGGGAGATAATTTCTTCCGTAAAGAGTTCTTCCTCAAACTCCGTGAAATCGCAGATGCAAATGATATTCTGCTTATGTTTGACGAGGTACAAACCGGTATGGGTATGACAGGTACTATGTGGGCATCCGAACACTATGTAATGCCCGATATTATCTCATTTGGCAAGAAATTCCAGGTGTGTGGCATAATGGTTTCTGACCGGATTGATGATATTGAAGACCATTGCTTCCGTAAGTCAAGCCGTATCAACTCAACCTGGGGCGGAAATCTGACAGATATGGTCAGAGCAACCAAAATTCTTGAAGTTGTCAGAGATGAAAATCTACTTGAAAACTCAAGAAATATCGGTGCTTTCCTGATTGAAAATCTGAAGGATATTCAGAAGAGTTTCACTGGACTTGTGCAAAATGTAAGAGGATTAGGTCTGATGTGTGCATTCGATTTCCCTAATCCTGACCTGAGAAATGAATTCATGAAGGAACTCTACCGCCAGAAAATCGCTATTCTTGGCTGCGGTACCCGGTCCATCCGTTTCCGTAACCCGTTAACGGTTAACAAAGAGGATATGACAAAGGGCTTGCAGATAATGAGGGATGTTTTATATTTGATGTCATCAAAAAACTAATTTATAATACTACTTGCATGGTGCGGCTCCCCTTTATCGGGGAGCCGTTTCCATTTTAAAGACTTATGCTTTATGTTGCTGCAACCCCTATAGGTAATCTTGAGGATATAACACTCAGAGTCATTCGACTACTTAAAGAAGCTGACCTTGTCCTCTGCGAGGATACCCGTGTGACTGGTATTCTCCTTAAACATTTTGAGATTCCGCATAAAGAGTTTATTGTAATCAATGCCTTTAATGAAGCGAAAAATCTTGATTGGATTATCGGGAAAATAGCTCAGGCAAAAATTGCAGTGCTTGTTTCGGATGCAGGTACTCCGGGTATTTCAGATCCAGGAGTTCGGCTGGTAAACGCGGCCAGAACAGCCGGAATTGAAATTGTTGCTCTCCCGGGTCCCTCTTCTGTTACCGCGGCCCTTTCAATTGCAGGAATTCCCACTGACTCATATCTTTTCGAGGGATTTCTCCCTCTTAAAAAAGGAAGACAAAAGAAATTGAAGGAGATTGCAGAAATCAATTCTACTATCGTTCTTTTTGAATCAAGCCATAGGATTGAAAAGTTGCTAAGTGAACTTCATCTGTATATACCAGACCGTTTAGTTCTGGTGATGCGTGAAATTACAAAAAAGTTTGAAGAGACATGGGAAGGATATCCCTACCAGCTAAAGGAATCATTCCTATCTAAAGTGAGCAAGGGTGAGTTTGTTGTTCTGATTGCAAAGAAGGGATTTAGACGATCAGACGGAATTGAATTTACACCTCCTGAACAGCTATGAAATAATAATCGTTCACAATTGTTTGTATTGCGGTAATATCCGGTTTTAGTGAAATGCCCAGCCGTTTGCTGATTAATTCTGCTGTCTTTTCTACTAAATCAGAGTCGCCTTGCCGGTAAAGTCCGGTTTTCACACGGTCAATAACTTCCTTTATCAGCCGAATTTCTTCATCATGTAACAATATAACTTCAGGGTAGGTAACTTTGTATGAGGGAGGAAACTTCATTATATATTGCCCGCCGGTCAGTCTTTTTAACGGGAGATGAACCACTGTTGTACCGGCAGCGAAATCCCCCATCCTCTGACCCCTTCCCGTTACCAGATAGGTTAAGATTGCAAGCCCCCCAAATGTAAAACTGATATCCACAAATCTTGTAACCCACCTGAGGAAATATGATGTAAATGAAGGTGAAGAACCGTCAAGGCGGATAACTTTTACCTTCAGCATCATTTTTGCCGGACTCTGACCGTTAAAAAAGTATTCAAACAGCAAATCATAAAAGAAAAGAGGTAAATAAAAAATTATACCTGCCGTGTAAGACAGATCTCCGACAAAGAACTGATTCAGCATAAAAAAGACACTGATAATGTAAATAGTTATTACAGCAGCATCAATAAACCATCCGGCTATTCTTAGACCGAGAGACGCACACTCGAAGTTAATTTTTACATTCTGAGTCGTATCAATTTGTACAGTGCTCATACACCTGCCTGGTTCATCTTATAACATTCCTTTTTTCTTGAACTCAATATACTTACTCAGAACATCAGTGTTTAATGATTCAGGGGCAGTCAGAATTGCAGGAATTCCGCGCAGTTCGAGTTCCTTAACAATTCTGAGTTTCTCGGCAGAAAAGCGAAGTATAGTCTCTTTCAGAAGTAAATCTTCTACACTAAGAGGAGTATCATCAAGTGCACGGCGGACTTCTGTGTTTTCAAAAAAGATTACTGTGACCAGATGATATTTTGCGAGCCGTATTATATACGCAATTTGTCTTAGTAGCGAACCGGGAGTTTCAAAATTGGTATAAAGAAGTACCAGACTTCTTTGCCGGACTCTTGAAAGGAAATAAGCTGAAAATGATTCAAAATCTGTCTCACCAAATTCAGTAGTTACGCTATAAAGAGAATCATTTATTATCTGAAGATGTTTTTTACTGTTTTCAGCGGTAATCAACGAAGTTTTTCTCTCATTGATAAGCCCAATCCCCGCGCGGTCCTGTTTGAGCATTGCAATGTCGGAAATCATCAGCGAAGCATTCACTGCATAATCAATAAGCCGCATGCCGTTAAAAGGCATCTTCATCACCCGACCGCAGTCAATAATCGAATAAATCTGTTGTGAAATTTCATCAGTAAAATGATTAACCATAAGTTTGTTTCGTCTGGCAGTTGCTTTCCAGTTTATACTGCGTAAATCATCACCCGGGACATAATCCTTTATCTGCTCAAATTCCATTGAATGGCCAATTCTTCGAACTTTTTTCATTCCGCTTACCAGAACCTTCTCATTCACAGCAGTCAGTTCATATTTCTTGAGGTGCAGAAACGACGGATAAACTTTTACGCTCTCTTCAGTACCAAAGCTGAATCTGCGCCTGAATAACCGGATCGGACTGTGAAGAAAAACTCGTGTAAGTCCAAAAGAATACTCCCCTCTCTGAACCGGTCTCATGGTAAATTCAGCAGACTTTGATTCTCGCCCGGCTAAAAATAAATCTTTTCTGATGTCACGTCTTTGAAACTGAGCCGGTATTTCATCAATCAATGTAACGAAGATTTTTCTTGCTGTCAGGTTCTCCAGAATTATTTGATACACATTTTCATCACCGTTTGAAAACCGTGCCGGTAGTATTCTTTTCCCTAAAATCTGTTCATCTGAAACAAAAAGGTGTAATACCTCAGCCGTTATAATAGTAAAAACTATCACTGATATTACATGGCCAAAGAAAACCGGCTGATTAAAAATATACAACACAACCCATGCAGCAGCCAAAGAGCAGAGAATCAGGAAGAAACGCGTATTAACGTAAATCTGAGAAAAATATCTCATCAGCGGGGGACTTCAATCCGGTCTATTATTAACTTAATCAGATCATCCGGCTTAAGCCCTTCCATTTCCTTCTCAGGTGACAATATTATCCTGTGTCTGAGTGCAGGCAATGCCACTGCTTTAATATCATCGGGAATGATGTATGGTCTCCCCTGCAAAATAGCGTATGCCTTTGCCGACCTCATAATTGAAATAGATGCTCTAGGGGAGCCGCCTAAAACTATATCTCGGCTTTTTCTTGTCGCACTTACGATTGAAGAAATATAACCGGCAATTTTTTCGTCAATATAGATGGATTCCACTTTATTTCTGATAACTGCAATTTCCTCAATAGTGATAACCGGGTTAATCTGGCTTAGTTTGTCCACGGCGGAAATACTCTGATAATTCATCAGAATCTGAATTTCTTCTAAGTCTGAGGGGTAATCAATAAGTACCTTAAAAAGAAACCTGTCTAATTGTGCTTCTGGTAACCGATAGGTACCCTCCTGCTCTATAGGGTTTTGTGTTGCGTAAACAATGAAAGGAGGAGGCAACTTATACGTTGTGCCATCGACCGAAATTTGTTTTTCTTCCATTACTTCGAAAAGAGCGGACTGGGTTTTAGCCGGTGCCCGGTTAATCTCATCAATGAGAATGATATTGGAGAACAGAGGTCCCTTTCTGAAGAAAAAATCTGATTTAACTGAATCAAAAATCATAGTACCTATCAAATCACTTGGCATAAGATCCGGCGTAAACTGAATACGGCTGAAATCCGCTGAAATAGTTTTTGAAATACACTTTGCAAGTAATGTTTTCGCAATTCCTGGCACACCTTCAATAAGGATATGTCCGTCAGCAAGAAGTCCGGTTATTAACTGTTCGGTAATTTTTTCCTGTCCGACTATAACTTTACTGATTTCTTTTTTCAGACGGTCAAGAGTTTCAAATACGAGATCTTCTTTTTGCATATATGCCTGTTAGTTTATAAAAATTATCAATTTTTAGAATGAGTGATTTTATCTGATCACGGGGTTTTTCAATATTTTTTAGCTTTTCAAACTCTTTTTCTATTTGCATATAAAGCAGCCCTGCCTGGAAGTTTTCAGTTTTCACCAGTGCCTCATTCTTTTCCATGAAAATATTTCCTGTCATTCTGAAATGTGCTGTAACCCTCGATGAAAAAGACTCGAATAACACATGGATATAATTCTTATCCCTGAATTGGTGCTTTCTCAGAAGCGCAATTCTCTTATAATACTCCATCGAAGTGTTGGCAAATGGCTTTATTACTGGAATGATTCTCTGTTCCCTTTTCCCATAAAAAAAGATAAAAAGAAAAGCAGCAAACAGAAGCAAATAATAGGCCCAGCTCAGATGCGGCTCCGAAAGAATATACCGGAGCGGAGTCTGAATCATTATTTTACCGGTCTTGTAATACTCGTCCCAAACAATACTCTTTTCCGGCAGGAAAGCCATTGATTTGAAAGCAAAATCGGCAGCTTCCTTTTCGGTCATATAATAATTTGTAAACCCGATAGGAAAGAGATGTACAAAAAGTTTGCCTTCCCCAAACTTTTTAGAAAAATAGACCGGCTCATTCAGATTATTTCTCGCGTAAATCTCAATTCGTGATAAATCTGTTCTTTCATCCAGAGATACCCCCGGATAAATATACTTTGACGCAGGGTAACCACCGTAATTAGTAAATTCAGAAGTTTCAAATTTAATCGAATCCCAATGTGAACCCTGATAATAATTTTTGAAAAAAATCTCAGCAGCTTTTTCAAATTCGTCTGAGAATACAAATGCTGAAACAAACACCGTGCCACCACCTCTGATGAATTTCATCAGACGGTTCATGTCAAATTCATCAGGTTCGTATGTGTCGTTAATGAAAAGGTACACACCTGGCTTTTTAAGAGTGTCTTTTAGTGTTTCATAAATCGTCCTGGAAGAATATTGAATGGTATTTTCTGGAAATACATACCTGAGGTTGTCCTCAATTATTCTACATCCATACGGAAGCACACTTTGGGAGGTAAAATCAAAACGCCAGTCTGATTCAACAGTACTTACTGAACTCCTTAAAAGCAGTAGAAGAATAAGAAGAGCGGATATTATATAAAGAAACTTTCCTTTAAGCAGAGCAGTCAGGATACCTCCCCTGTATTAACCATTTTTCTGAAGTGATTCAGGTCGTTAGAATTAACCTCAAAACCACCATACCAGGAATTCTCAAATAGCAATGTGACATCTATAAAAACTGCATGAAGCTGGCTCCCGCGAAGTTCTGAAGCATACTCCCAGTTTGTTTTTTTGCCATCCAGTGAGAGGAGTTTTCTTTCTCCCAGTTTTCTGAGGAACTTGATATAAAGCACCCTTACTACCCCGCGGTTGTTCCCTTCAGACATATACATTGCTTCGAGTTTATCAAGGTCAGTTAAACTTACGTCATCGAGAACAAGGGAAACCTCCCCAGCTTCTGACTGAGAAAAATCTGTTTTTGAAGTAAAAAGGTACAATTTTTCTTTCAGAATATAAAAGACTCCGAATGCAATTAAGATAAGTGCAGCTATCTGATAATAGTTTCCATCTTTGCCAAATATGGTTGAGCTTAACAGCCAGTCAATAAAATTAAGAAAAGCATTAACAAGTTCTGAAAAAAATGATTCAGGTCTCTGAGGTGCTCTATCATAGAGATACTTTGTATCATTTAGATAACCATCCATAACCTCCTTAGGAGGCAGGCGCAGTGAGTAGGTGTTATTCAAATGATTTATCAAGTAGATTTGTCTGAGTAATTGTTTCTGATATCAAACTATGATTTACCAAATTTTTCCTCCATTTGATTAATCAAAACATCCCCCCTCTTCATTTCCCTTAGGTTAAAATACTGCATATAAAAACCTGTCCAGAGAATTATTGAACTCAGGTATGAAAAGCGATTTAACAGTTCAAAGAATTGCAGAGCAGCTACTTCAAACAGCTCGGGCGACTGTGATGTATCATGAAGTCCGTAGATTATATTGAAAATGGTTGATGGTATTTCAAAGATTATGGAAGCGAAGAACTGAATGAGACCGAGTGCCATAGAAAGCCAGAATGTCTTCCAATAATTACGTTTTAAAAGCTGATGCGCTTGTTTGATTGAATCGAGTATTGATGACTCATCCACCATGAGGTTTACTGTGGCTATTGAATACAATACATAGAGCAGAAGTGCGGGGATAAATAAGAAAATGACTGAAAAAACAGAGGCGATAAAAAACATTACTGAAAGAATGAGGAATGGCAGACTGAAAGATCTGATGTATCTGATGATTGCGACTGGGGTTATTGTAACTTTTCTGAGATGCAGTGTGAGTCCGCCAAATATGAAGACCGATATCAGTACATAAGAAAACACAGAGCCGGCCACTGAATAATATGACCCCTCCAGGAGATAATCAAAAAGACTTTTTCCACTGCTGAAATAATCATAATTGAAATAGGATTCAGCCAGCATGATTACCAAAAGCAGAGGCAACACAAGCTTTATCAAAGGAAGAATAAGAGTACGGAAATTTGCAGAGACGAATGAAATCGAATCTGAAATTATTTTGTCAGTAGTACGAAGTCCGGTTAATTCAATATCTTTATTCATATTTCCTTAAAGCAACCTTAGAGGGATAAAGGTAAAAGTAGAAGACTGAAAAACAAAGGGACGAGAGAATAATAAGAAGCTTTACCGACCAGTGCATCCCTGTATATCTCGTTATAAATGACTCGATTATTCCGGCTGTTATTATGAGCGGTGCAATTCCCAGAATCATCTGAGCCCCATTTTTTGCATTAGCAACAAATGAAGTTACCCTTGAATAAGTCCCGGGGAAAAGAAGTCCTTTTCCGATAACAAATCCGGCTGCTCCGGCCACCGTTATTGATGCTATCTCAATAGTTCCATGAAGCCAGACTATTAGCATAGCTTCACCAAAGACATTCTCCTGATATAAAAAACTGAAAAAGGTACCGATCATCACTCCGTTAACAAATAGCACGTATATGCTGCCAAAGCTGAAGATAAGACCGCCGGCAAAGGCAAGGAACGAAACGCGCAGATTATTCAGCGTAATACCAAGAAACATCTCCGACTGATTCATGCTTTTATAAACAGCCATCGGGTCCCCCTTTTCAATATTCTCAAGCGTCATTGCAACATATTTATCTCCAAGTATAAGTCGCACAAAATAATTATCATTAAAAGTTGAAAGCGCACCTATAGTCACTGCAACCATGAGCAGAAGAAAGGCAAGTATGATTTCTTTTCTTGCCCTGAAGAAAACCAGCGGAAGCTCCTCAGTGAAAAATCGCTTTATATAACCACTCTCGTTCCAGGTGCGTTTATAAATAATTTCGTATAGCGAGCCGGCCAAAGCATTCAGGTATTTTTCCACACTGGATTCAGGGAAATACGTTTTTATATAAGCCAGATCATCCGTCACCTCAATAAAATATGCTGATAGTGCTTCAGGATCCCTGTCCTTCCCGCGAAGAGCTTCTTCAATTTTTTTCCATTTCTCCTGGTTAATTTTCAGGAATCTAGCTTCTTTCATCTCAGAAAAACGCCCGTATTTCGCTTCTTGCCAGATTTATCATCCTGCCGCCGCCGAGTGATCTGCCTTCATAATATGCTGTTGCCTGTAAATTCAGTGATATCCTGTAATCAAAATTAAAACGAATAAAATAGTTCTTACCATTTGAATTTCCGCCAGTTAATTCATAAGGCAGATAATTTTGCGTTTGTTGAGTCAGTAACTCTATTCGCTCGGCCTCAATCCGAAGCCGGCCAGAACCAGTTATAGCATAGTTAATCCTTAGAGTCAGAGAATTAACATCAAGAATTGTGGGAACTGGAGGATAAACATCCTCACTACGTGCAACTTTTACCTTAAATCCAGTCTCAATGTTCCTGTAAGGTCTATAGCTGAAATCTGTTGAAAAAGATTCAGTCCTGATCATCCTGTTTCTGTTAAGTGCAGCAGCAGAGGACAAATTGTCATGAAGCGCTGAGACTTCAGTTGTGTTACTCACCTCATTGATCAGCCGCATTTTTGCCTGTAAACTAATCTCCCTCCCAAACCCGTTTTCAGTACCTCCGCTGAACTGATTCATACTTTCACGCTGATTAAAGCTTCCTCTGAAAGACAGGTCACTGCTGCTACCAAAAAGAAAAATATCCTGTTGGAAATAGTAAATCCCCCGAATGGTAGTGAGCGGACTGCGGAAAACTGAGAAATCGAGCAAATAAATTTTTCCATAATCAGAAATAGTTGAGTTTTCCTCCATTCGCAATGAAGTTTCTGTCGAAAATTGGCTAAGCAAATTACCAAAAAATCCTTCTGAAGAAACAAGATTTAGTGAATTTAATCTGATACGCGGCAATAAATTAAGAGTGATAACCGGATAAAGCTCATCAGAGGGAACCGTCAGGAGAATATAGTCACCGTCGTATGCAGTCAGCTCAAATTCACCCTCATCACGGAGTCCGTTGTTATTCAGATCGCCTCTGTAACGGTACCCCCCTCTGCCTGTTTCAACTTGCACAAAGACCCTTTCTGGCTTGGCGGACTTTTTTGTTGTCCCTTCATAAAACAAATCGCCCTCGATATTTCCGTTATCGAGCCGGAAACGTGATGACGATTTAACCAGAAAAACATCATTGTCAGCCCGGTTAAGAGAACGGAACTCATCAGTATATTTTTTTCTTCTGAAAGTAATTGAGGAAACCGAATTAAATACACTTCCCCCTGTAACTTGCAGTTCTCCTCCATAGCCGGAAGAAACAGATTCCTTACGCAATGAACCCTCAAGTGGTGAGTAGTCTGTCCTTCCAATCAAATGAAGCCCAGCAATTAGAAACTCGTATGGGTTAATCTTAATTCCGGGTGAAAGTTCATAAAATCGAAACGAGCTGCCTTTAACTGAATCACTTCCCGGTGTGGTTTCTGATCTGTCTTCATAAAGAAAAGGTATTTCCAGATTAAATACCCCTGCCTTCAGTCCTGCTTGCAATTTTTGCTTTAACCAGTGTCCTTCAGTCAGGTGATAAGTAGTTGAGTTGAAATCGGTATTGGATGAAAAATTTACCTTTTGATCACGGTATTCGGTGATATTTGTAATCCGCTCTGTAGAAAAATCATCACCTCGGCGTAATACAGAATATCCCAACTGATTTGAAAACGCAGATCCTATTTTATAATCCATTCTGCCCTCTCGCAAAAACTCATCAGCCGAACCAGAGCCCGCAATATTAAAATCTCTTTCAAATTCTACTGAATTCACTCTGTCAGGGGCAACATACCGTTCCTCAACAAATCGCTCTCTCAGGTAAAACGAGACCGATTCACCACTTCCCCCAAAAATGGTAAAGGATTGAGGTGAGTAACGAAGTGAGAGATTCCGTGCATATCCTCCGTTATCACCATCATCGAGTGATGAAAAGCGGTTTCTGTCAGTAAGTGACCCTGATATTTCCGCGGATAAAATTAAATCACTTATTGAAAACTCAGCGATAAAGTTACCGCTATGAGTAAGTGAAGGCAATGGAAGAAAGATAATAGGAAGATAGGATCCCAGCCCTTTGCCCGCATACGTAAAATTCCCGATTCCCGCGCGCCGGTAATCCCCCTTGAAATCTCCGACAAAAGTAAATGTGACATTATATACTGCCTCGGTATCAAAAGGATTATAAATATATATAGTTTCACTAATGCCGTTTATCAGAGTATCACGGCTGTGATAAAACCCTCTGCGAAAGCCAAGAGAATCAGGTGCCGCCAGGACTGCACCTGATCTGACCGCTGAAAAGCGGTCATCTCCGGCCAGACGAAGCAGTTCCTTGTCAGAATCGCTCAGAGACAGATCAATCGGTGAATCCTGATCATCTCCCTCGCGTATATATTGCAGACCAAGTGCCAGATTATTCATCACCTTTGAACGGGCTCCGGCAAGAAATATATTCCTGGTATATCTCCTGTCCGAGTATTCAAAATCTATGACAATACGGCTTGCAGTAGTTATAATAAACTGCGGATTAAAGGTAATTTCTGCCAACGAGTAATCAATTGTATATTGATGCATTTCCCCCCGCTTTAATTCGTTTCCGTCAACAAAAACTTTTTCTGTTCCCGCAATAACAATGATATCCCTTTCACCATTCACGCCGCCTAATCTGTAAGGACCCTGAACACCATCTAAACCTGAAAAACTCTGGGAGTTAAACTTCCCTCGCGCACTTGCAAACCCGAAATACGCTGAATTGCCGTCATACTGCGCCTCAGCCAAAAATCCCTGCAGTTTTCTTTTAATGCCTCCAAATTCACCATTTTTTTTCTGTAATTCGTAATCACCAAAAATTGCGGTAAAATTTTTGTGTTTAAGCTGTATGAAAACCTTATCCAGTTCCTCAAGACTTTCGGTCGTCCCCTCCGGCTGGATCGGTGTATTTTCGTCTGTAAGTGCCGCACTAATTTCTATATCATCCGTAAGGTATCCTGAAAGCTCAAGCCGCATACCGCTCTGAAGGGAAAAATCCCTATTTGTGCCCACAGTAAAACCCCTATAAATTGAGCCGCTTCTCTGAATTCCCTTTCCGAAAATGGACTCTTCCACCGAAAGTGTTTCACCTTTACTAACGACATAGACAGAATCTTTTAGAATATCATCGTATCGCCTGACCAGCGTCCTTTTCTGATAAACTTGTTTCAGAGTAATGAGAAGGGAAGAATACCTGACAATAATGGTATCGAAGACTGATATCATAACTGAATCAGCCAGACTGAATTGAAGTTGACTGTAGTTTATTTCATAAGCCCCATTGCCCAAATTCCTGCCCCTTAAACACACCGATTCGCTGCCTGGAATAATGTTGAAATACTTAAGTTTATAAGAATTTAGGGGATTAAATAGCAAAGTATCAGCCCTCAGCTCAGAATTATACTCCTGGGCTAAGAGCGAAACCATAAACAGAACGAATATTATGAGGACTTTTTGCAACTTTTAAGGATAAAAATAACCTGCGAAAGATACTTATAAAGAGGAAAAAGAGAGGAATTTTAAGAGGATAATTCATGGGCAGAAATTCAGGTCGTTAACTGAATTTCTGCCTTTTACTAAGTTTTATTCGTGACGGAGGGCTTCGATAGGATCAAGATTTGACGCTTTGTAGGCCGGATAGGTGCCAAAAATAACACCCACCAGCACACACATGCTCAGACCAATAATGACCCAGTCAACCGGCACGGCTACCTGTGCGTTTAATTGCATACCGGCGAGGATACCGATGCTTACACCCGAAACTATGCCGATAATTCCGCCAAAAAAACAGAGAAAAATTGCTTCAGAAAGAAATTGAAGCAAGATATTCTGTTTTTTTGCTCCGAGAGCTTTTCTAATGCCAATTTCTCTGGTTCTCTCGGTCACCGAGACAAGCATAATATTCATGATCCCGACACCGGCTGCCAGAAGAGCGATAATAGAAATTACAAGTGCCCCTATTTTAATTCCTGAAGTAATCTCATTCACCTGACCGATTAGAGACTCATTCGAGAAAATATGGAAATTGTTTTCTTCTCCCGGAGCCAATTTTCTTATTGTCCTCATATAACCAATTGCAGATTCAATTACCTGATTATACTCTTCTTTGGTAGCTGTCATAACGGTGATATTTACTGACCGGCTTCTTCTGCCGTATATCCCCTGAAACGTAGTTAATGGTGTAACAACATAATTGTCACGCGAACTACCAAACAAACTCGGCTGCGGCTCCATAATACCAATTACTCTGAAAGGATAGCCATCCACCTTAACGTACTGTCCAATCGGATTGATATTCTGAAATATTTTATCGACCACTTCCTTACCAAGTAAACAGACATTTCCAGAGTAATTAATATCAGCATCCCTGAACTCTCTGCCAAATTCAACACTCCAGTTGTTTGTTTTCATAGCATCAAGCGTGATGCCCGCAACCTGTATATTAGGATTGGTTTCATTATTACCAAACTTAACTACTTTACCAAACTGCCACTGCTCTGCACCGATAAATTCGGCTGATTTAAGCATTTCATCCAACCGAAGGTAATCCTCATAAGTAATATCAGGACGGTTACGATCTTTCCGTCTGCTGCCAGGTCCGCCCATCTGAATATTATCCCACTTCTGAATCTGGAATGTATTTTTATTAAGCTGAGAGAATCCGCTTTCAATTGTAGTCTGAAGCATGGTGATAATTGTCATAATAACAATAATGGAAAAAATTCCGACAACAACACCAAGAATAGTTAACGAGGTTCTGAGTTTGTTGGCTTTGATTGACTGTAGCGCCATCGAAACTATTTCTTGTAAATTCATTATTCGTACCTCAGAGCTTCAACAGGATCAAGTTTTGCAGCAGTATAGGCGGGTGCAAGTCCGGCTACAACTCCAGTTATCAGAGAAATCATAATAGCAAGAGTTACAGCTTCAAACTGAATTGAAGTAGTTATGAACCGGTCAATAAGACTACTAAGCAAAACAGCAAAGAGGAGACCAATTAAACCTCCGAGAAGGCAAATGATTGATGCTTCAAGCAGGAACTGTGAAAGAATTGTTCTTCTTTTTGCACCGAGAGCTTTTCTCACACCTATTTCCCTTGTGCGCTCCTTCACAGATACAAACATGATATTCATGATACCAATAGCACCGACAAAAAGAGAAAGACCTGTAATAAAGAAACCTGCAACCTGAATAACTCCTACCGTCTGATTGTAATTATCTAGCAGTCCTTCCTGCTGATTAATGGAAAAATTATTTTCCTCACCAGATTTAAGCCCCCTTATTTTTCTCATAACACCTTCGGCTTCAATCTTTGTGTCTTCAATGCTGGCGTTGTCCTTTGAGCGGACATTAAAAGTAATAGTATTCCGCTGCTCATTGGCAAAGTGCTTAAATATGGTACCCATTGGCATAAAGACCTGGTTATCAGGATTGAAAGCTCCAAGGATGAAACTTCCCTGCTCAGAGAGAATTCCGACAACGCGATAATTAACACCACCGATTTTAACGGTTTTATCCAATCCATTTCCCATCGGAAAAAGTGATTTTGCGATCTCACTTCCCAGAACGCAGACATACCTGCTTCCGTTACTTTCTGATTCCGTATAAAACCGTCCAAGATCAAAAGTGAAATTTGTGGTTTTTACATAGTCAGCATTTGAACCGTTAAGAAACACGTTTTCAACAACTTTATCCCCGAACTTTACATTCTGCCTTGAATTGATAACAGGCGCAACAGCTATAGGAGTCTGGACAAGTTGCTTAAACTGACTAAACTCATCAAGTGTCATATTTTTCCTGTTGCGAATTTTCCACCAGTCTTCATTAGAAAACCATGCCCATTTATCTATATATAAGACGTCTGAACCCAGTGCTGAAATACCTGACTGAAATGAGTTATCGATTCCGCGAATGGCCGTACTCATGGTCACTACTGAGGTAATACCAATCACAATACCCAGCATTGTAAGGATAGAGCGGACTTTATTTGCTCTCAGGGCCTGAAGGGCAATAATCAGTCCTTCTTTGAGTTCATATATGAGCGGTTTTATGTTTTTCATTATATCTCAGGCAGTCTGCTGATTTTCTTCAGTTTTTAACTTTGGGATTGTGCGGTTTTGCACCATTTCATCACTTGATATATAACCATCCTTTAAGCGGATAATTCTCTCAGCATGTTGCGCAACAAACTCCTCATGTGTTACCAGGATAATAGTATTACCTGCTGCATGAATCTGTGAAAAAAGATACATAATTTCATCACCAGTCTTAGAGTCAAGATTTCCGGTCGGCTCGTCCGCAAGAATAATAGCGGGATTTGTAACTAAAGCTCTTGCAACGGCCACTCTCTGCCTCTGTCCGCCTGATAATTCATTTGGTTTGTGATGAATTCGGTCAGCCAGACCCACATCAATAAGAGTTCTGGTTGCCCTTTCTTTCCTTTCCGCACTTCCGACTCCAGCATAGATTAACGGAAGCTCAACATTATGAAGTGCATCCGATCTCGGCAACAGGTTGAAGGTCTGGAATACAAATCCAATTTCACGGTTACGTATTTCGGCAAGCTCATTGTCACTCATCAGACTGACATTCTTACCTTTGAAATCATACTTACCGCCTGTTGGTGTGTCCAGACAGCCGAGCATATTCATCAGGGTTGACTTTCCTGACCCTGAGGGTCCCATAATTGCAACATATTCGTTTCTATTGATGGTGAGCGATACATCGCGAAGCGCGTGAACTTCAACGTCACCAATCTTATACATTTTACGAATATGCTCAATGCTGATAATGTTCATACTGATACCTTAATTAGCGGCCGGTTTTTTCTTGCCGCCGTCTTTGTTTTCAACTTTAACCAGTTTGCCATTTTCAAGCTCTCTTGAAATTGCGCGGTAGCTGCCTGAAACAACTTCTTCGTCACCGGAAAGACCGGATATTATTTCTATAAAGTTATCATCGCTGATTCCGGTTTTCACAGAAACGGATTTTGCTTTTCCGTCTGTGACGATAAATACTATTTCCTGAGGTGCATCACCATTGCCATTTTTCTTTTCCGAAACCTGAAGATTTGATTCTTCTTCCTCGGGCTCTGGTATCTGTTCGATACGAGCAGTTACACTTGGTATGGGTACACTAACAACCTGAAATCTTGTCTCTGTTTCGATATTTGCATTACAGGACATTCCGGGACGAATTTTTTTCTCCTGGGAAAAGATCTTGATTTTTACTTCAAAGTTTATCACCTGATCCTGAGTGCCAAATCCTGACTGTTTTGCACTGTTGCCAATTTCATAAACCACTCCAAGGAACTCACTTTCACCAAATGCATCAACTTTTACCCTGGCAGTATCGCCATAAGTGATAAGTGTAATATCATTCTCATCAACATCAACAATTGCCTGCATATTTGAAAGGTCAGCAATCGTCATGATATTTGTTCCTTGTGAAAATCCGCTTCCTAATACTCTTTCACCAAGTTCAACATTCAGTTGAGTAACCGTGCCGTCCATTGGTGAGACAATGGTAGTTTTATTAAGCTGTTCTAATGCTTCTCTGACGGCTGCCTGGCTTTGCGCCACGTTTGCCTCCGCTCCGTTATATAATGAAGACGTGCTCAGATACTGGCTTTTGACCGCTTCGAGCTCTGCGTCACTTGATAGTTTTTTTGCATAAAGTTCCTTTGCCCGGTTATAGTCGGAAGTTATCTTGTCTAATTCAGCTTTCCGCGCAGAAAGTGTAGCTTTAGCTGACTGAAGATTTGCTTCAGCTCTTTCCTTTGCGGCAAGATATGTATCTGCCTTTATACGAAGAAGTACTGTTCCTTTTTTAATAACATCGCCTTCTTTAACCGGGAGTGACACAATTTCACCGGTTACTTCCGGAGTAATAACCACTTTAAAGACCGGATCAATGCTTCCGATAGCAGATACTGTCTGAGTAATATCACGTTTGATAACTTTTTCAGTCTGAACGCTTATAATTTCCTCTTTATTGCCCTTAACAATAACCAGAATTACCAAGGCAAGAAGCAGCAACCCGATTCCGCCGAATATATAAAGTTTTTTTCTGGATTTCTTTTTTACATTAATCTCTGTCATCGAGACCATCCTTTATTTATTTTCAAATTTTGATGAGTCAAGCAGTCCAATCTGATACTCAAGCTGTTCTTTAAGTTTAAGGTAATCAAACTGCGCTGTTATATAACCTGATTGTGCATTCGTGTATTCTGAATTTGCTATCAAAACATTCAGGAGTGTTGTGGCTCCGAGAAGATACTTCTCCTCTTCAATTTTTCTGTTTTCTGATGCAGCCAGCACGTTGCTCTTCCCGACTTCCAGACGTTTTTCTGATGCCTGAAGGTCAAGATAATTTTTTAGCAGATCACGTTTAATCTCCCTTTCAAGATCTCGCAGTTCTAACTCTCTGACTGACTTATCAATCTTTGCAAGCTGAACCTGCTGATCAGTGCTCCACCCGCTGAAGATGGGTATATCAAGTGTAAGTCCGAAAGAATAATTTTTATTTTCAAAAAGGTCACCGGGGCTGCCTGCCTGAGTATTAAAACTAAAATTATTCCTTAGTGAAGGAAGATAGCCGGACTGAGCAATGGTAATTGATTCTTCCGCGCTGTTAAGAGAAAGTTTGCTGCTCTTATAATCGTATCGGGTCTTGAGCGCCTGATTTACTAAATCATCGAGCTTAAGTCCGCCGATGCTGCCCTCACCCAGCTCCATGCTCAGTGTTTGATCTGCTTTGTCTTCAAAAGCGTAATCTTCAAAAACATCAATACCGAGGTAGTAGAAGAAATTGCTTTTGAGAGTTTCAAAACTATTCTGGGCCTTAATCACTTCAAGTTCAGCGTTCCCTAACTTAACCTGCTGCGCATATACATCCGCAATAGTAACCGAGCCAAGGCGGTTTCTTTCCTGAATAATTTCAAAATTCTTCTTGTTCCATTTCAGATCATCTTCTTTAACAGAAAGAAGTTTTTTTGCAGTAAGAACATCATAATAAGCAGAAAGCGTCTGATAAATTATGTCCTGCTTGAGTTTCATAAAATTCATCCTGGCGGCTTCAAGATTACTCTCGCTTCTATCCAGATTAGCATAACTTGCCAGTCCGTCAAACAGTTTCCATGATCCGCCTATTCCGGCTGAGTAAGTTCTTGAGTCGGTTGAGTTGCTGCCAGAAAGTAACCCTGATGAGTTTGCTGAGCTCTCGTAGCGGTTCCAGTTCCAAGATAGATCCGCACCAATAGCAGGAAGCAAGGCGCCAAAAGCAGATTTTTTTGCTGCTTCATAAGATTTCAGATTTTCCTGTGACTGAAGAAAGACTGTATTTTTCTGAAGCGCAATCTGTGTTGCCTGTTCAAGTGTAAGTACCCGTTGTCCGAATGCGCTTGGAGTAATAAGTGCAAGTAACAGCAGGATTCTAAAAAATTTCATGAGAACTCCGGTATTTCGATTATTAACAAATTTTTCATTGGGTGACCGGTTTATTTTTCATTATTACCGGTTAAAAATTAACAAATCCAGAACGCTTTGGGTTGAGTAAGTGTACAAGCGGAAGAATACTATGACCAGCGGGGAAACCAGCCACACAGACGATGGCTAATCACCGGTTGCCTTAAGCAGTTCATCCTTATTTTCCATCATATAAGTAAAAGCTGCTTCATAGTCATTAGGAATAGTACCATCCAAAATTGCCTCCTCAATGGCTTTTTTAATAATGCCGACAGCTTTCCCGGGCTTAATCTGAAGTACCTGCATTATAACATCCCCCCTGACCGGAGACTGAAATGCCCTGAGACGATCTTTTTCTTCGACCTCATAGACCCTTTCCATCACCGTGTTGTAGTTTTCCAGGTATCGATTTACCTTTTCCCGGTTTTTACTGGTTATATCAGCCCTACAAAGTGTTATCAAATCATTCAAATCTTCCCCGGCATCTACAATCAGCCGCCTTATCGCTGAGTCGGTTACACTTTCCTCTGCTAATGCCATTGGTCGCTGATGAAGCCGGACAAGTCGGGTGACATAGTCAATCTTATGATGGGGTAATTTTAGCCGTTCAAAAATTCCTTCAATCATTCTGGCACCAATTTCCTCATGCCCGTGGAAGGTCCAGCCAATCCCCTCATAAAATCTTTTAGTCGCTGGTTTTCCAATATCATGCAGGAGTGTGGCCATTCTGAGCCAGATATTATCTGAGACTTTACAGAGGTTATCAAGAACGTCACAGGTATGATAAAAAACATCCTTATGATGATAATCCTTACGCTGATCAACACCGCCCAGGCGAGCCAGTTCAGGAAAAACCACCTCCAAAACGCCCGTTCTATACATAAGTATCAGACCTATTGACGGGAAGTCGGAGGCCATAATCTTCAAAAACTCATCGGTTACCCTTTCCCTGGCAACAATCTTAAGCCGATCTCTCATTTTGAAAGCAGCGGGAAAAATAGAATCATGCGGCTGAAAATTTAATTGAGACGCAAATCTAAAAGCCCTCATTATTCTCAAAGGGTCATCATCAAAAGTGGCCTCAGGATCAAGTGGCGTCCGGAGGATCTTATGGTCCAGGTCTGTCAACCCGCCTGTGAGATCTATAAGTTCACCAAAATTGTCCTTATTCAAAGAAACAGCAAGTGCATTCACGGTGAAGTCTCTTCGTAGGATATCATCCTCGAAGGTCCCTGCTGTAACAGATGGATTTCTACTCTCTTTGGAGTAAGATTCCCTTCTTGCACTTACGAACTCAAAACTCCATTCGGGTGTATGAAAATGTGCAGTGCCGAAATTCTTATAAACAGTAAATCCGGTACCGTCAACTTTTTTGCAGACTTTTCTGGCAAAAATTTCTGAGTCTCCCATAACCAAGAAATCCATTTCCGGCTTACTTCTCATTCTCTGAAGAAGCAAATCCCTGACAAAACCGCCAATGAGGAATACACCAATGCCAGTTTCATCAGCAGTTTGTTGCCATTCTGTCAGGAATGGGAAAGGTCTTAACTCATTTTTCAGATTCATTTTTCAGATTTTCAGTGCCGCCGCCTAACAGTAAAGCAAGGGGCTTGAGCGAATCATTATTTTCAAATATAATTATACAGATAGCGGCGAACGGAACAGCCAGAAACATTCCGGAGATACCCCACACCCAACCCCAAAAGAGGAGAGAAAGCAGGACAAAAACCGTACTCAGGTTCAGATGCTTTCCAAGATATATCGGTTCAAGATAATTACCGATAATATTCTGATTCAGAATGAGCAGAATACTCCCGGCAATAAAATTTAAATTGACTCCAAATTTAAGGAATAAAAAAAGGATAGGAAAGGCAGTTGCGATGAGAGAACCGATATTGGGAATAAAATTAAGCAAAAATGCCACAATGCCCCAAAGTATTGCAAAATCACCGCCGGTAAGAACCACTATCAAACCAGTCAACGTTCCGGTCAAAAAACTTATCAGAGTTTTTATGAGTATATATGAGCGTACCTGTTTGTTGATCTGCTCATAAGAGAGCATAACCTGCCCTTCGCGACCGCCGAAAATCTTATCCAACTTCTTTTCAAATGCATCTCTGCCCCCGCTCATAAATAACCAGAACAGAAGTACAATAAAAACATCACCTAAAAATGAAGTAATACTCCCCAGCAACCCGGATATAATACCAGAAGAGAAGAAAGCATCAAGCACCGATGAAATGCTAAAACCGCTGGTTTCAGCATCAATCAACTGAAGCATCTCATCAGGTGTATATCCGAAAATTGCGAGTATTTGTGCTACGATTGCGGTCAGACGCACGGAGTAGTTACCCCACCCCTGTGAAAATCCGCGGGAAGAAGTAGCAACCAGAAAATAAATGAGGAACAGCATTCCGATAATCAAAACAGAAACAATAAGAATCGCCAGGATTTTCGGTACTTTCCACTTAACCAGTTGTTCAATTATTGGATAAGTTAACAGGGTTAGCAGAGCAGCAAAAACAAACGGTATCAGAATTGACTGAAGCTGAATCAAAATAAAAAATATCGCTATCACCGATACTATTCCGAGAGAGAATTTCAGTAATGCATCATTTCTGTTTGTTTCCATTATTGATCCTCGTAGAAATTATCTGTTGAAATAAAATTGCTGTATCTAACAAATTGCTCATAATCACTTATTGCACCCGGCGGTAAATACTCTGAATTAGTGAGTTCCAGAGCTGTTTTAAACAAAGTTCGGTTTCCGGAAGCTATGGCTCCTCTGGCAGCTTTAAGTTTAACATATTCAGTCCATGTATCTGGTTTTGGAATAGTCAGGCAGATTTCGAGCACCTCAGCAGGAGACGTAAGATTTGATAACGGCAGCAAGAGATATACCGTGCTGTCATATAGTTCAGAAAGTATCAGGGTCTTTTTTAATGAATCTATGCCCGAAAGATACGCCCTGAGAAGTCCTTTATTAAAAAAAAAGATACGGGTTTTAAGTACTGCATCGTACCGCAGATTAGGAGAACTCAGCAGAAGGATATTGTAATCTTTTTCTGAGACGTTTCTTCCGGACAGTACTTTCGCGTCAATTTTTTTTAATTGTATGTTGATGTCGGTAATTTCTTTATCAAGACGTTCGGTAAAAAAGTACAGGTCCTCATATCTTCGGGTTTCTTCGAGAAGATTAGCATAGGCAACAATATATCTTTCATCAGCATTATTTTTCAAAAGCTCTTGCAGGATGTTTTCGGCCAGTGCATAATCATGGTTTCCTATCGCCTGAACTGCTTCAGCATTTTTTTCTGCCTGAAAACGAGGACAATTTTTCAGAATAAATGGCTTCGACTTAAAGTAATAAACTGATGCTGCTGAATCTCTTAGGGCGATGCTTCTGTTTCCCGAAAGTATCGCCTCTATAAAAATTTCATCCGCTGTCGTGTTTAAATTTGATCTAAAATCGCCAGTCCGGTAAACATTCTTGAGTTTAGCTGTGCCATATTGTTTATGAATTTCGTTTAAAATCAAACCGGCTTTTAAGTATGCATAACGAGTGTTTGTCTGAAAAAACGATAGCGTCCCCTGGTTTATAACTGTCTCATCACCTGAAATTTTTGACGCTGCACTGAGCAACCGGGGTATTTCCTGGTCATCAAAAGAAAAATCAGAAAAAACTGCTAATCCTTCAATCAGCCAGGGATTGAAACCACCTGCCACATAAAATGGCGGGTTTGAGAATTCAGATGCCAGTATATGAGCGAGTTCATGCCTCAGGGTGCTAAAGACAGTTCCTAATGATGTATGAATCTCTTTCTTCCAAGGTTTGGCTATATCTGCCTTCTCAGAACCAAAAAATTTTCCTTTATCAAAAGAATTTTTATAAATATATGATGAGATTTGATAACTGACCGTAACCTCAAATTTATCTTTCAATTCCGCCAGATGAAATTCATGAAAGGTTTTCAACTCCTCAATCAACTGTTTGGATAAATCAACAGGATGATAAATTAAAAAATTCTGAGTTTTAGAAATTGTGTAACCATTGCGCCTCAGCATATCTTTAGTTATAATAAATCCGAAAAAGGGGGCAACGGTCAGATAATAAATCACCACCAGGACTACCGGTATCAAAATTCTCAGTTTCGATGATTTAACCTTTCCAATCAGGAAACAGATTCCAGCAAACCCCAAAGTAATGATTGCTCTGTGAAGAAGTAATCTGCTGTCAATTTTCAACAGTTCATCATAGATAGTGCCAGGGAAGAAGAATAAAACGGGGTTATAAAAAAATACCTGACTCAAAAAGTAAAACTGAAAAATCGGCTCAACAACAATGACGAACAAGACAGCGAGAAATATCACATAGCGGTATCTGGCAAACGTTAAAATGATAATTTGTGAGAGAAAAAAAGAAACCCCTGTTACCGGAATCACCCCAATCAAAAAGAATTTCAAGCCATGAAGATAAGAACAGCTTTCCGAAAAGATGGACTGAAAAAGTCTGACTGTTGGTTCAATTAAAATAAGTGGAAGAACAATCAGAATAACAGCCCCGGCACTCAACCCTTCTCTGGCTGAAATGTTCAAAAAAATGTGACCGGTCAGAAGAAAAATGAGAAATGAGTTAATTACGGCAGATTCATAACTAAAATATCTTGTTATTGGTAAAAACAGAAGAAGAACGGAAACCAGAAGCTGAATCAGATAAAGGAAAATTAACTCTCTCCGATGGATGATTTTAGCCAGATCGGTCATAATCACTCCCGTCGGATTAATACTCAGAGCCGGCTACGCGCTGAATCCTGGCTCCGAGTGAGTTCAATTTTTCTTCCAATTTTTCATATCCCCGGTCAAGATGATATACTCTTAAAACCTCGGTAGTTCCCTCAGCGATAAGTCCTGCCAAGACCAGTGAGGCACTCGCCCTCAGATCGGTGGACATAACTTTTGCTCCGTTGAGTTTAGGGACGCCCCTCACGATCGCGCTGTTTTCTTTAACGGTAATATCTGCTCCCAAACGGTTTATTTCGGGGACATGTGCGAAACGGTCAAGATAAATTGTGTCTGTAATGGTTGATGTTCCGAAAGCCGTTGACATATATGCTATCCATTGCGCCTGCATATCGGTGGGAAATCCGGGGAAGATAGAGGTAGTCACATCGCTCGGAATGATATCAGAATTGTCTAAGCTAACCATCACTAAACCATTTTGATTCAACACTTTAGCCCCTGCATCTTCAAGCCGTGCTAATACTGCGATTAAGTGATTATCTCTGATATTGGTGAAGGTAACAGAGCCGCGTGTCATGGCGGCTGCTATCATTAGAGTGCCTGCTTCGATGCGATCAGGGATAGTTTCAATTTCAGCCGGTTTTAGCTCATCCACACCTTCAATAGTCAGGATTGGTGTCTCGATTCCGGATATCCGTGCTCCCATTTTATTCAGAAAATGAGTAAGGTTGGTTATTTCAGGTTCCATGGCCGCGTTATTGATTACAGTAGTTCCCTTTGCTAAAACTGCTGCCATAAGAACATTTCCTGTAGCTCCTACTGAAGATTTATCAAAATTAATCTTGGCTCCGACTAATTTACGAGAACGTGCAATAATATAGCCAGCGTCCAGTTCAATCTCAGCACCTAATTTTTTCAGACCTTCCAGATGAAGATTTATTGGTCTCGGACCCCATGCACAACCACCAGGCAGGGAAACTTTTGCATATCCATATTTTGCAAGCAGAGGACCAAGGACGTAAAATGATGCCCGCATCTTTTTAACCAGTTCGTACGGGGCTTCCATAGACGTGAGAACTGATGTATCAATGCTTATAACATGATCACTAAAGTTTACTTCCGCCCCAAGATGTTTCATGATTTTTATCATGGTATAAACATCATTCAACTCAGGTGTATTTCGGAAAACGGAGACTCCATTTGCAAGAAGTGCTGCGGGCATTAAGACCAGTGATGCATTTTTTGCACCGCTTATTGAAATCTGACCTCGCAGGGGATGTCCCCCCTCGATGATTAATTTATCCAAAATTTCTTTTTTTTAATTCTTATTTGTTAGTAAAATACCGTTAAAACCAGCTATTACAATTTTATTGCCTTCAACAACTGCTGCGCGGTTAAGTGAATAGTAGTTTCCGCTCGAAGAAGTTGACCAGGTAACTCCGCCGTCCTGGGTTTCAAGAATCTCACCTTTGTTTCCCGTAATAAACCCGTTTTCGTCATCAACAAAGAGCACTGAAACCAGCCCTGAGTTTGTCTTTGATTCAACTGAGAGCCAGTTTTCACCACCGTCAGTCGTACGGTAAATTTCACCGCCTGCGGCAACAACAATTACTTTGTCGCTTCCGGTAAAAAGCACATCCCTGAAGTATTTATCGGTAAAGGCACTTAACTGCCTCCAGGTATAACCTCCGTCTGTTGTCTTGATTATCGTCCCATTCCACCCCACAGCCATACCGTTACGGGCATCGTGAAAGTGAATTGAGTATAGCAAGCTTTGAGTGGGAGTAACCACCTTTGTCCAGGAAAGTCCATTATCACTTGTCCTAACCATTACCCCCTTACTTCCAACCGCGTAACCCTCACCATTTCCAAGAAAGAAAATTCTAAAGATGGTTTCTTCAACTCCGGTCGGGACGGGCAGCCAGGTCACGCCATCATCCGCGCTCTTATACATTTTCCCTCCTTCCGCTGAAACAAAAATTGAAGACACTCCATTATACCGGATATCGTAAAAATTTACCGAGTCAGGCGGTGAAATTTTTTCCCATACGCTTCCGCCGTCTGTAGACTTAACAATAATACCCGCATCACCTACGGCGTAGCCAAGTCCGTAATTAATAAACGTAATGCTATTAAGGTTCGATGTGATGCCTGAACTAAGGGAAATCCATGAACTTCTTGGTTTAAAAGATGGATTGTTTGAGTATCCAGAATCCGTGGTATCAACTTCACCCGCCCTTTGTTTGGTTATTGACGGCCAGAAATCTGATATTGCTGAGAACAAAACATAGCCCAAACCTCCAAAGAGCCCGAGAATAAGAATAGTCACAAAAAACACCCTGATTTTATGGGCACTTTCATTTTTTTCTTTAGCAGGTTTTGCTGATTGCTGAGCGGGCTGGGATCGAGCAAGGTTATATTTACTTGTGACCTCATCAATTTCCGAAATAAACTCATCGCAATCACGGTAGCGTTTTATTTGATTTTTATCAATTGACTTACTGACAATCCTGTCAACCTCAGGCGGGATAGTTGTTATACTGGCAGATACACGCTGCGGAACTTTCTTAAGATGTGCCTCCATGATTTCATATTCAGTACCAAAATCAAAAGGAGTTTTGCCTACAAGCATTTCATAAAGTGTGATACCTATGGAGTAGATATCACTTTGCCGTGTTGGTTCTTCAGCTTTGATCTGCTCAGGACTCATATAGAGGATTGTCCCGATCTTTGTTCCAGTCTTGGTTATCCCCTTTTCAGCGATAGATTTAGATATACCAAAGTCCATTATTTTAACCACACCTTCACGGTTAATAATAATATTCGATGGTTTAATATCACGATGAATAAATCCCCTCGAATGTGCATACCCCACACCGGCACAAATTTGTTTGGCTATACTCAGAGCATCAAAGGGCTCCAGCCGCTTCTTTCTGATAACCAAACGTTCGAGAGTTTCACCCTCGACAAACTCCATTGCGATTCCAAGTATTCCGTTCTGATCTGTAAATCCGTAAACGGGCACAATATTTGGGTGATTAAGTTTGGCCTGATTCCGGGCTTCCCTTTTAAATCTCTCAATAAATTGCGGGTTGTTTACGGCCTGGGAGCCAAGGATTTTGAGTGCAACAAAACGCTCAAGTTTCATATCGAGCGCTTTGTAAACAACACCCATGCCCCCCTCGCCGAGCATTGAGATTATCTTGTAGTTCTCTATTACGCTGCCAATCATGGTTACCTGCCTGCCTGGACTTGATTACTGATAATCACAAATGAAAAATTATCGGGTGCACCTCTCTGTTCGATCTCCTTTGTAAATTTATTAGTTATAAATTCGAGATCGCCGGGTATCAGTAATTGTTCAATTTCGTCGTTAGAGAGTACACCGCAAACACCGTCAGTACAGAGTAAAAACTTCCAGGGCTCGTTTCTCTGAACTGTAAAATAGTCATGATCTACTTCAATATCCGGTTTGTCACCCAGTGCCCTCATTATCACGTTACGATGCGGGTGAGACTCTGCCTGTTCAGGACTAATATGACCATCATCCAGCAAGCGCTGAACGTAAGAGTGGTCCTTGGTAATCTGCGTTAGTTTGTTTTTGTAATAGAAATAAATCCTGGAATCTCCAACGTGCCCCCAAAAAGCGTAATTTTTATTAAGATAAACTGCTACTGCGGTAGTAGCCATTCCCGTGTGATCCGGGTTCCTTAAAGCACTCTCCTTTATTCTAACGTTAGAAGTCTTTATTGCGGTGTTCATTCTTGAGAGATAGTCTTCGTCATTGTTCTGAATGAAATAATCTCTGATAGTAGAAACCGCCAGCTTAGAAGCAATCTCCCCGGCATTATTACCGCCCAGTCCGTCACAAACAATGGCCAGAAGACCTTCTTCAACTTCAAAAACGTCAGCATAGTCCTCATTGCCGCTCCGCTTAAGTCCGGTTTTAGAAGTAAAGATGTAATTGATTTTCATGAAATTCTGTTGACTTAGTTCTTGGAAATAATAAGGAACAATAACACAATTTAGCAAATATCTGACAGGTGATTAAACCGCAAACAGCTTAAAATATGAAATTTATCGGAAATTCTATGATAGATTAAAGCAAAAAAAGGAAAAAACACATAAAACCCGGGGGACTGCCTGCCATGGGTTGTTTCCCTTCCCTTTTGGTAAGGAGCAAAAAACTAAGTATTTTTAAAGTTTCGCTTAAATAATTCTCGCGAAAGTGGCGAAATTGGCAGACGCGCCAGACTTAGGATCTGGTGGAGAAATCCGTAGGGGTTCAAGTCCCCTCTTTCGCACAAAAAGTAAATCATGAAGGAAAACCTTGGAAACCAAATTTAATATAATCCACGAATCTGAAAAAGAAATCGAAGTTACACTTACGCCCGAAGACTACACTGAATCGCTGAATAAAGAAGTTAAAAAACTGGAAGGCAAAATTGAAATAAAAGGTTTCAGAAAGGGAAAAGTGCCCCCGCAGGTTATTAAGAGGATGTACGGCGAATCTCTCCAGTATGAAGCTGCTGAGGAAGTAGTACAGAAATCATTCGCTGAAATTGTAAAAGGCGGCACCATCAACCCGCTCCCCGGCACACCCAGGATAGTAGATTTGAAGTTTAAACCGGCTGAAGACCTGACATATAAGGTTCGGTATGAGGTGAATCCTGAGATCGAGCTCAAACAATACAAAGGGATTGAGGTTGAAGTAGATGAGCTGGTTGTTTCCGACTCAATCTTAGCTGAAGAGTTAATTAAACTGTATGACGGTCAAAGCTCCCGGGAGCAGGTTGATACTGTTGATTCAGATGACCTGATGCTCACATTGGACATCGCAAAAGTTCTTGAAGACGGCTCACTTGATGAGAAAGCCGGCGGTAAGAATATGGAAGTGCGTTTGAATAACCCAAATGTTAATGCCGACATCGTAGCCAACAGTCAGGGTAAAAAAGCAGGAGATGTTTTTGAGTTCAGCTTCGAAGACAAACACACCCACGATCATGAGGATGGGTCAAAAGAAGAACATACTGTCAACTTCAAATATCAGGCAGCCATTGTAAAGATAGAAAAGATTAATCCGCCTGAAAAGACTGAAGCTCTCTTTATGGAACTCAGCAATGAAGAGTGCAAAACTGAAGATGAACTGAGGGAAAAAATTAAAAAAGAACTTCAGGCCTATTATGATCAGCGGATGGAGGATCTTTATCTGAGTAAACTTGAAGAAAAAATCCTGAATGATTACCAGTTTACACCGCCGGCTTCATTCCTCGAGCGGTATCTTAACCGTTTAATTGAAGAAGAAATTGAATACAGAAAAAAAAGAAAGATGCCTGAGGTCAAACGAAGTGACATAGCAGCAGCGATGCGATCCAGAGCCGAGAGAGCGCTCCGCTGGTTCTTTGTGCGTGAGAACATTGTTGTTGAAGAAAATCTGGAAGTCACACCTGAGAAAGTTACTGAAGTGGCTGAAAATGTATCAAAGACAACCGGCTACCCGGTAGATATGCTTATTCAGTTCTATAGCGGAGAAAAAGGATTCGATGAAGTAAAATCACGGATCTTTACTGACTTTCTGAAGTCTAACAATGTGAAAAAACTTGTTTCTAAAGCGATATAATAAAGTGCCAAAAGGAAAATGATGGATACGAAGAAGTTTGAAATTTTTAATCAGTTAGTTCCATACGTAATTGAACAGACCGGTCGGGGCGAACGCGGAATGGATATTTATTCACGTCTGCTCAGAGAAAGAATTATCTTTCTTGGTTCAGCCGTTGATGATCATGTAGCAAGTTTGTTGGTTGCTCAGCTAATTTTTCTTGAAGCTGAAGACTCACAGAAAGATATACATCTGTATATAAACTCGCCGGGAGGATCAGTTTCAGCAGGGCTGGCTATTTACGATACCATGAAATATATAAAGCCCGATGTTGCCACCATTTGCGTGGGGTTAGCGGCCAGTATGGGTGCAGTCCTTCTGGCAGGAGGCGCCGCTGGTAAGAGAACCAGTCTCCCCCATTCAAAAATTATGATACATCAGCCGTGGGTTGGCGGTCTGCAGGGACAGACTACTGATATAGAAATCCATGCAAAAGAGATGATTAAAACACGTGATACACTTTATGATATTCTGGCTGAACACACCGGAAAATCACGGGAAGAAATTCACAAAGATTGCGATCGTGATTATTTTATGTCCGCCGATGAAGCTAAAGAATACCGCATTATAGATAATATTCTAGTCAAGCGCTAAGGAAGTATCAGTCAGCACAAGCATAAAAAAAACGAGTAAACTTTGACGAATCATATTTCCCCAAAGAGCAGAATTTTCCGTCTGCTCTTTTTTTTATCCTTATCACCATTTGGCTTCGCACAGGAAATAATTCAGCAGGATGTGACCCCGGATGTTATTGCAAAACTACAGGAATATACCCGCAATTATTATGAACGGCGCGGAGTGCCTGGTTTAAGTTTTGCATTAAGCAAAGATGGTAACACGCTGCTTCAGGAAGTGAAAGGTTATTCAGATGTTGAGAACCAGTTGGCGGTCCAACCGAATTCACTTTTTCGCATTGCGTCTATTTCAAAACTGATTACATCTGTTGCCGTGCTGAAACTTGCTCAAGATGGAATAGTAAACCTCGATGAGGATATAAAAAAATACCTCCCTTACCTGACGAAACTTAATAACAAAGTTACTCTAAGAAGTATCCTGAGTCATACTTCCGGACTTCGTGCATACAGGTCCGGCGAGTTTAACAGTACAAAAAAATACTGGGCGACAAAAGAACTGATGGATTATTTGAAAGATGATACGCTGGAACACAAACCCGGCACAAAATATCTTTATTCAACTCTGGCATACAACTATGCTGTAGCCGCGATTGAGTCCGCAACCGGAAAAACTTTTGATCAGATTCTTGGTGAGAAGATATTTTTGCCCGCGGGGATGAGCAATACTTTTCTTGACGAACAAGAAAAAATCATCCCATTAAGAGCAAGAGGATATATTCGGAATGACCTCCGGCAGTTGAATAATGCCCCACTTGCTGATCTTTCTATTAAGTACCCCGGTGGCGGAATGATTTCAACGGCGGGTGACCTGCTCAAATTGGGAAATGCTTTAATTGACGAGACACTGCTCACTAATGTATGGCTCGACACTTTAACAAAACCGGTAAGATTAGCGGATGGAACCTTTGCACAATATGGTTTGGGAATCAGTATTGAAACTGATTCAAAGGGGAGAAAAATAATCTCTCACTCCGGTGGAGGCACAGGTTTTGTTTCACTTCTTCAAATGTATCCGGCGGAAAAGCTGGTGACTGTTCATCTGCTTAACATAGCCGATAGAAACTCAGGTAGTCCGGCCAGAGATTTATCAAGGATATTCCTTGGTGACACTACTATTGTTCCTCTCAAACCAACCGCCGATACCCTTATGAGCGTATATCTGAGTTCGGGGATTCAGGAAGCAGTTAAAACATACGGAGCTATAAAGGGATCACCGTCAATGAACTTTAACCCTGACCCTGAGGAGTATAAACAGTTTGGATATGATCTGATAAAAATTTCAAAAATAGCTGATGCAATAACCATATTTAATGATATGCTCAGGGATAACCCACAAAATAAAAGCGCATATATTGGTCTTGGGGATGCCTATTCAAAAGACAGTAATACGGGCCTTGCAATAAAAAGCTACAGGCAGGCGCTCCGGCTTGATCCGAATAATAAATATGTCCAGTCGCGGCTGAGTGTTTTAGAGAAGAAAAAGTGACTGCCGTCCAGGAAACTTTTAGGGGTAAATTTGCGTTACTCGTTTTATAAGTAAGCCAGGTTTAAAGTGCTCGGAATTCGGTTCACAAAATATACCCAACCTCAGCTCGGAGGCAAAAAGTTTGAGGATCTTCTAAAGATATTCCTCCAGCTTCTCACTATTACTTCAGGCAATGTATCACAAACTCTTGAAATTCTGAACGATCTAGACCGCAGGTACCGCCTGACAGACCCATCTTACGGAATGGGAGACTTTATTGAAGATCTTAAGCAGAAGGGTTTTCTTGAGGAACCTCAGCCAGAAGGTGAAATCAGAATTACCGCTAAAACTGAGCAGTCCATTCGGAAACAGTCACTTGAGGAGATATTTGGAAAGATTAAAAAATCCTCACGCGGAAATCATATAACACCAAATACCGGTCATGGGGATGAACTGACCTCCGACAGACGAGAATTCCGCTTTGGAGATAGTTTCGAGCAAATTGACCTGACCGATTCAATACGTAATGCCCAGATTAATCATGGAGTGGAGCAGTTTAATCTCTCGGAGGAAGACCTGACAGTTCAGGAAAAGGACTGGAAAGCTCTTACCTCAACTGTGTTAATGATTGATATATCCCATTCTATGATTCTCTACGGTGAAGACAGAATTACACCTGCCAAAAATGTTGCTATGGCTCTGGCAGAACTCATCAGAATCAAATATCCGAAAGATACTCTTGACATAATAGTTTTTGGAAATGATGCCTGGCCCATTGATGTTAAAGACCTTCCTTATCTTCAGGTTGGACCATATCATACAAACACGGTGGCAGGACTTGAACTTGCAATGGATATACTCCGCAGAAGAAAAACCCATAACAAACAAATTTTTATGATAACTGATGGTAAGCCAACCTGTCTTAAAATCGGGCTGCAATACTATAAAAACAGTTTCGGACTGGACAGAAAAATTCTCAACAAAACGCTCGATTTCGCCGCAGTTGCAAGAAGAAGGAATATAGCCATTACCACTTTTATGATTGCCCGCGACCCGTATCTTCAGCAGTTTGTTAGTGAGTTTACCAAAGTAAACAACGGCAGAGCTTTTTATTCAGGTCTGCAGGGTTTAGGCGAATATATATTTGAAGATTACATTATTAACAGACGCCAAAGAGTGCGCTAATAAAGGATTTAATGGATATTTCAACGACAACAACATTCGGTCAGCTTCGGACAAGTGGTTTTAAGACCAAAAGCATCAGGGAGGAACTGAGGTCTAACCTTATTGAATCTCTCCGTTCCGGTAAAAATCCGTTTGAGGGAATTCACGGTTATGATGACACTGTTATCCCCGATCTTCAAAAAGCGATTCTCTCCCGTCATAATATTATTTTACTTGGACTCCGCGGGCAGGCAAAAACCAGAATTGCGCGCCTTATGATCCGTCTGCTGGATGAATATATACCAGCGATTAAAGGGTCGGAAATTCATGATAACCCTTTCTCCCCGGTTTCCAAATTCGGGAAAGACATGATTGCTGAACACGGTGATAGCACACCAATTGAGTGGATTCACCGGGATCAGAGATATACCGAGAAACTTGCTACCCCGGATGTATCTACTGCTGACCTTATTGGCGATGTTGATCCAATTAAAGCTGCTTCTCTGAAACTGCCATATTCTGATGAAAGAGTTATTCACTTTGGTCTGATACCCAGATCAAACCGAAGCATCTTTGTAATTAACGAACTGCCCGACCTTCAGGCCAGAATTCAGGTTGCTCTTTTTAATATCCTCCAGGAGGAAGATATTCAGATACGAGGGTTCAAAATGCGACTTCCGCTGGATATACTCTTCGTATTCACTGCCAATCCTGAGGACTACACCAACAGGGGCAGTATTGTAACTCCGCTGAAGGACAGAATTGACAGTCAGATTTTAACCCATTACCCCAAAGACAGAGAAACTGCACGTTTGATTACGATTCAGGAAGCAAAAATTACCCCTGAACAGAAGGCAGCGATTTCAATTGACCCTCTGCTGTCAGACCTGATTGAACAAATTGCTTTTGAGGCCAGATCGAGTGAGTTTGTTGACCCAAAGAGCGGAGTTTCAGCCCGCTTGACAATTTCAGCTTATGAAAATTTGTTCAGCACCGCAGAAAGAAGAATGCTCATCTCTGGTGAAAGCTCAACTTCAGTGAGAATTAGCGATCTATACGGAATAATTCCGAGTATAACCGGAAAAGTGGAATTAGTTTATGAAGGAGAGCAGGAAGGTCCGACAAAAGTTGCCGTTATGGTTATCGGCAAAGCAATCAGAACTCTTTTCCGTGATTATTTTTCTCTACCGGAAAAGATTAAAAAGGAGCCACCCGGTAAAAATCCATACCGGGAAATCATCGGTTGGTTTAATAAAGGGAATAAACTCGACATTCTGAACAATCTTACGAACAGTCAATATATCGCAGAATTAAACAAAGTAACTGCTTTGAGTGCACTGGTTGCTGAAAGATTTAAGGACACCAGCTATCAAAGATACCCCCTTTTAATGGAATTTCTGTTGCATGGACTGGCTGAGTACTCGCAACTCAGCAAATACCGTCTGGAGGGTGGCGGAGTTCAATTTAAAGACCTTATCAGTTCGATGTTCACCGCAGGCTCGGCATCCGCGGATGAACCAGATCTCAGCGATGAGGAGTTTTATAAATGAGCCGACCCGGGTACTTGAAGTAAATTTTCATTTAGTAGAAAACAGACTATGTGACGGTTTGAATTAGCCCTAAAAATGGCTAAATTTGAAGTTTGTATAATTTCACTGAAATTATGAAAATCAACTTACTTTTTAGCGTAATGACGCTCCTGTTCTTTGCAGGATGCAGCACTGAACCTCCTATCCCTGTGGAGCCAGAAATTAGGTACGGCAAAATCTTCGTTCAATCAAATACCCCCGGAGCAGCCATTTTTTTGAACGGGACTGCCACAGGTAAAATAACACCCGACACAGTGACAGCTCCGGCAGGTAATGTCTCATTGCGCCTCGAAAAAGAGGGATACATTCCATTTTCCTTGTCCGTTGTTGTTTTCGCTGATTCTGTGACGAATCTGACTCTGACTATGGAAGTGCTTGTCGCTCAAAAAGTTGTCCTTCTCGAAGAGTTCTCCAATGTGAGCTGTGTTCCCTGTGTTAACACAAATAGAATACTTGCCAAACTTCCGGAAAGCGGTTATAGCAAAGAAAAAGTTGTAATCGTTAAATATTCCGCTAATTACCCCTCTCCGCTCGATCCGCACTACCTGCATGCCAAAAGTGATATGGATTCACGGTTGATGTTTTACACTGTTTTTTCAACCCCAACAATTTTTATAGACGGCACAGTGAAACCTGTTGCCTCAGATTCAAATTCCATTAAAAGTTCACTTGACTCAAAAATTACTGCTACTCCAAAATTCAGAATTACGATAAAGGATTCGATGGCGGCAAGTGAATATAAGGTCAGTATAACACTTCAAAATCTTGATACCACAGGAATAGAAATAAGTGATTTATTGCTTCATACCGTAATAACGGAAAGTCAAATAAGCTATTTGACCCCACCCGGCTCTAACGGTGAAACCCTCTTTAAGAATGTAGCCAGAAAAATGCTCCCTTCAAAAGATGGAGAAACACTCTCAAGTCTTAATTTATTTAACACAGTTTCTTATAGCAGAAAAATCGCAATACATTCTGCCTGGAATCAGGCAAATCTCCGGTGTATAGTGTTTGTTCAAAACAAAATTACTAAAGAAGTTTACCAGGCAGCATCAACCTACTAATATAGAGAAGAAATATGATCAGGAACATTTTTGTAAGTCTTTTTTTAGCCGGGACTCTCTATTCGCAGAGTTTGACTCTGGTACAGCATCAGTATTCTATTACTGATACACTGGGAACGGAGATTATTTTTTATTTTTCAGTAATTAATTCTGGCACTGCCCCGCTGAACTTTTATGTAAAGAGAACAGCAAACAATATCCCTGAAGAATGGCAGAGTTCACTTTGTTTCAGTTCCTGCTTTGCGCCATTTATGGACAGTATTGTTAATAATGCAACTTTTGGAAGTGAGCCACTTGCTCCTGGTGATACAGCAGAAGTTTCGATTCACGTTTTTACCATGGTTGCCGGTGGTCAAGCTACCGTATCATTAAGATTTGGGAATGTTGATAATCCACTCGACACTGTTTCCGGAACTGTTTATGCTGCAACACTACCGACAGGTCTTATAAATGAAGGAAATGCAGATAACTTTATGCTCATTTCGAATTATCCTAATCCCTTTAATCCGGAAACAACAGTTAGTTTTTATCAAAAAGAGTCGGGATTTGTAGATATGAAAATAATATCAGCTACAGGTGCCACAATCTCTATATTTACCAATCAGTATTATAACGAAGGCACTCACCAGGTGAAAATTGATTTCAGCCGGCTTGGGCTTACTTCAGGAATATATTTCTTGCGACTTACCTCAGGGCTTTTAACAGGAATAAGAAAGGCGGTTTTTTTGAAATGATTAAACAATTTGTTCTTTTTATCTCACTACTCCTCATGGTCTTCGCCTCTGACGGAAAGAAAATAGCGTCTCACAGATTTGAAACCCTGGAGGGCAAACAGGCAGAAATTAAGTCGCTCCTCTCAAAAGAAGTTACTATTGTTACCTTCTGGGCAACCTGGTGCAAGCCCTGCGCTGAAGAGATGAATGAGTTTCAAAAATTACTTGATAGTTATAAGGATGCTGGTTTGAAGATTATAGCTATATCGACTGATAATGAACGCAGTATCGCAAAAGTAAAGCCATTTATGAAATCTAAACAGTTTGATTTTACTGTGTTGCTTGATACCAATGGCGAAGCAATGAGAAAATTTGGTGTGCAGTCCGTTCCCCATACATTCATTGTTTCAGGTGACGGGACCATCCTCTATAACCACAGCGGTTACAGTAAAGGAGATGAGAAAAAGGTTGAAGAAATTATTAAATCTAAACTTAAAGCCGGTTCGTGAAACTAATGAGATACCTTTCACGTTGCCTTATATTATTACTTTTTATAAATTTTTTCCAGCTTCACGCACAGGATGAAAGTCTGAATACTTCCCTGCCGGAAGGTCTCTTTCTTCAGAATGATCTAAAATATTCATTCGATATCGAAAATAAACGCGAGATATTCGAAAACTGGCTGAACCTTGATTATCAGACAAGTATCTTCTCTGCAGGAATACGTTATGAATTTTTTCAGCCGAATGATCCCAATCCAGCCGTTTCAAGAGGTAAGGACAGATACGGAGATATTGGATTCAGATATATAGGTGTTTCTCTGGGTGATGCTAACTCCGGCGGAGAAATTACGGCAGGAAACTTTTATTCTCTTTTCAGCAGAGGCATGGTCATCAAGATATACGAAGATCGTACTTTGCGCATAGATAATAATCTTTCCGGGATGAGTTTTAAGGGGTGGTATCATGATTTTTACCTTAAAGCTTTTTCAGGTATGGCCGAAAATACCGTGGTAGCCAGAAATGAGATCCTGCATGCAGCGGATTTTGAATACCGAGGATCTGAGCTGATTCATGCCGGTCTAAGTTATGCTTCCAACCAGCCATCATCTTCAGCGCTTGCAAGAACCGGATTGGCATCCGTCCGGGTAAAATCTTCATGGGACTATTTTGATCTCTATGCAGAAGGAGTGATAAAGCATAATGATGATTTGCGTCAAACACAGGCACTGAATAATGACCGTATTGCCGGCAAAGGTATTTACAGCAATTTGAATTTGTATTACAAATCATTTAGCATGACGGCTGAATACAAACTTTATGATAATATTCTTTTTTCTTCCTCTGACGGAACAATTGTCTATAATACCCCTCCAGGTGTAAGGAAAGATTACAGTTTCGGCTTACTAAACCGCCATCCGGTACCGCTTGATCAGAATAATGAGCAGGGAGTTCATCTTGATTTTAACATCCCCTGGTCAGAGCATAATCTCCTCAATATTGCATGGTCACAGACAAAAACGCTTTCTTCGATGTCATACTATAAAAGAATTATTGGCAGTCCTGTAGAGAGTTCAGTAAGTTTTCATGAACTATATGCTTCAACACAGTTCGATGTATCATTAAAAGGGAATCTCCTTCCGGCAGTAGGTTATATGGAAGAAGATGTAACTAAAACAATCAGTCTGACCCCTATACTGCAATACATACACAAAACCAGTGATTTCACCTCTGTCAGATTTTCCTTAGAACACCAATATATAAGAAACCGAAGCACTGGAGAAAGATATTATACTGATCTTCTTACTGCCGAGTTTCACCGTTCACCCGACATAAGGGTAAGTCTGGTTTCTGAAATGGAGACCAAAGAACCTGAGGCAGGCAAAACTATAAGAAAGTTTTGGAATTTTTTTCAATTTTCTTACCGTGTTAGCGAAAATTACCGTTTTTCAATACTCGCAGGATCAAGACAAGCAGGTAATATCTGTATTGGCGGAGTCTGCCGTTACGAGCCGGAGTTCAGAGGTGTTGAACTCAGAATGTTCACATCGCTTTAGAATTTCATGAGTAAACAATTCCCTTCACCTCCTATCGGGAAGATTTTATCCAAATCACATTTGTTTCTGAAAGATGATATATCATTTTATCAGCATTTTCTGGAGACATACGGTGATCTGGTTTTTCTGCATATTGGTGATTTTGAAATGCTGCTGGTTAATGATCCGGGTTTTATACAACAAGTCCTCAAAACTAATTATACAAATTACTCAAAACCAAAATCTCTTCGCGAATTAGAACCGCTGCTCAAAGACGGAATTTTCTTTCTTGAAGAAGAAGCATGGCGCAAAGAAGTTTCCATATTAAAGCCAGCATTCCATCAGACAATGATTGCTCAAAATGAGTTTGTGGTGAAGGAAGAACTTAAAAACACTTTTGAGTTTTTGGATAATCTCTGTCAGCAGAAAAGACCGGCAGAACTTTCATCACTACTCAGAAATCTTTTCCTGACAATCTTAATCAGAACTCAATGCTCCCCTTCTGCTTCAATAGATCAGAAACGGATGATTGAACTACTGACCCTCATGCTGGATGGCGTAAGACCCATACAGTTTTATTCACGTGTTGTAAGAAGAGAATTAAATAGTTTCCTGAAAACCGAATTCTTCAGCGACCCCTTCCCCGCAGCAGCTCAGGAAATTGAAGATATGATGATGAACCTTTTTTACAAGGCAGAGTCTGGTACAATAGAACCCACAGGCATCCTGTTTATTCTTCTGCAGGCCTATAAAGATGGAAGAATAAACCTGACCACTGTAAAGGGAGAAATGAGAAACCTTGTTTTTGCTGGAATGGATACAGTGGCTGACGGGATGACCTGGTTTATGAATAATCTTATGATCTATCCTGCAATTCAAAGTACCTGCCGTGAAGAAGTATATAGAGTTGCCACCGATGATATACTCGCCTATTCTCAGATTGATAAATTTGTTTATTTCTATGCTTCTTTCAGAGAGTCATTACGGCTAAACCCGTCTGTTTGGGCTTTCCACCGGATGACACTTGCAGATGATACATGGGACGGATACGAGATACATAAGGGAGTTTGGATTTTCATTTCCCCATTTTTTCTACACAGAAATAAAAAATACTGGGAGGATGCTCTTACCTTTAAGCCGGAACGCTTTATTGGTTCGAATATTGTGAATACGTATCATTATATACCCTTCGGACAGGGTCCCCATTATTGTCTCGGAAGCAGAATTGCTCAGTTGCAGATTATGCAGATCACAGGCAGTCTCCTCAAACGATACGAATTTTTGAAATCGGCTAAGAGCAAGGATAAGTTCTATGCCGGTGGGATGATGCACCCTTCACACGGATTATTCGCAGATTTGAAGCAAATCAGCCGGTAAGTACACTTTACAATTTTGTAAAGGAGATTTTCACACCCAACCTTGTAACATATTCAATAACTTTATCGAATACAACCTGATTTATTGACAAATACTCCGGAAAAATAACCCCCTCCCCTTTTATCAGACCCTCATTAATCAGTTCTATAAAAGAACTACAGGTATATCCGGTTGTCCTTTCCATTGATGTATAATTTGTTTTAGAATCTCTTTGATCATAAAGATCGCATATAATTGATTTTTCATTACCTTCAATAGTATAATGCATTTCAATTCTCATAACAGTAAACTCATCATAGTTCGTTTCCTGTTTCCAGCCATCAGTCAGAATTTTCGCCGTAAAATCTCTTGGTGAGACTGAAAACCCATTCACAATAATTTCTTTGCTGTCAAAAAAACCTGCCGCCCGAAGATATCGCATATATTCTGCATGTTTCGGATAGCGGAGCGTCATCTCCTTCATATTTGTCAGCTTCATAGTATGAAGTAGCGATCTTAGTCCGTCAGTATTAAATGCTTCAAGTTGTCCGACTGAATCAAAAGAAATGAGCTCAGGACCAGAAAGGGCTTCAACCGTCACCTCTATTCCATTTTCAATGTACCTGGCTGGCCTGGTATATTCTTCTATTACATCAACAGGTGAAAACGGGGCAACATATTCATGGGGATATTTTCGTTCTTTAGGCAAACCGCCAACGTAACATTTGAATGTGTGTAGCGGAAAGTACCTGTTATAAAAACCAAGAATAAAATTGCTCATACCAGGCGCAACACCCGCATCGGGTATAAGTAATGCATGATGTTCTTTATAAATTTCATCAAGACCACTGGCATCTTCTGGAAAGAATGAAATATCAACAACCGGTTTTCCAAATACCGCCAACTTTTTCATCAAAGCAAATCCCATCCAGCCGGGAACGGCTCCCACAAACAAATCAACCTCTGTAAACATCGGAATTTTACTGATATCGTCTGTCAGATCACAAACAATGGTTCTTATAAATTTATTACCTTTGAACCGGTGTAATGCCTCTTCAGTATGGTCAGCAGCGATCACTGAAAAATTTTGGCTGAGTGTTTCAGCAATACAGCCCCCTACTTTACCAACACCAAGTACAGCAATGGTCTTAATCATCTTGCCTCGGTAACAGGAATTTTTACCGTGAACGTGTCCTGGTTTTTATTTACTAATTTACTGTCACGAATCCAAGGATTATAATATTTCAATTGTGCGTATGTAATACCTTCGGCTTTCGCAAAATTAACCCAGCTTTGTACGTTGCCTGTAACCTCAATGTCGTATGTGTGCAACGGCTGATAGCACTGATCAGGAGATAAAAAGTAGCCGTACATATCAGGATTCTGATGTATTAGTTTGTAAGCCATTGCTCGGAAAACATAACGTGCAGTTTCATCAGCCATATGCAGTGAAAAATAATCAGACTCCCCTTGTGCTTCAAGTTTACTGCCAATACCCCTCATCCCTGCATTATAAGCTGCGGCTGCAAGTGTCCATGAGCCAAAATTATTTTTTGCGTGTTTGAGATATTTTACTGCTGCCAGAGTTGCCTCCTCAGGATCATAACGCTGATCAACCTCTTTATTGATGATCAATCCGTAAGATTTACCAGTCTGACCCAAAATCTGCCAGAATCCTACAGCTTCCGCCGGCGATATTGCATTAGTAAGGTTACTTTCGGCAATGACCAGATACTTCAAATCATCAGGAACCCCTTCACGCTTAAATATCTCCTCAATCATCGGGAACCATCTTCCCGTCCTTTTTAATGACATCAGTGTGAGTGAATATGAGTAACTTGCAACCACCAGTTCACGCTCAAGCCGTTCGCGTATATACCACTTATCCAGATCAACTTTTTCTCCGGCAAAGTAAAGCTCAGCAGGAATAGGCGGAGAGGAAGAATGCCCAAAATATGGTCGGGCTCCCTTGAGTGTATCACCAATTACAACATTGTTATCGGGGCGGGAGACGGGAATCATTGTGAAAAAAAGTGCGGAAACACCGGTAAGAATACCAATAGTAAGGAATAGAATTTCTTTTTTTGTCATTTGTTAATTTATCAAAAAATAGTAACCTTGCGCAACAATAAAACAAAGGGTAAAGCCCATTATGATTGGAATAATTGTTGCAAGAACTGTCCACTTTATACTCCCTGTCTCTTTATATATTGTATAAATTGTGGTCGAACATGGGTTGTGGAGCAGACTGAATAACATAAGACAAACACCTGTAAGTGCAGTCCATCCCCCTGCAACAAGGATGTCTGCTGTAAGCGATACAGAATCAGCTTCAAACATCACTCCGGAACCTGATCCAAGATTATCCATTCCTAAAATCTGTACGGTAAGCATTAAAATAGTCGGGATTACAATTTCATTAGCCGGAATTGCAATTATATATGCCAACAGAATAACTCCGTTGAGACCAAAGAGCAGCGCGAACGGATCTGACCAAACAGTAAACAAATGTGCAATACTTTTATCATCGATAGTGATATTGGCTGTCAGCCATATCAGGACTCCCGCCGGTGCGGCAAAGACTATTGCTCTCCACAGTACAAAAAGCGTGCGGTCAATTAGTGAGGTGTAGAGTATTTGCAGCAGTCTTGGTTTTCTATATGGCGGAAGTTCAAGACTGAAAGATGATGGTTCTCCCTTTAAAATTGTGTTAGAAAGTCCGCGGCTTACGATCAAACTTAAAAGAATACCAAATAATGCGACCGTGATAACAGCTCCGGCGGTCACCATTCCTGAGTAAAGGGGCGGAACCAGAGTACCGATAAAAATGGAAGCAATAAGAATCTGAGTCGGCCATCTGCCGTTACAGAGTGAAAAATTATTTGTAATAATGGCAATAATTCTCTCACGGGGACTGTCAATAATCCTTGCTGCTACAACTCCGGCCGCGTTGCACCCAAATCCCATACTCATAGTGAGCGCCTGCTTGCCATGTGCCCCGGCTTTTCTGAAAATTGCATCAAGATTAAATGCCACTCTCGGAAGATAACCTAAATCTTCAAGAAAGGTAAAAAGTGGAAAAAATATTGCCATAGGCGGCAGCATTACACTGATTACCCAGGCGAGTGCTAAATATGCTCCGTCAATTAGCACTCCGCTTAACCACCAGGGGAAACCAATTTGCGTGGCAACTGATTTTAGAAAGGGATGAAGTGTGTCAACGAGTAAAGATGCAAGCATTCCGCTTGGTACGTTTGCCCCTTCAACTGTAAGCCAAAACACTAAAGCAAGAAGCGCGAACATGATTGCAAATCCCCATGTCTTTGACGTAACAATTCTGTCAACTTTACTGTCAATAACCTTTGCGTGCTTTTTCCTGTCAAGTAAAATTGCGTTTCCGGCGATGGAATTTGCCTCCTGATAGATAGAACTGATCACAGCATCATGGATATTCTCCCCTATCTGAAACCGCAGTTTATTCGCTTCTTTTAATATATGTTCGTTTAAATTCATGTTAGATTCTTAAAAAGATTTATGTAACATTTGTTGATTGGACTAATGCCTCTGCGAGAACTGATAATTCGCCAGACCCAACTGCTTCAATCATCCGCTGATCCCCTTCGAGCAGACGGAGAGCTATCCATCTGGAATTTGGAAGTCCGGGAAATGAAGTCTCAATCTTAGCTGAAAGTTGTTCAATTGCCTTACGTATTTCCTCCGGTAGTGATGATATGCGGTGAGGTTTGCAAGTGATCTCACCAGTAGCGACTCCTTCTACCGCTGCGAGCAGCTCCTGCATTCCGTCTCCCTGACGGGCTGATGCCAAGACAACAGGTACTCCCAGACGCTCACTCAGGTATTTAGGATCAACTGTAATCCCATGCCTTTTTGCTTCATCTGCCAGATTAACACAAACAACTACTCTCTCTGTTATTTCAAGTATCTGAAGAGTCAGATTAAGATTCCTCTCGAGACGTGTCGCATCGAGTACTATCACTGTTACATCGGGCTGTCCGAAAAGGATAAAATCACGTGCGATTTCCTCATCAGCGGAAGTTGAAAGAAGAGAGTATGTGCCAGGAAGATCAATGAGCTTATATTTCTTACTGCTATATATATAAGCTCCTTCGGCTCTGCTTACAGTTTTTCCTGGCCAGTTTCCAGTATGCTGATGCAGACCAGTCAGATAGTTAAAAACTGTGCTTTTACCAGTATTGGGGTTTCCGGCAAGTGCTATGAGGAAGTTATAGTCTTCCATCTCAATCCCCAACCGTTCAAGATTTTTCTTGTTATGAACCGTGCAAGAGGCGCATTGCTGAGTTGTGTTTTGCATAGTTATTATACTCCGGTTTTCTCAACATATATGAGCGAGGTATGTTCTTTTCGCAAAGCAATAAGTGCACCGCGGATTGAATACGCCCTTGGATCATGAGATGAGCTTGAAAATTTAACCTCGATGACTGAACCAGGCACAATACCCAAATCCATAAGCCGCCTTCTCTGCTGACCCCGCATCGCTTTGGCAATACTTATGACACGGCAGGTTTCACCAACCTGAAGCGATGCAAGAGATATATACTCCTCCGGAATTACTTCATTAAAAGCAAGAGCCGAGACAGTGATATTCCCGGCAATCTGTGGGGAAAGTACTATTTCTTCTCCGTTTGCCTCAAAACGAATTCTATCCTTGTCGGATGAAATCATCCTAATATGTATCCCGGGATATAATCCTACTGCTACGATTTGTGAATAGATAATTTCCGGTTCGTCCTCAATATGGATTATCTGTGCTGTTTCAAGTACTGGTAGTTCTGCCAGAGTAAAACCTTTCCTTTGAGGAATTTCTCCATCTTTCATAGGAATCGGGTCACCATGCGGATCAAACATCGGGTTGCCGAGTTTTGCAGCCAGTTCATCAGTTTCATCACTGCTAAGCTGATGTTCCTTCTTTTCTGCAAGATAATGCCAGGTCATTTGATCAGTGCCGGTTTCATCAGCAAGATATCGCTCCCAGAGTCGGTGTGTTCTAATAACACGAAGTGCATACGATCTTCCCTGCTGTGAAAGCCGGTATATTCCATCCCGCTCCGCCTCAATGAGTTTGTTTTCCTGCAGGCGTGAAATAACCATCGCTGCTTTATCACGCGATATATTAAGGAAACCGGCTAAACTGTCCAAAGTCCCGGTCAAATGTCTTTCTTCACAATCAAAAAAGTGCTTAAGCGCATCCTCAGTCCTTATTCTGTAAGAAGTATCTCTGTTTTTCAGAAGATACCGTTTGAGGAAACTGTTAGGGAAATAGATCCAGCTTACTGCTCCGGCAGTTATAAGCAGAACTCCAATATATAAAAGTTCACTTATCATACAGATTCACCTTACCTTAGCCGGCTTTTTCAACAAAAATATTGGATGCGGCTTTCTGACTGATAGTAAAAGTCCTGCCGTTGCATTCGACCACCATTGAACCGTCATAAGAAATAACTTCCTTAACAAAAATTTCAGACCGGAGGTCAATTCCCAAATTGGAAATATGCGCAAGAAATTGGTTATCGGAATCGTTCACTCTCTGTACTGATACAATAGCCCCCACATCTGCCTTGGTCAGGGGAAAATGATTGGGGCGCTTTGGAATTCTGCCATTTTTATCAGGAATGGGGTCACCGTGAGGGTCGAACTCCGGAAAATTAAGCATTTCCTCCATTCGATTAATCAACTCATCTGATGCGCAATGCTCGAGCTTTTCGGCCTCGTCGTGAACTTTTTCCCATGGCAGCCCGACTATCTGGAACAGGAAGAGCTCCCATATCCGATGGCGCCTGACCAGTGCTTTGGCATAACTGTCCCCCTCCTGAGTTAGTGATATTCCTTTATAAGGAGTATAGTTAATCAGTCCCTCTTTTGAGAGCTTTTTGACCATATCAGTAACAGCAGCATTAGAGATGGATAGTTTATCAGCAATCAGATTTGATTTAATCTCCCCCGCCTCATTCTGATTCTTGTAAATTACACTTAAGTAGTCTTCTGTTGATACGTTTTTCATTTTTAAGATATTTTGTTTCTTTAATTTAAGCAAACTTAAACTATTAGTCAAGTATTCTTAAATTAATTAGAGTACTTTTATAACCATATATGGCTATATTTGCAAGATTTTTTGAATGGAGATAATTTGCAGGAAAAACTGAAGCGTGAACTGACTTTAACCCAGTCAACAGCTCTGAACATGATAGATATGGTGGGAATAGGGCCCTTTATTGTCGTTCCTCTGGTCATCCAGGAGATGAACGGTCCTCAGGCAATGCTCGCCTGGGTTCTCGGAGCGATCCTTTCATTTTTGGATGGCTTTGTCTGGGCCGAGTTGGGTGCTGCATACCCAAATGCTGGCGGTACCTACTCCTTCCTCAAGAACATTTATGGTGGAAAAGGTGCAGGAAGGTATTTTTCTTTTCTGTTCATCTGGCAAACCATAATTCAGGCCCCGTTGGTTGTTGCCTCAGGCGCTATTGGTTTCGCACAGTATTTAACCTATCTGGCGCCGCTCGACCCGATTATGCAAAAAGCAGTATCAGGCGGATTGGTTATCCTCCTCGTGTTTCTGCTTTACCGCCGCATCGGAGAAGTAGGTCGGATTTCAGTTCTGCTCTGGATTGGGGTAGTCGGCACAATGGTCTGGATTATCTTTGGGGGAGTCACTCACTTCGATCCGGCCAAAGCTTTTGATTATCCAGAAGGTGCTTTTACTTTTGATCTCGTCTTTTTTGCTGCATTAGGGAGTGCGACCATCAAGACTATATATACTTACCTTGGTTATTACAATGTATGCCATCTTGGTTCTGAAGTACAGAATCCGGAGAAGATTATTCCGCAGAGTATATTCATTTCAATTGCCGGCATCGCGGTACTGTATCTTGTCATGCAATTGAGTTTTTTTGGTGTTATTCATTGGGAAGAAATTAAAAACAGCCAGTATGTGGTGAGTTTATTTATGGAGAGGATATACGGCACTACAGCAGCAAAAATTGTTACAATACTCATTCTATGGATTGCATTTTCATCACTTTTTGCAGTCCTGGTCGGATATACAAGAATCCCCTATGCCGCCGCACTGGACGGAAATTTTTTCAAGGTGTTTGGCGAAGTTCATCCTGTAAAGAATTTCCCGCATAAGTCATTACTTATTTTGGGCAGTATCGCTTTTGTCTTTAGTCTGCTTTTCCGGTTAAAGGATGTCATCGCAGCAATACTGGCAATGCGGATTCTTGTGCAGTTTGTCAATCAGACTATTGGGCTTCTTTATCTTCATAAAAAAGGAGTAAGAGAAAATTTCCCATACAAGATGCCTTTATTTCCAATTCCACCCCTAATCTCACTGTTAGTATGGATTGGATTATTCCTTTCAACCGGATTTAACTTTATTGCAGGAGGGCTGGGAATGATTATGCTGGGCAGCATTGTTTATTTTATCAGAGCATACAGGCAAAAAGAATGGCCATTCCTGCAAGAACAATAATACTTACCGCTTTTCTATATTGGACTTTTCTGATCAACGCACAGGATGTACTGACGAACAATATAATAAAAGATTTTGAAGAACTTCGCATCAAGCTGAACATACCGGGTGTCTCATTTGCCGTGATTAAGGACAGCCGGATCATCATTAGCAAGTCATTAGGATATGATGATATGATCCTTCAGACACCCTTGACCGATTCAACTCCCATAAACGTTGCCTCAATTACAAAGACGTTCACTGCTTATGTAATAGGAAAGCTGCATAAAGAAGGCAAGGTTTCATTCAGTGATTTTACATCAGATTTCCAAATTGAACTTGGTCCTAAAGTAAAAGTTGAACATCTTCTCTCGCATACCTCACTGGGTGAGCCGGGAAGCCAGTATTATTATAACAACAGTCGCTACAATAAACTTGATACCGTAATGTACCAGAGTACTGGTCGTCTGTTTGCTTCACACATGGCTGAAAAGATTGTTCAAAAAATTCCGCTTAAAAACACCTTTCCGAATCCCTATGATACCTCAGATTTCCGAATCTTTAGCGGAGAATCATCATCGCCCTACATTAACAATATATATACCGGATACATACACGATTCCGCTAATGTTCCAGTCAGGTCACCAATCGAAAGAGCATTTGCTGCTTCGGCAGGCCTAATGTCAACCGCAAAAGATCTGGTAACTTATGCTGATTTTTTGATGAATGATGCAGAAGCTAAACAGATTTTCAGTCAGTTAACTGAAGTTCGCTGCTCTCCTGAAGGAAAAGCATTTCCCTACGCTCTCGGATGGTTTGTTGAAATTATCGACTCCGTAAAATTTGTATGGCACTATGGATATATGGGTACAAATTCTTCTTTACTGATTGTCGTTCCTGAAATAAATCTGGCATTTGCGATTCTGGGAAACAGCAATAACCTTAGCCGCGTATATCCGCTTGAAGAAGGTACTCTTTTAACATCTGAAGCCGCGTTGCTCTTTGTGAAATATTTTGTCCCGATACTCTACAATGGTGCTTTAACTAATTTCACCGTCTCCGGGAGATTCGCGGAGCAATCAGTTGAATTGGAAAATATCAATCGGTTGCTTGACTATTCAGAGTACCGGCTCAGATACTACCGCGGCGAAGGAGCAGATACCGCATATATTTCCCGTTTTCGTAAAAATACAGCTCCTGGTGCTATTGCTCTTTTAGAGGCGGACAAAAATGAGAGTAAAGTCGCAATAAACTTTACAATTGATTCCGCTATGCGAGTGTGGTTTGTCTCAAGCGCTGAAGAATACTTCGGAGAGTTAACTGATTATGGTTATTGCACCGACTCCGGCGGGAACCTCGTATGGACTGCAAGGGAAGGCACTACACTGCCGGCTGGCGGAAATGAAAAAAATCTGTACGCTGTCTCGGAATTCGTGCTTCTTACCCCGGGCATTTATACACTCCATTTTATTACAGATGATAGCCATTCCCCTGAATTCTGGAGTAGTCTTCCGCCAGATGACCTATTTTGGGGCATTTATGTTGTACAGGATCAAAAATAAATATGTTCAAGGAAACTATTTGTTGCTTTTTTAGTTTCCTATCTTTAATTTTATTCTTAGGTTTATGAAAGCATGATATGGAAACAACCCCGGAACTACTAATCGAAAGAATTAGCGGGATATTTTTTAGCAAGGGATTCCAGAAAATCTCAATGGATGAACTTGCAGTTACCCTCAAAATCAGTAAGAAAACGTTCTACAAGTTTTTCCCCTCAAAAGAGCAAATTATCAGAGAGTGCGCATTTACCTTTATGCAAAAGAATATCGATGCGCTTCAAATAATTGTATCAGCGGACGAGAACCCTATCATCAAATTTCTGAAGCTGCTTAACCACCTTGGCAGCAACATCGCAACAATTAATAAGGTCTGGCTTAAAGATGTGCGGACAACCATGCCCTCCCTCTGGTCAGAAATTGATGAATTCAGGAAAGTAAGACTGGAGGCCAGCATGGAAATACTCTACCGCCAGGGGCTTGACCATGGACTATTTAAGGAATATCCTGAACACTTTGTTATCCGTCTTTTCTCGGTCAGCATACGTGGTATAATGCACCCGGATTTTATTTTATCCACATCCTATGAACCAAAGACTGCCCTCATGGATACTATTAATCTGCTGCTTACAGGAATTCTGACTGAAAAAGGACTGGTAGTATATAAAGAAATTCAAACAAGGATTTAAATTATGAAGCACTTTTATTTGATGGCTGTTTTTTTATTAAGTCTGTTAGCTTTTTCATGCAGCAGCGGTGAAGGTGAAGACTTTCTTGATCTGAGCGGTAATCTTGAAGCGGTTTCGGTTAAGGTGTCGAACAAAATGCCCGGCACCATTACTTGTATTCTTGCGGATGAAGGCGCAAGCGTGAATAAAGGAGATACACTTGCGATAATTGACACCGAAGAGATTCTCCTTCAGTTGCAACAGGCAAAAGCTAACCGGGAAGCTGTTCAGGCGCAGTATTTATTGCTCAAAAATGGTGCACGGAAGGAAGATATTGCACAGCAGGAAAGCATATACAAACAAACTGAAGTTTCGTACAAAACATCGCTTACTGATCTTGATCGGATTTCTGCCCTTCTGAAAACCGGGAGTGCAACACAAAAACAGTTTGATGATATACAGTCACTCACTGAAACAAGAAAGCTGCAGATGAACTCTGCTCTTGAGAACTTTAATAAATTGAAATCTATGGCAAGACCGGAAGAACTATTACAGGCAAAAGCACGTTTAGACCAGGCAGTTGCTGCGGAAGAAATAATTGCGAAAAGTTTTAGGGACTGCTTTATCCTTTCCCCTGTATCCGGTTTCGTAACAAAATCTTTTTTTGAACCTGGTGAACTTGTTCAGCCGGGTGCTGCTCTCTTTAAAGTAACAAATCTTAAAAATATTGAACTGATTGTATATCCGGAACAGGAATATATTGGTCGGCTAAAGCTCAACAGCAAAGCAGATATTATAATTGACAGTTATCCTGATGAGACAATTGAGGGCAAGGTTGTCTATATTTCACCTGAAGCAGAGTTTACTCCGAAAAATATACAGACTAAAGAAGAGCGTTCAAAACTGGTTTTTGCTGTAAAAATTGCAATCGAAAACCCGCAGCACAGATTAAAATCAGGGCTTCCTGCTGATGCAAGACTCTATTTCAAATAAAGTAATTCTCTCCGTTTCAGGACTCCGCAAGAACTTTGGGACTACTGAAGCAGTCAGAGGTATCTCTTTTACTATTTCGTATGGCGAGATGTTTGGGATGGTCGGCCCGGATGGTGCTGGCAAAACCACAACGCTTAAAGCAGTCTGCGGTTTGCTCACTCCTTCTGAGGGTCAAATCAACCTATTCGGAGGAAAAGTGATACGCTCCGGAAAATCAACCCAAAGGAGAATAGGATATCTTTCGCAGCGTTTTAGTTTATACGGTGACTTGAGTGTTGATGAAAATTTAGATTTTTTTGCAAGAATTCACGGACGAAAGGATTATAAGAAGGATAGAACTTCATTACTGGAAATGACCCGGCTTGCAGATTTTACCACAAGACCTGCTGAGAAACTATCAGGAGGAATGAAACAAAAACTTGCACTTGCCTGTTCACTGATTCATAAACCCGAAATCCTGATTCTTGATGAACCAACCACCGGTGTTGATCCTGTTTCCCGCCGTGATTTTTGGATGATACTTTCTCAACTCAGGCAGGAAGGTCTTACTATTATTATGTCCACTCCCTATCTTGATGAAGCAGAAAGATGCGACAGGGTTGCACTCTTTAATAAGGGAACAATCCTGAAACTGGATAACCCGGTCAGGATGAAGGAAACATGCGGATTTCGTGTATTTGAGATTTCAACTCCTGTTATACGTGAGGCAGATGATCTCATAAGGAGCAAGTTTCCATTCGCTCCTCAGCTTTACGGAGACCGGCTTCATATAATAGTTGAACCGGGAAGTAAAATCCCGGAGCAAATACTTCATCTGCTTACAGAAAATGGTATCATTGTATTAAGTTCCGGTTATATCACGCCTTCCCTCGAAAATATATTCATCAAGTCAACAGAAAGTGAACATGCCGGATAACATTAACGCAATTGAAGTGTTAAATCTAACAAAGCGATTCGGAAATTTTGTTTCTGTTGATGACATCAGTTTCTCAGTTGTAAGAGGTTCCATATTCGGATTCCTCGGAGCAAATGGTGCAGGCAAATCAACTACCATAAAAATGCTGACGGGACTACTAAATCCTACCTCTGGAGATGCAGTGGTAGCCGGATATTCAATTAAAAAGAATCCGGAAAAGGTTAAATCATCAATAGGATATATGTCTCAAAAATTTTCATTGTATAATGATCTTACAGTAAAGGAAAACATCACTTTTTTTGGAAGGGTGTATGGTCTGGATGAAAAATCACTACAGAGGAGGATGTTGGATGCAGTTAAAATCGCTCATCTGGAAGGTAATGAAGACCGCCTTACCGGTTCACTTCCCGGTGGGATAAAACAGCGTCTTGCTCTTGCAACCGCAGTTCTCCATAATCCGGGTATTGTTTTCCTTGATGAACCAACAAGCGGAGTTGATCCGATTGCGCGGCGGGGATTTTGGGATCTGATCCATGAACTCAGTGATAAGGGAATTACTATCTTTGTTACTACGCACTACCTTGAAGAGGCAGAGTACTGCCACAACATTATTTTACTTGATGCGGGTAAAATAATTGCACAAGGTTCTCCTAAGTCTCTGAAAGCGGACTATCTTAAATTCCCTATCCTTTCAATTGAAACAGATAATCTTATTTCTGCAATGCAGGTGTTGGGAGCTGATTTAAATGTGAAGGACATTTCGGTTTTTGGAAATGCTGTGCATTTGATAACCTCAATGAAAGAAAACAACGAATCTTACTTTTCTGAACTTCTGCAGAGTAACTCAGTTTTAGTCAGGCATATAAAATCAGTTGAGCCCACGTTAGAGGATGTTTTTATCTATCTGCTGGAGCATAAGAATTGAAAGAGTCATTGAACCGGGTAAAAATCATTGTGGTTAAGGAATTCCGGCATCTCTTCAGAGATGTAAGGATGCTGGCAGTACTTACGTTCTTTCCGGTATTTTTGCTTCTGATGTTTGGTTATGCAGTTAATTTTGATGTGGATAAAGTCCCCATCGGAGTTTATGACAATGACAAATCCGAGCTGAGCCGGGATCTTCGTTCCGCGCTCACTGCATCAGGATATTTTTATGAATCAGTACAAATTAATTCAGATGAGGAAATATTTGCGGTAATTAACAGTAATAAGGCAAAGTGTGTAATAGTACTTCATGAAAATTTTTCAAAGGACTATTATCGCGGTGGTGAAGCAAGTCTGCAATATATCATCAATGGAACGGATGGTAATTCGGCCGGCATCATTCAGAATTATCTTACTTCCTTTACTGCTGGTTACTCAAACCGCCTTCGATCTGAAATGCTTGAAGCAAATGGGCTCACTGAGTATATTCCTGTTGATTTTCGTCCGATTTTCTGGTACAATCCGGAGTTAAAATCAACAAAGTTTCTGATTCCAGGGCTTATGGCAATGATTTTAATCATGATTTGTGTTATAACAGTTGCCCTTTCAATAGTAAGAGAAAAAGAACGCGGAACGATCGAGCAGCTTGATGTCTCTCCTGTTCTGTCTTATGAACTGCTCATCGGAAAAACCATTCCCTACATTTTGCTCTCTTTTTTAAGCGGAATATTTATTCTCCTGGCCGGGTTTGTTCTCTTCTCAGTAGAAGTTAAAGGTAGTTACACTCTGCTCTTCATTTCAACTATTCTTTTTATTTCAGCTTCTACATCACTTGGAATCTTTGTCTCGGTCATATCAGATACGCAACAGGTTGCTTTTTCAATTGCAACTTTTGCATCAATGCTCCCCGCAGTACTTTTGAGCGGATTTATTTTCCCACTCGAAAGTACACCTGCTGCGGTTCAAGTTCTTAGTTTTATAACACCGGCCAAATACTACATTATCACTCTCCGGGCAATAATACTGAGGGGTGCTGGCATCAGTGCATTCTGGGAACAGCTCCTTCTTCTTATTGCATATACATCTTTATTCCTAATACTTGCTGATTTGGTGACAAAAAGGAAAGCAATGAAGCAGTGATAAGAACTATACTCGCCATTATCGTTAAAGAGTTTCAGCAGTTCAAACGTGACCCGAAAATGTTTGGCATCATACTGATTGCACCCGTAGTGCAGTTAATTTTCTTGGGGTACGCCGCAACTCTAGATCTTAAATTTATTCGACTTGCGATATTTGATCAGGATAACAGCCGTCAAAGCCGTGAACTGGTGAAAGAACTGGAAGCCGGCGAAATTTTTATAGTTGAAAAGTATCTGAGCAGCTACTCTGAACTTGAAGAAAATATGCAGTCAGGAAGGATTCTTGTCTCAGTTGTCATACCCGACGACTATGAAAAGAAACTCCTCAGGAGAGAAACAGCAAACCTCCAGTTAATTGTAAATGGTTCTGATGGTAACGCTGCTTCAATTGCGACTGGATACCTCAGCAAGTTTCTCTCAATGTACAGTCAAAAGTACACCATTCATCTGTTTGAAGAATCTGGGATGAGACCTCCTCCGATCGGCACAATCATTGCCGAACCACGTGTTTGGTTTAATCCGCTTCTGGTTACCCGAGTATATATGGTGCCAAGTATCGTGGGATTGCTGCTGAGTATCATCACTCTGATACTAACAGCTCTTGCAATTGTAAAAGAAAAGGAAATAGGTACTTACGAACAGATAATTGTTACACCAATAAAACCCTATCAACTCATTTTGGGTAAGCTGATCCCCTTTATTATACTGGCTTACGCTGCTGCACTAATCGGGCTGGCTGCAATGTGGATTGTTTTTGGTATTCCGGTTAAAGGGAGTTTTAGTTTTTTATTAATTTCTTCATTTTTTTATATCCTTTCAACACTCGGTCTCGGACTTTTTGTATCAACTATAAGCAAGACCCAGCAGCAGGCAATGATGATTGCCATATTTGCAGTTTTGCTCCCAATGGTCTATCTTTCAGGTTTCGCTTTCCCGCTGGATAATGCCCCGCTGTTTGTGCAAATTGTCAGTTATTTTATACCGCTGACGTATTTCTTTGTGGTAATCCGCGGTGTTATACTCCAGGGAAACGGATTCATAGAACTCTGGGACGAAGCTCTTATTATGCTTCTGATGGGGGTTTTAATACTTCTGGCAAGTGCTATCAGATTCAGGAAAAAACTTGACTAAACTTTCGTTAAACGCAAAATTGGTAAAAGATATCTTTGACTGGGACAGAACAAACTGGTCAGAATCGGTTCGTTTCTGGGAAAACTGGCTTTCTGTCTCAGAGCCCAAAAAAGTTCTGACCCTCGGTGAGAAACATGGCGGGCTTACACTTCTGTTCGCTCTTTATGGTCACAACGTAACCTCTACAGACCTTGAGGGTGTAACCGAAAAAGCTCTCCGACTTCATTCAGAATATGGCGTTACAGACAAAATTAGTTATGCAAACGCCAATATGCTGGAAATTCCATTTGAAGACAATTCATTTGAATATGTCGCCTTTAAATCTGTACTCGGTGCCTTGCGCTCCCGTGAAAAACAAGAGATTGCTATTAAAGAAATGAGGAGAGTACTTAAACCAGGCGGCACACTTCTTTTTGCTGAAAATTTACTCGCAACCAAAGTTCATCAATTACTTCGGAAAAAATTTATCCCCTGGGCTCATTACTGGTGCTATCTTAGTTACCATGAGAAGGAAGAGATGTTCAGGAAATTTACCGATGTTCAATTTCAGACATACGGAATGATTGGCGCGCTCGCACCTAATGAAAAGCTCCGGTTCGCTGTAGGCCATTTGGATAAACTAATCTCTCCCCTGTTTCCTCCCGAATCACGGTATATATTATTTGGCGCCTGCACAAAATAATCAAAACCAGCGAAGTATAACTCATACCTGACACTCCTCCGGGCTGCGAGCAATAGTTTTGCAGATTCTTATCTTAATGCTCCATATATCCCGTTTAAGGGGATATATCTGATATGTTTTTAGGAACGCTTCTGTTTACCTCAATATCTCAAACTTCGGGATAAAACAAAAAAGCCGGTGTATAGTATTACAATACACCGGCTGAAAGAATGTGAAATGTTACTGCTTTTAGAGATATCCTTTTTCGGTCAGTATTTTTTCAAGAGTCAGGTCACCAATTTCCTGTAAATCGTAGAAAACACGGCAAGATGGTTTGTTGATCTTAAGAATTCTGCCTAAATCAATCGGAGTCCCGATGATAACTGCATCGCAATCTGTCGCATGGATGGTTTTTTCCAAGTCGGCCACTTGCTGATCACCATAACCCATAGCAGGAAGAAGTTTTCCGATCTTTGGATACTTCTTAAAGGTATCAGTAATAGTCCCAACTGTGAAAGGACGCGGATCAATAATCTCTGCAGCTCCGTAGTTCCACGCGGCAATTGTACCTGCACCATATTCCATTTCACCATGGGTAAGTGTAGGTCCATCTTCAACAACTAAAACTCTTTTTCCTTTTATCACTGAGGGGTCAGTCACCCTGATCGGTGAAGCACCGTCAATAATTATCGCTTTTGGATTAAGTGCGCGGACGTTGTTTCTCACCTGCACTACGGATTTAGGATCCGCAGATTCAATTTTATTTATAACAACAACATCAGCCATTCTTACCGACGTATTACCAGGATAGTAGTTTAATTCATTACCTGGTCTATGTGGGTCGGCAACAGTAATCGTCAGATCAGATTTGTAGAAAGGAATATCATTATTCCCGCCATCCCAGATGATGATGTCTGCTTCTTTTTCTGCCTCGCGGAGAATAGCTTCATAATCAACCCCGGCATAGATCACTCCGCCGGCAGCAACATGCGGTTCGTACTCTTCAATTTCTTCGATAGTACACTCATGTTTCTTTAGGTCATCGTAGGTTGCAAATCGCTGAACCTTCTGTTTAACCAAATCACCATAAGGCATAGGATGCCTGATGGCAACCACCTTTTTACCGGCGGCTCTGAGAAGATTTACGATTTTGCGGGAAGTTTGTGATTTACCAGAACCGGTTCTGACAGCAATGATTGAAATGACCGGTTTTGTGCTTTTAGCCATTGTTTCATCAGCCCCAAGCAAACGGAAGGATGCTCCGCAGGCATTTACCATTGACGCAATATTCATAACATATTCGAACCTGACATCCGAATAGGCAAACACTACCTGGTCAACTTTGTGCTCTGCAATGAGATTCCGAAGATCCTTTTCCTCATAAATCGGGATACCCTTAGGGTAATCGGGACCGGCAAGTTCCGGTGGATAAACTCTCCCTTCGATATTAGGGATTTGCGTAGCCGTGAAGGCCACAACTTCATATTTTTGATTATTTCTAAAGAACACATTAAAATCATGGAAGTCGCGGCCTGCTGCTCCCATAATGATGACACGGGATTTCATAAAATACCTGTAATTTGTGATTATTCAACCGTGACGCTCTTAGCCAGATTTCTCGGTTGATCCACATTTAACCCCTTCTTTACGGCAACATGATATGCCAGCAATTGAAGCGGAATTACAGTGAGAATCGGCATGAGCATCCGAATCGTTTCCGGAATCTTAACCGTGTAATCGGCTAATCGATCGATTTCGGAATCGTTTTCATTTGCTATAGCAATAATCTTGCCCTTTCTGGCGCGTATCTCTTCAATATTGCTTATAATTTTATCGTATGTTGAATCTTTGGGTGCAATAAAGACGACAGGCATATTTTCGTCAACTAAAGCGATAGGACCATGTTTCATCTCAGCAGCGGGGTACCCTTCCGCATGGATATAGGAGATTTCCTTCAACTTTAGAGCCCCCTCCAGTGCTACCGGAAAGTTATATCCTCTTCCCAAATACAAGAAATTTTTCGCATTTTTGAAATCATTGGCTATCCGTTCAATCTGATCGTTGAGCTCCAAAATTTTCCGAATCTTGTCAGGAATCGAATTAAATTCCTCAACGATCTTTTTACCATCTGCCAGACTTAAGTCCCGCTTACGAGCTACCAGGAGCGTAATAAGGGCAAGTACAACCAACTGCCCGGTAAATGCCTTAGTGGATGCAACACCAATTTCTGGACCCGCGTGAATGTAAACCCCGGCATCGCTTTCCCGTGCGACTGAACTTCCAACAACATTACAGACACCCAGGCAAAGTGCCCTTTTTCTTTTGGCCTCTCTTAAAGCAGCCAGAGTATCGGCAGTTTCACCGCTCTGAGAAATAAAGATTATTGTATCATCCGGTTGGATGATGGGATTACGGTAGCGGAACTCGGAGGCATATTCAACCTCAGTCGGAATTCTGAGAAACTGTTCAAACATATACTCCCCTACAAGAGCCGCGTGCCATGAGGTACCGCAAGCAGAGATAACAATGCGCTTACTAGCCGCCAAACGGTCAACCACAGTATCCAGACCGCCCAACTTTGCCGTTCCTTCATCCATTATAAGCCGTCCCCGCATAGAATTGAACACAGACTCATGCTGCTCCATAATTTCCTTGATCATGAAAGTAGGATGACCTCCCTTGTCAATCTCCTCCAGAGTCATACTCACTTCAATGACATCTTTCTCAATATCCTCATCAAGAATTGTTTTTGCCACAAATTTGTCAGCATAAACCTCAACTATTTCACCGTCCTCAACGTAAACGATATTCTTTGTATGTGCTATCAGAGCTGAAACATCTGATGCAATGTAGTTCTCTTTTTCTCCGACACCAATTACAAGCGGAGATCCTTTTCGGGCAGCAATAATCCTGTCAGGTTCTTTTGAGTTAATAATCGCCAGCCCGTAGGTTCCATCAACCTCCGAAAGGGCAAGTCTGACGGATTTCTGGAATGCATTCCCTTTCTTCATAAAGCTTTCAATGAGGTGAATAATGACCTCCGAATCAGTGTCACTTCTGAAGGTATAACCCTCATGCCTCAACTGTTTCTTTAGGGTCTGATAATTCTCAATAATCCCATTGTGGATAAGAAAAAGAGTTCCATCCTGATTAGCGTGGGGATGAGCATTAATTTCGTTCGGCTCTCCGTGGGTTGCCCATCGAGTGTGACCGATACCAATGGTGGATTCGATTTTGTCAGCTTCCAGTTTCTTCTCAAGAAGGGAGACTTTACCCTTATTTTTGACAATTTTTGAAACACCGTTCAATAAAACACCAACTCCGGCTGAGTCATAACCGCGGTACTCAAGTCTTTTGAGTCCGCCCAGAATAACCGGAATACAGTTTTTAGAACCTATGTACCCTACAATACCACACATTATTTCCTCTTAGCAAATTTTAAAGTTAAATATTTATATTTAATGGATGAAGCAAAATGAGCGAAAACTGCCGTTTTCTGGAAGTAATTATTTCAATATTGAATTTCGTCAAATTTTTCTTTTAAAGAAACTTAAAATGATATATTTTTCAGAAACTAAATAAACATTTTTCGTTTCCGATTTTCATGTCAAAGTCATTGACTGGCCTCACAGATGTAGCAGATTCAGAAATTGCAGAAAGAATCCTTATTCTGGCAGAATCTCTGTTTTCCCAATTCGGGTTTACCCGTGTCACTATGAGTGAAATTGCTTCAGGACTCTCCATTAGTAAAAAGACTCTTTATAAGCATTTCAAAAACAAAGAAGAGATCATCCATGCCATCCTAAACAGGACGAAGACAGCAATTGAAACCCATGTGGACCGCCTGCTTCATAATCAGGAACTTCCTTTCCTCAAAAAGCTGCATCTTCTGTTGGATTTTCTTGGCAAATCAAGTGCAAGGATGAAGGGTCCGCTCATTGAGGAACTTAAACAACACTACCCGAAGGTATATCAGGAAATTAAAGAATTTCAAAAAGAGAGGGGGCTAAACAAATTCACCGAATTGATTAAAGAAGGTGTTGACCGCAGCGTATTCAGAGGTGACATAAACACGGAGATAATAGTTTACATCTACATCAGTGCGGTCAGGGAGTTAATTGATCCCTCATTTCTCTCTACAACTGTACTTTCGGCCGACCAGGTATATGCTTACATTACCTCAATTCTGTTCGGAGGAATTCTGACAGAAAATTCGAGAAAAGAATTTTTATCAATGTCAAATCGTAATGGAAAGGAACTATTTTGATACTCAGAATAATTTCACCTGTCTTCTTTATGTTTTTATTCCTTTTGAATCAATCCTGGTATGCGCAGGAAACGCTTTCACTTACCGAACAGGATGCCATTGAGACAGGGTTAAAAAACAATAAAGTACTAAAGAGTTTATATTATAAAACTGTTGCATCTGAGGCAAAATACAACGAGGCCGAAACCTATTCGCTTCCCTCACTAAAGTTTCAGGCATCATACACCCGTATGAGTGAAATCAGTCCATTTGTGTTCCCCACTCCTTTTGGCAATTTTTCTCTTAACCCGTCTCAACAAGACAATTATGCACTTAAGCTCTCTTTGATGCAACCATTATATACCGGTAATAAAATATCGAGCGGAATAGATGCAGCAATGTTTATGAATCTTTCAGTAAAAGTTGAGTATCAAATGGAAGTACAAAACATGAAGCTGCAGATTCAGACAGCATATTGGAATTTGTATAAATCAGGGCTTATGAAACAACTCCTCGAAGAATCGTTGAATAATATATCCACAAGGGTCAAAGATGCAGAAAATCTCTTTAAACAAGGTATGCTTACTAAAAATGATTTACTCAAGATTCAGGTGCAACAGTCTGACGTAAAGTACCGGCTACTTGAGGTTACTGATGCACATGTAATCGCCAATAGATACCTTTGCATGGTTTTGGGTTTAGAAGAAACCAGAACAGTGCTGACAGTTTCTGAAATTCAAGAACTTGAACAGAACTCGCTTAACCCGGATGAATTAGTTCAGAGTGCATATACCGAACGAAATGATTTAAAAGCACACCAGCTAAAAATATTTGCCGCGAAAGAGCTAAAAGTTCAGGCGGAATCCGGTTGGTATCCGCAGCTATTTCTCTCCGGAAACTATTTGTACGCAAAACCAAATCAGAGATACTTCCCACCTGAGAATAAATTCCAGGATGCATGGGATATAAGTGTTGTATTGAGTTATGACATTTGGAACTGGTTAGCGCCCGCTTATGCTACAGAACAGGCAGATGCAAATGTGGAACTTGCTGAGGAATCCCTCAATGCAATGAAAGACGTCGTCAGATTAGAGGTAATTCAGTATCACATGCAGATACAGCAGTCTTATGAAAAATTCCATGTCGCAAAGCTGGGGCTTGAACAGGCAGAAGAAAATATACGGCTGACAGAATCAAAATTCAAAGAGGGTATGTCAATGAGTTCTGAACTGATTGATGCTGAAACCTATTTAATTCAGGCAAAGATAAACTACACAAATTCACTTATTGATTATAAACTTTCTTATGCCCGGCTCATGAAAGCTGCCGGTAAATAAAGAAAGGGAAAACACAATATGTCAAAAAGAAAACTGATGCTGCTTGCTGTATTTATTTTACTCTCCGGTTTTATAGTTGCTATCTTACTTTATAACCTGTCCAAAACAGAAGACCAGTCAGGCGGATGGAAATCAGATAAGCATTATGTATCAGTTACCAAAGCCACCAGGGAAATAGTTTCTGACGAGGCCTCGCTGACCGGTACCACGAATCCTTATAGTGATATCAATCTTATCTCCGAAACGAGCGGTAAGGTTACTGCAATTTATTTTAACACCGGAGATTTCGTTTCAAAAGGTCAGCTTTTAGCTCAGGTTGATGATGAACTTAGACTGGCAGCTTATGAAAACGCAAAAGTGCTGCACGAAAAAATGCTGAACGATTTTGAAAGAGCAGAAAATCTGTTTAAGACAAATTCAATAACTGAATCACAATTCGAAGCGGCAAAAACCGGACTTTCGCAGGCCGAAACCAATCTTAAGGTGACGCGCCGCCAGTATCAGGATACTAAAATCACCACTCCAGTTTCAGGATTTGTTACTGTAAAAAACATCGATGTTGGCTTTACGCTTCAAGGTCCCCCCGCCCCATCCTTTATTGCAAATATAGCGGATATCAGCCGTTTAAAGATTAAAGTTCCGGTTCCAGAAAAGCTCGCCTTTAAGCTGAAAAAAGGTGCAAAAGCAGAAATCGAAACCGATGTATATCCTAATCAGAAATTTACGGGAACACTATTGTCTGTCAGTGTAAAAGGGGATGAAGCGCATACCTATCCTGTCGAAATTGTAGTCCAAAACAACAACTATCTTCTTAAAGCAGGAATGTTTGCGCGTGTCAGGTTATACTCAGGAGAAGAAAAAGAAGCACTTCTTATACCACGTAAAGCACTGCTGGAAAGCAAAAAGGAATCCGCTGTTTACATCGTCCGAGACGGCAAAGCATATTTCACAAGAATCATTACAGGAATAGAGTCAGGAACTGAGATCGAAGTTATTTCAGGGCTGAATTCCGGCGATCTTGTTGTAACCTCCGGACAGAATTTGCTAGCAGACGGCATTCTGGTTGAGATAGTTGATTAGAAAGAAATGCAATGACTATAACTGAACTTTCTATCAAGCGTCCGTCCCTGATTATTGTCATCTTTTTGTCATTAACCCTGCTGGGTTTGTTCAGCTACACACAGTTGAAATATGAGCTGATCCCCAAAGTAAGCCCGCCTGTTATAACCGTTATGACCATTTATCCAGGGGCTTCACCCAATGAGGTGGAAAACGGTGTATCCAAGATTATTGAAGACGCACTTTCTGGAATGGATAAAGTTTCAGAAATCCGTTCAACATCGCAGGAGGGGCTTTCGTTTGTTGTTGTTGAACTACTCAATTCAGCCGATGTTGATATCTCCCTTCAGGATGCAATACGGAAAGTTGGTGAAGTTTCCTTCCAACTGCCGGAAGGAGCTAAAAGCCCGACTGTATCTAAAATTGCATTAGACGAAATTCCAGTTCTAAGAATTGGCGTAACCGGGAACATGGAACCAAAAGAGTTTTTTACATTCATCGATGATCAGATCAAGCCGCAAATTTCCAAAATTCCGGGTGTGGGTCAAATCGTTTTGATCGGAGGAGAAAAGAGAGAAATTAAAATCAATCTTAATCAGGATAAACTCCGTTCGTTGAACATTCCTTCAACCCTTGTAGCTCAGATAGTCAGAAGCAGCAATCTTGACTTCCCTACCGGAATTATTAAAGACAATGATTTGCAGTTTGTTGTGAGAATAGCCGGTAAATTCGAAACAATTGATCAGATCAGAAAACTCCCGATAACAATCTCCCGAAATGGAGGACCTATCTATCTTGAAGACCTGGCAGAGATAGAAGACGGCATAGAGGATCTCAAAAATATCACCCGCCTGAATGGCAGGGATATGATCGGGCTAAATGTATCCAAACAGACTGATGCAAATTCAGTTGAAGTAGCTGAGTTGGTTAGAAGCCAGTTAAATGAACTTGAATTGCTTTACAAAGATGAAAGATTAAATTTTAAAATAGCACAAGATGGCTCACTGTTCACCGTCCGTGCTGCTGAAGCTGTAAAATTTGATCTTGGTGTGGCGGTGTTTCTAGTTGCTCTGGTGATGCTGCTTTTTCTTCACAGTGTACGAAATTCTGTTATAATACTCATAGCTATACCGGCTTCACTTGTTTCAACCTTTATTGCGATGTACACCTTTGGGTTTACATTAAACCTCATGACATTGCTTGGTCTTTCACTGGTAGTGGGAATTCTTGTTGATGACTCAATTGTTGTGCTTGAAAATATCTATCTCCATCTTGAAAACGGCGAACACAAAAGAACTGCTGCTCTGCGCGGGAGGAATGAAATCGGTTTTGCCGCACTTGCCATAACTATGGTTGATATTGCAGTATTTCTGCCGCTTGGGTTAGTCAGTGGTATTATCGGTAATATAATGAGACAATTTTCTCTGGTTGTCGTGTTCTCAACCCTGATGAGTCTTTTTGTTTCGTTTACCATAACGCCCATGCTTGCCTCTCGTTTCGGCAAACTTGAGCGGCTAACAAAAGAATCAATAGCAGGTAGAACGGCACTCTGGTTTGAAAAGTCTTTTCATCTATTTACTGAGCGATATATAAATCTGCTGAAGTGGAGTCTGGTTAATAAAAAGAAGGTATTCCTCCTTACCATAATCATTTTTTTTGCCTCTGTGGCATTGATACCGCTTGGGTTTATCGGGTCTGAATTTTTAGCAGTTGCAGACAGAGGTCAGTTTGCTATTACAGTTGAACTGCCGCCCGGTACAAAACTTCAGGAAACAAACAGAGTTTCTGACGGAATTGAAAGAATGATAAATGCCCTTCCGGAAGTTCAATCAACCTACGTAACAGTTGGAGCATCAAACGAAGGGCTGATTGGGTTCAGCCAAAATAATGTCTCGGAAATTAATGTCACATTGGTTGACAAATGGGACAGATCAAAAAATACTCAGGAGGTGATGAATGCCATCAAATCTGAGATTGTTAAAGTTCCGGGTATCAAAGTCCGAATTAATCCTATTGGTCTTTTCGGTATCGCTGACTGGACTCCTATTCAGATGGCAATCAGCGGCACCAATGTTGATTCTGTAAGACTGGCTGCTGAAATGATAAAAGAGGCCGTTTCACTGGTACCTGGAACTGCTGATGTAAGATTAGGTTCAGAATCAGGCAATCCCGAAACACGTGTAATAATTGACCGGGAAAAACTCAATCAATTTGGTTTAAGTATTGCTGAGGTTGGCGCGGCAGTAAGAATAGCACTGACTGGTGATGATCAGTCAAAATTCAGAGATGGTAATACTGAATATACCATACGAATCAGACTGGACTCTTACGACAGAAATTCAATTGAGGACTTATCAGTTATCCATTTTATCAACCGAAAAGGACAGAAAATTGAACTCGGTCAGTTCGCATCAATCGTGAGGTCAACCGGGCCTACAAAACTCCAGAGGCAGAACAGGAACAGTTCTGTTCTCTTGTTTTCACAAGCAGTCGGAAGACCAAGCGGAACTATTTCACAGGAAATCGGCACTTCAATTGCGGCACTACCCCTGCCAAAGGGAATTAACGTAACGTTTCTTGGTGATGTTAAACATCAGAATGAATCATTTGCCAGTCTGGGACTCGCTCTCCTTGCCGCAATCATTTTCACTTATCTAATAATGGTTGCGTTGTATGATTCTTTCTTCTATCCATTTGTTGTCTTGTTCTCCGTGCCCCTTGCAATCATTGGCGCGCTGTTTGCGCTGGCACTCACGAATAAAGCGTTAAGTATTTTCTCGATACTCGGTATAATAATGCTTGTGGGTCTCGTGGGTAAAAACGCGATACTGCTTGTTGACCGTACAAATGCGATGAGAGAAAAAGGAATGGCACTCTATGACGCAATACTGGATGCTGGGAAAATGCGGCTACGACCTATCATGATGACCACACTCACAATGATTTTTGGTATGATGCCCATTGCACTTTCGGCCTCGGAGGGAGCAGAGTGGAAATCCGGCTTGGCCTGGGCGCTAATAGGAGGGCTGACCAGTTCTCTGTTACTGACTCTCATTATCGTACCCATTGTTTATCAGGTCATGGATGGCTTTATAAGCAAACTTAACCGCGGAATTCAAAGATTTACAGGAGATTAAAAATGAAAAAGGGCACTTAAAAAAAGTGCCCTTTATCTTTTTTATTTCATCTTAACTAATTTCTTGATTACTTCTTTTGTCTTGTCGCCGTATTTAGAAACTAACTTATAGAAGTAAACGCCGTTGGCTATCTCATCACCGTCCTCATCTCTTCCATCCCAGAAGATCTTATTAAAGTTAATCGAGTACTGCGACTTAGCAATGTTAAATTCTCTGATCTGCCTTCCGGCAACAGTAAAGATTTTAATCTTTATTTCATCTGGTGTATTGGTCCCACGAAGTTCAAATGTAAAGTAAGTTTCTGAACTGAAAGGATTGGGATAGTTATATATTACATCAATATCATCTACGTCATACACAAAGAAGACCGTTCTTCGGTAAGTTGAATCAAAGAAATTACCAGAGGCATCCTTTGCCAGAACATCCAATGTATGTCTTCCCCGTGTCAGGGTAGGTTTCCAGGTAAGTTTTGCCTCACTGTTTGGGTATGGTATATATTGAAAATCAATTTTATCTCTGAAATAACTCATCGGAATATTATCATAAATCAGAGTAAACAGAGTAGTATCAAGTGGCAGCGGACTGTTATCCTTGAGTGTGATTACAATCTCGGGACGTTTTGAGATAATGTCACCGTTAATTATTTCCTTGCCGTCTATGGTTATAGTAAAATTCGGATTGACACTGTCTCTGGCAACAAAGAAGTTCTTGTTCAGAAGGTTATTAAATCCGTAATACTCCTGTCCGTTGTATTCAAATGCAGTTTTGACCGTCTGATCAAATATTAACTGCGAAGTATTTATGGTTGCAGATGTCTCGAAATTAGAATCTGCATCTATTACCGCTGGAACCGTATAAAACGGATCATCTTCATCATTCAGATAAAACTTCATTTTTACAGTATCAGATTTTGCTTCACCATAATTAAAAAGTGCAGCTTTCATCAGTATATCCATACCCTGCAGGAGTGAATCAGGTGTAAATGTAATTGCTTCATTTTTCCAAAGAAGTTCTGGTAAACCAGTATATTCAACCTGTAGTTCCGAAAAGGAAAGCGGATTCACAATTGTATAAGCCGAATCTGTAATTGATGCTTGCATCTTTAGCGATGAATAGCGAACCGGGTCAATGCCTGATAAATTCAACGGCGATGAAAAATTAACGGCTAAGGTATCCCACTGTCTGGCTGATTTATCATATCCGAACAGGACAGGTGTAAAATGAGATGTCGCACTAGTATTTTCTAGGGTATAATGCAGACCCTTCCAATGAGTTGCCGGACCAATTTCAGGTGATAAAATTACTCCGTTTGCGTCAAGATAGCGTCCTGGGTAACGGGCCAGTTCACCAATTCGGGGAAATCCGGGACGATAAACTGATGCATAGACATGGTTGTTCTTCCAGTCATAAGCCCATGAGTAATACCGTACATGCTGATTTGGATCTTCAACAAACCAGGGTATCCATTCCTCCTCGAAATAGCCATCAGCAATCCGGATTCTTCTGAGATATCCTGAAATATAATTTTCATAAGGATAAAAGTAACCGTCAGCTACAAAAAAATTAGTGAATCCCTGAAAGCTGCTGATGTTTTCATAAAAATGTTCCGTTACAACCTCCCAGTTATTTGAGGGGTCAAACACTCTTAAAGTATATCGCGGGCGGTTAAGACTATCGCGTATTGCCAGATTATAAACATACTGGCTATCAGAGGTCAAATAATAGGAACCTGGGGCAACCTTGCCAGCCGTCTTTTCGATAAATCCGGCAGAGACATCAACACTATCTGTTACACCAGTTTCGGGATGTACCCTTAGTACTTTATAAGGAGTTGCAATCGGGAAGTACAGATAACCATCCGAATGATAGGTCATTTGATCCCCTATCCTGTGATGGAAACCGGGTACCATGCCGTAATATTGTCCCTCAACAGTTCCCTCGTTTCCAGTGCCAAATTTATAGATTCTGGTTCTTCCTGTTGAATCTCCGTAAAGAGTTAACATCCAGTACCATAAATTTGAAACATAAAAATACTTACCATCAGTAGTGATACAGCTAAGCCCGAGATTAAATGAAACTGTTGAATCGAGTTTAAACTCTTTAATTAGTCTGTTAATTTGTGGTTTAGGCGGCAATGGCGTAACGTTAAGCGCTAAGGTCTGATTGGAAGAAATATAATTTACGTTTTCACGAGTGAATAACTGAAGCTGATTCTTGCTTAGAATATATCCATCTTTTGCTTCTGCGAAGACAGAGAAAGTCCTGATCGGAGTCCATCTGCCGAAATTCTCACCGTCAAAAATTCTTGTTCTCCAGAAGTATATCCCATTTTGAAGCTGTGCATTATAAGAAACAATGCCATCCTGGGCAGCAAGCGCGGCAGTTGAAACAATAGGTGAGGTAAACAATAATGAAGTATCAATTTCAATATAGTAATCAAGATTCCTGCCAAGATACAATCCGTAATCTGATAGCTTGAAATCAACAGATCCATTTGTGAAACGTTTTCCGTCCAACGGAACAATTATACTGGGATTATTTATATTAAACACGACCATCTGAACAGATGCTTCATTATCAGACAGATCAATTTCGCTGATCTGCTGCGCCAGATTTATTTTTGCAATAAGATTGAACAATCCGCCGGCATAGGGTTTCCAGTTAAAGATAACAGAATCAGCATTACCGAATACCGGAATCTTTTGTGAAGCTATATAACCTGTTGTATCCTGATTAGAAAAATAAAGTTCAACCAGCACGGAGTCATTCTTTGATATACCAAGGTTTTGGAGCTTTATTTTGATGTCAAGTGAATCACCCAGTACAGGATTACTGTTCGAGAGAATGATATCTGAAGGTCTAACCGCAAAATCAGCATCAGTAGGCAGTGCCATTTGAAGCACCGGGTCTCCGAGCAGCGTAAGCAGCGCGATTTGATTTGCATAATAACCAACCGGCGGAGTCAGGGCTTTGGAAAACATGATTGACTTACCAAGACTGTAATTTCTGTTGGTAAAAACCTCCCTGAAGAAAAGATTATTAATAAATTTACCAATATCCCAATGTGTCAATCCGCTGCTACCAAAGAATGCAATACTTCCTTTTCCCTGCACCTTGTTAAACTGTTCCCCAAAAACATCCTGATTATCAAAATGGGCAGTGTAACAGGTTACAGAAATTACAACCGGCAGACGACCTGCATTTTGGAGAAGATAAATATCGTCATTAAGAAAAGTTTCGTCCCACTGATATCCTCCGCCGTGACCATAATAATTTGCGATAACCGCACCTGTGTTGAATCCGGCACGGATTTCAACTGTCCCTCCCTTATAAATCATGTGTTCTGGCCGGTTAGGGTAAGTAAATATGCGCAATGCATCATATCCGCCAGTCTTGATATACTGATTATACAAGTACATTGAAGCATCATTGAACCCATACCGGTTTTCATCCTCATTACTGAGTCCTGAAGCCATAAACATGATGTTTTCTTTCCACTTCTTACCCGGATCATTTGGATAGTCCTCAATTTTATCCAGAAGATTATTTCCCTCCGGTATGGTTTCAATACTCAGCCGCCCAATAGTGAGGTCAGGGATAACATCAGTACCAGCGACACTTACGAAAAGGTTATCGCTTGCTGCCTGACCGTATGTATAAGAATGATGAGGCATAGAGGGGATATAATTTGTCCTGCTCGAACTTTTTAAATTTCGGTAATCATAACTCATATCACCAATAAGAACAACATGAGAGGCAGCCGGTCTTGACCAGTTTTCAAAAACATGTTTTACAAATCTCTGAATTGCGGCGGGTTCCAGCAGTCCTGCGCTGAATTCGTCATATATTTCCAGAACATCCACTATCGCAATTCGCGGATTTGGAATAGTGATATCTGGAAAATCATTCAACCGGATTGATTTTAATCTCTGAGCGATTGGCAAAAAATCAGGGTGTGTTATTATCAGATAATCAGCAGCATTTGCAGCAGACCTGAGATCAGATGATATATCCTTCCTGATAGAATCAACCGATAGAAAAACATTATGCCCGACCAGGAAATAGTCCTGAATTGTGGTTGCTGAATCATTAAATAAAACAGTTTTATCTGCATCATTAAGATACTGCGGATCGTTGATTATAACTTTCTGCGAGGGGCTGAATACTTTCATAGTCGTATCCTGCCACTGCCAGATACGGAAGATATTATTTCCCGTCTGAGAAGATGAATTATTAACAGAATAAGAATTTCCGCTCACCCGATTATCAGAATAGTATGAAATTTCAAACCAGTTTACTCTGATTTCATCACTCGAATCAGGATGGCAAACTAATCCGTCTGCGATTACCTGCAGATAATTACCAGTAGGATAGACATTAAAGCTATCAGTAGAAATAACAAAATACCGGTCATACGTGTATGCCTCCTGTCCGCTCCATTTCGCACGTCCCAATTCTTTATCATTCCAGACAATTTTAATATTGTGGCTGTAAAGACATGAACTTTCAGTCATTCCGTGCATATTTACACGAAGTCTGACCTGCGGAAAATTCATATTAAAATTATGAAGCGGTTTAAACTGTGCCCGGAATGTCTGCGTTGGCACCCTGCGATATCCGGCCGCCCGCCCCCAATACCAGTAATCTCTCTGATCATTCAGTGCATATCCTAATCGTTCATAAAGACTATCCTTCTCATAAAAATCATTTCGTATATATCCGATGAGGATATTATCACCAATGGTAGGCCGGGATGACTTATATCTGTAAAAGAAGTCACGAGACTGCCCCTGATAAGAAAGCCAGTACACATTGGACTGATTATAGATATTTGAGCGTACATGTGGAGATGAGGGTGCAGGATACCCGGCAAACTGAATGTAGTCACCGGTATTGAATACGGTATCACCGGGTGAGACAACTTCAATGGGTATTTGTATCCCATTATTAAAAAGCTCAAGAGAGTATATATCGGCTCCATTGGAGGGGAACCCTGCTACTGTCAATTCTTCATAAGTAATTCTGTAAACCCCCTTTTCTTTCAGATATATCTTAAAATACTCCTTTTGAGGGTCATACCAGGTAACGCTCTGCGGAGAAGAGGCATTCTGCATCTCTTTTCCAATCCACTGTTTGCCAACGGAATAGTTTGCCACCGAACTCTCTAAAAACGAAAGAGTAATCTGATCGTTTACAGATTCTGACGGCTGACCAATCGGGGCATTGTAGAGAATTTTAACTGTTACCTTTTCAGCAAAGGTTAATACTCTGCTCACCGGATTGTACCGGAAAGGTGAAACACTTAACGGCAAAATCCGCGCATATCTCATTATATATGCATCTTCAAGTTTCACGGTTTGGGAAGGGAAATACTCATTTCTTGAGTAAACTTCCTGATTAAACTTAGTCAGGTCAAACTCCCCGAAATAGCTACTGTTGTCCGGGTATGGCAGGATAAATTTTTGAGAGAATTCACTTTCAGCAAAATTTACAATTCTGAACTCAGGATTTGAGCCAAAAGGTATGGCGAGATTTGCGAACACCTGCGGTAGCCACGGTTCACCTATTTCCCTTAGAGAATGTGCCTCCCCTGCGATGTAGTCAAACCTGGCCCCGGAGATAAGAGTATCCCTGACCGCAAACTTTCCACTGAAATCAAATTCAATGGTAATTGACTGGTTATCAGACTCTTTTACAGAATAATACTGAGGATATGCACTTTCAAGAAATAGCACTGTCAAAAAGAAAATAACGAGATATCTGCCGTTCATTCAAACCTGAGAATAATTTTTGCCAAAAATGGAGAATAAGACACTGCCCTACAAGGGCAAAAAATTGACCTTTTGGGTCAAAAATAAAGGTTTTTCGGGATTTTAGGGAGAATTTCCACCGTCTAAAATTCCATAAAATTCATCCCCCCCTAGAACTCATTTTCCTCTCCCTAAGGAGCAAAAAACCGGGAATTTTTACAAGTTATTTACTCGGGAAACTGCAAAAATAAGAATAAAATTTATCTTTGATGATATCACCGAATCATGGTATTTTGAAAACTTGTTTTGATTTTACTTTGATTCTCCCGCTTTGTGGTTTCAGAAATAGTCAGGCAGGTGGACTTAAAGACAGTTGGTAATGTATAACTTTTCTTATAAAGTTATTTTATCAGAATAGTAGTAATACATAAAGTTTACTTTACAGCATTTTCATTTAAGAATTGTTTTTCAGCATGATTCTCAACTTTAAAAAGGTACTCGCTTTTTTTGCACATCCGGATGATGAAACACTTGCCGCCGGAGCAACAATCAACAAAATGGTCCGCAACGGAACCAGAGTCTATGTGGCAATACCAAATACCGGAGTTCACGGAAGAAGAAATACGATATCTGCTGATGCAAGAGATGAAGCGTTAAAAGTGCTTCGGAAAGATACCGTCTATGCTCTTTCTCTGTTGGGAATCAATGATGGCGACCTATTTCTGGGAGAGTTTTCTGACAATGAAATGGACAAACATACGCTTCTGGAACTTACAAACTGGTTAGAGAATATCATTCAGGTAGTTAAGCCGGATGCAATTTTTACCCATCACAGATTCTGCACAAATATTGATCATCAGTACTGCCATGAAGCTGCCGTGTTAGCTACTCGTCCATCAGTCAATTCACATATTCCGCTTTTTTGTGGTGAAGTATCATCTTCTACAGGTTATCTTCGCCCGGCTCAATGGGAACCAAATTTTTATGTAAATGTTGAATCTGAAGATGTGGAAGCGAAAATAAGAGCGATGGAAGCTTATAAGATCGAGGCACGACCTGACCCGCATCCCCGTTCACCAGAAGTATTAAGAGCTCTTGCGAAAGTGAGAGGCGCTGAAGGCGGTTTCTTTTTTGGTGAAGCATTTATGATTCAGAAAATTTATTCCTGAAGCAGTATTTTTGAAGATACTTAGTACCGTTCTCCGAAAGGAGTATATATAAAGGAAAATAGTCCCGCTGCGGTACTGGTGCGGTTCCCCTGAAATTCAACCTGCTCTATCTGTACCTTTGTAGTCAGTAAAATATGATAACTGAACCGGTAGGAAAATTCTCCGGTCAATAGACTCGTTTTCATCCTATCCCCTGCTAAAAGTTTATGAAGCCGCGGAGTAAAATAGTTATAACTTTCCCTGAAATCACCCCCGTAATTAAATCGTAATGTTCCGTCGGAGTTATAGGTGTTTCTCCCATGCATTATATAGTCCGCTTTAAGAAGAAAAGAATATGAGTATTCCGGTTGCCAGGAAAGAAAAAATGAATATCCTATACTGTTCGGCTGAATATTATCACCCATCAGGACACCGTCATTACTGAAATTGAGTGCATCACCATAACCAGGATGCGAAAAGGTATAGGGTCTGACGGCAGTAACTTCAAATCCAGCCAGAGCATTCTTAAGCGGAATCAATTCAGGGAAAAATAGTGCCCCCCGATAAAATGTTGTGTTTTGAATACTGTTAAAACCTTCAGAGCCAAAACTATCAAAATTAATATCATCGGCCAGAATCTCAGCGGTCAGCCGAATGCCTTTCACCGGTGTCAATGTAAAATCTATGCCAAGCAATCCATTATCAGGATCATTCATTGAACGCTGAGCAGACTCCCAAAAAAGAAAGGGAGTTAAATAAGCAAGTTCCGGAGAGCGGTAAGCATAAAACATCATCTGGGTGAGTCCAAAGCTGAAATTCTCATTAACACGCCAGCCCAGCCGGTTCATTGCAAAATACTTGTTGGGCTTAAATTTTTCAACTGTCTTTCCGGCAAAAGAAATTTCTGTTAATCCGGTTACCAGCCAGGCATGAAGGAATGAATAAGTAATGTCCTTATACTGAGTCTCAAACCTGATGAAGTCAAAATCGGGCCTTTCCTCTCCTGATATTGCACGATTAATTACCGATGCCCCAATAAGAATTTTTTCCCTCCCGACAGAAAGACTGAGGTGTTCCGATGCAATTCTTAAATATCCTCTTGTGAAATCAAAATTATTTCTCCCTGTAGAAGAAAAAGTGTGGCTGTTCCTTATGCGTGCTTCTGATAATGCTGCTTCCCTGCTGCCGTAGGAATTTCCATTCTGAAGCATCATGGATGCAGCCAGCCAGTCACCAAAATGAAACCGGAATTTTGCTCCATACCCCATCATAAAAGCATTAACCGTCCCGCCGTCATTCTTTCTTTTTAACGCGAGCGAAAAATCCCCTGCCAGATCAGTTTCAAAACGGACAAGACTGTCATTATATGAGTAAAGTGCAGAGGCATCATGAATTGAAGAATACGATGTAAAATTCCACTCATCCCCCTCTTTAAATGATACATGAGCCCCGGAATAAGACTGAATAAATTTTCTGAAGTCCGAAGTGAGTTCATTTACAATGCCAGTATATCTTATTTCACGGACATTAAGAGAATCCAGGTATTCGAGGATTTGACCTGTTGTCTTTGGTAAAATTTGGGATGAGTATTCTGGCAGTAAGCCCTGAGATGATTTGAGAAAAAGATAATTATAAACGGGATGATCAGCAGGCAGTGAGTGTTGCTGTGAGACAACACTGCTATTTATTAGAATCAGCAGGAGAACCAGTAATGAAATTTGTCCTCTAACAAAATTCATACTTTCTCAACGTATAAAATATCATTCAACCGTTACCTGTTTCCCTTATTAGAAAAAATAACAGTAAACGTATTAATAAGTATAAAAAAGTCTGTCCTCAATGTAGCTGATTTACAGTATTCAAGATCCAGGGTTGCTTTTTCCTGCCATGGAATATCATGACGACCATTGATCTGTCCCCACCCGGTAAGTCCGGGTTTAAAGTAAATAAGTTCTTTTTGCACCTGACTGAATTGTTCAACTATAATGGGAAGTTCAGGTCTCCATCCCACAAGTGACATGTGACCGATCAGGATATTTAAGAATTGAGGAATTTCATCCAGACTGGTTCTTCTGAGAAATCTGCCAAACCGGG